>NZ_JBIEKD010000007.1:0-150598 GCF_043496955.1 Thalassobacillus sp. B23F22_16 | reverse complement strand
ACGGCCTGAAACGGAAACCGTCTAACCAATTATGAGATTGACTCAGTAAAAAAGGTTCCGGTCATCAAAATTCGATAATCGGAACCCTTTTTTTACTATTTTCGGCTAGTTATGTCCCAGACTCTTTTTATTTTTAAAAAAGGGAATATAGTATGATGGTGAAAAGAGGGGGATTCTATTAATGGAGGAACTAGTAGGTCAATGCACTAAATGTGATAAAAAAATATATTGTGAAAACGGCTTTTTGAATGGCATGTATGAGAACGGCAAACTATATTGCGAGCGTTGTTATGAAAATCTAAAGGAAAAGGATAAATGAAAAACAAACTTAATCAAATAAAAATTACATTTAAACAACTACTTAAGAAAAAGCGTAGTTGGGTCTTTCTGGCCGTGGTACTGTGGGTGGCCGTTGTGATTTTTTACAATACTTCCTATAAAGCACTCCCGGTGGGGCTGTCTTATCAAGGCAATGTACATGATATGGAGAACATCGAATTTTTCCAGGATCTGACCTATCAGGACAAGACAGGAAAAACGGTTCATGAGCTGGAAATATTCGAAGAAATCAATGAGATGATTGCAGAAGCGGAAGAGTTTATTGTGATAGACATGTTTTTATTCAATGGCTACACCGATGGTAACCATGATTTCCCAGAAATATTCAAAGAACTGGCTGATGCTATTATCAAGCAAAAAGAAAAGCACCCAGATTTAAAGGCTGTATTTATAACGGATCAAGTCAATACGGTGTATAACTCCTATCAGCCCGAAGCTATCAAACGGCTGCGAAAAAATGATGTGGATGTTGTCATGACAAGCTTAAGTGAGCTTCGGGATTCGAATCCATTATATTCATCCGTTTACCGGACCTTTTTTCAATGGTTCGGCGAAGAGGGAAATGGCTGGATAGGCAACCCTATGGCTAAAGAGGCCCCGGATATTACCTTCCGTTCTTACGTTAAGATGATGAATATCAAAGCAAATCACCGAAAAGTGGTAGTGACAGAGGATGCGGCTATGGTTTCCACGGCCAATCCCCACGATGCAAGCGGCTATCATGAAAATGTCGCCTTTAAAATGAAAGGTCCGATTCAAAAAGATATTTTGAAAGCGGAAAAAGCTGTTGTCGATTATTCGTCAGAAGGTGAAGTAGATTACCCGGACATTGACAGTTATTCTTTTGAAGAGCAGACAGGAAGCATTAATGCACAGTTTCTTACTGAACGTAAAATTTATAATGCTATCCTGGCTGACCTGGAAAAAGTCCGGAAAAATGACACTGTCTGGCTTGGCATGTATTATCTTGCTGATAGAAAGGTGCTGGAGAGGTTAAAGAATGCCGCTGAAAATGGGGCAACGATCAATATTATCCTCGATCCTAATAAAACGGCATTCGGTAACACAAAAACGGGACTTCCGAACCTTCCGGTAGCTGCAGAACTAATGAATCTGGAAAATAACAATCTTAATATTCGCTGGTATAATGTCGATAAAGAGCAATTCCATACCAAAATGCTTTATATCGATAAAGTTGAGGGAGACCATACCATCATCGCAGGATCTGCCAACTATACTCGCCGTAATTTATCTAACCTGAACCTGGAAGCAGACGTCAGGATACAGGCCCCTGAGAACGAGCAGGTGATCAAAGAGGTAAGGGATTACTTTGAAAAAATGTGGAGTAATCAAGGTGGAAAATACACCGTAGCTTATGAGGAAAATGAAAGTAACCTGAATTTCTTATTGAGCCTCACTTACCGTCTCCAAAAATTAATCTGGTTCACCACCTATTAAAATAAATCCCGGAGCCCTCCAATTTTTGGAGGGCTCCGGGGTGTTTACTAAAAAAACGAGTGGAAAGCCCACTCGTTTCCATTAAGCAATAATGTTTTCCACGTTATCTGTCTCCGTGACAATCAGAAGAACTTTTCCTACATCCATTTCTTCTTCATAGCTGTCTGCTTCACTATCGCTGAAGCCCATTTCAGATAGCTTCGTTCGTAGTTCATCGCCTTTTTTGCTGAACATGTTCGTTACATAATTTTTTAAGTCCTGTTCGGAGAAACCGATTTTGTTGGCATTTGCATTGCTTGCTAAACGGTCAGTGCGGTCATCGTCATGCGTGAGAATATAAACGTTATTGCTATCGATTCCTTTATCTTTTAACTTTTTAACATCTTCGACTACTTTTTCATCATTCTGGTATTCGCGAATAAATGGTTTCATTGAAATCAGCTCCTTCTCATGATTGTTCACTATCTTAATTACCGTTTGCTCTTCACTTTAAACAAAAGTTTACTAGAGATTATGGTGGCTGGGAAAACGGATCGCTTTCCATGGGCATGTGGTGAGCTTCCTCAGGCTTCGCCTTGCGGGATCTCACCGCTCATGTTCATCCCACTGGAGTCTCACCGTTTTCCCAACCACCATACCATTATAAGAATCTCGAAATTCCAATTGACAATTTCATCTAATTAGAATACCATCTAATTAGATGAGCATTTAATGTTAGGGGTTGAGTTTATGCAGCTGGATAAGATGGTGAAGTTTCATAAGGCAGTTGGAGATGTGACAAGGATACGGATTATCACATTATTGAAAAAAGGGCCGATGCATGGCCAGGAAATCGCCAATCGCCTGGGGTTAAGGGCACCTACCATCACACATCATATCGCCAAGTTGAAAGACACCGGCATGGTGTATGCGAGACGGGATATGAATACGATTTATTTCCATCTGGATGAAAAGAAACTGGAATTCATGGCAACTGCCATATTACGAATTGGGGAGGAGAACTTTTTGAAAAATGAAGAATTGCAAATGTCGGCACAGGAAAAACAGAAAGTCGTTCAGAACTTCGTCACCTCAGACGGTAAACTGAAACAGATTCCGAGCCAGTTGAAAAAGAAACTCGTAATCCTGAGCTACTATGTAAATCATTTTGAAACAGGGAAAGTCTATGATGAAAAAGAGGTCAATGACTATATCAAAACCTTTCATGACGATTATGCAACAATCCGCCGGGAATGGGTGATGCAGCAGTTCATGTACCGCGAAAATAATCGCTATCAGCTGAACCCTGTAGAAATGTGGCCGGTTATTTTTGAAAAATAGGTTTTAGTGCTCCTCGAAAAGGTTAGTAGTTTATATAATGGGAAATTTATACTTCACCTAGTATTAAAATTACTTCCATCAATCTAGTAGGGGAGGAAGATAGTATGTTAGAGCGTGACCATACCGTTGTCACGATCAACGGTCAAGAATACTTAGCAGATCCAGGACAGAATCTATTGGATCTTATCAATACCACCGGGGAAAATATCCCGCAGATTTGTTATAACGAATCGTTAGGACCAATTGAAACGTGCGATACATGTATCGTCCAGGTAAACGGTGAACTGACCCGTGCCTGCGGAACTAAAGTCGAAGCAGGTATGCGAGTCCAAACCAACCTCGAAGAAGTTCATGATGCCCAGAAAGAGGCATTGGATACGATCTTGGAGAAGCACGAACTGTATTGTACGGTGTGTGATTACAACAACGGCGACTGTGAAATACATAATGCCGTTTCTGATTTCGGACTGGAACATCAATCACGGGAATTCAAACCGACTTCCTATGAAACCGATCGCTCCGGTTCCTTTTACCGCTATGACCCGAACCAATGTATCTTGTGCGGCCGCTGTGTCGAGGCTTGCCAGGATATTGTTGTCAATGAAACACTCACCATCGATTGGGACCGGAAAGAACCGCGTGTCCTTTGGGATAATGACGTTTCCATCGACCAGTCTTCCTGTGTGAACTGCGGGCTGTGTGTAACCGCTTGCCCTTGTAACGCTTTATTAGAAAAAGACATGGAAGGGGAAGCAGGCTACCTGACAGATCAGGAACCAGGTCTGCTCCGTTCTATGATTGATTTGACCAAAAAAGTCGAATCCGGATATGGGCCGTTACTGGCTGTATCCGATACAGAAGCCAAAATGCGCGAAGACCGTATCAAGAAGACAAAGACCGTTTGTACGTATTGCGGTGTAGGCTGCAGCTTCGATGTGTGGACAAAGGATCGTCAAGTGCTGAAAGTCGAACCTCACGCCCAGTCTCCGGCAAACGGCATTGCTACCTGCGTTAAAGGGCGTTTCGGCTGGGACTATGTCAATAGTGAAAAACGTCTGAGAAAGCCTTTGATTCGCCGTGGCGATCATTTTGAAGAAGTGGAATGGGATGAAGCAATTCAATATGTCGCTAAACGTTTCACAGAAATTAAAGCAGAGTACGGTCCGGATGCGTTAGGATTCATCGCATCTTCCAAAGCGACAAATGAAGAATCCTACCTGATGCAGAAGCTCTCCCGCCAGGTAATTGGAACAAATAACGTGGATAACTGCTCCCGTTACTGTCAGTCCCCGGCTACAAAGGGGCTGTTTAGAACCGTCGGGCATGGTGGTGATTCCGGCTCGATCGATGACATCGCTAAAGCGGATCTTGTCATGACGATTGGTTCCAACACAGCAGAATCACATCCGGTACTGGCCTCCCGCATCAAGCGTTCCCATAAGCTGTTCGGGCAGAAACTGTTCGTGTTTGATATCAGAAAACACGAAATGGCCCGCCGTGCCGATCGTTTTTATGAGCCGAAGTCAGGTACCGACCTTGTCTGGTTATCCGCGGTTACGAAATATATCCTCGATCAGGGGTGGGAAGATAAGAACTTCCTTGACGAATGGGTAGATGGCTTTGACGAGTACAGACAAAGCCTTGAAAAATATACCCTGGAGTATGCGGAAGAATTGACAGGTATCTCGCAGGAGGAATTGAAGGATCTCGCAAAAGAAATTGCAGAGCAGGATAAAGTTGCAATTTGCTGGGCGATGGGTGTCACGCAGCATATGCTCGGAAGTGATACAAGTACAGCAATTTCCAATCTGCTCTTGATCACTGGAAATTACCGTCGTCCAGGAACAGGTGCTTACCCACTGCGCGGACACAATAATGTCCAGGGCTGCAGTGACTTCGGAAGCATGCCTAATTACTTCCCGGGCTATGAGTTCGTAACGGATGATAATGCACGTAAACGATATGAAAAAGCATGGGATGTCGATCTTCCGAAAGAACCAGGAATGGATAACCATGAACAAATCAAAGCAATGCATGAAGGGAAGCTGAAGTCCTTCTATGTTAAAGGGGAAGACACCGGTATTGTTGATGCAAACATCAACTATGTTACGGCAGGTTTTGAAAAACTGGACTTCATGGTTGTTCAGGATCTTTTCCTGACAAAAACAGCTGAGTACGCTGATGTGGTACTGCCTGCATGTGCCAGCCTGGAAAAAGACGGCACATTCACGAACACAGAGCGCCGGATCCAGCGCCTGTACAAGGCATTGGAACCAATGTATGATGCGAAACCGGATTGGGAAATCATCCAGCTGATTGCTAAAGAGCTTGGAGCTGACTGGGAGTACACCCATCCAGAGCAGATCATGGAGGAAGCTGCGAGTCTCGCACCGTTATTTGCCGGTGTCAGCTATGAAAAGCTGGAAGGCTTCGAATCCCTGCAGTGGCCGGTACATGAGGATGGCACGGATGAGCCGCTGCTGTTCCAGGAAGGTTTCAATTTTGACAACGGAAAAGCGAAGCTCTATCCATTGGATTTCCAGCTTCAATATGATGTCACGGAAGAGTATGACCTGCATATTAACAACGGCCGGCTGCTGGAACACTTCCATGAAGGTAACATGACGTATGAATCGGAAGGTATTGTCCGCAGAACTCCTAGTGCTTGGGTGGAAATTTCACCGGAGCTCGCAGAAGAAAGAGGCTTGAAAGAAGGTGGAGAGATCAAGCTGATTTCAGAAGCAGGCGAAGCGACAGGAATCGTTACGATCACCGACCGCGTCAAAGGAAAAGAATTGTATATTCCGATGAGCGCCAATGGTAAATCAGCTGTCAACTTCCTGACGGACAACCGTGTCGATAAGGACACCGATACTCCGGCATATAAAGAAATTGCCGCCAAATTAGAAGTTGTCCAGAAAAAAGGGGAGAAGTCTCCGATTCCGCCGAATAACCATCGCCGCGGAAACCGCCAGCCGCAAATAAGCGTCCAGGTGGAGCGGAAGTGGCAGCGGGATGATTATGAATTCCCAGGAAGCAAGGTGAAGAAAAATGGCTAAATCGATGACGAATATCAAGCGGATGGAAGTGCCCAAAGAAGTACAGGTCGATAGGGATATGGAGGAAATTAAAGAAGCGGTATCCGAAAATAAACATGCAATTCTCGAAGGAATCAAGCTTTTGAAAGCATTGGATGATGCCGATACTTTGCAAGCCCTGTACGCATTGACGAATCATCGTAAGGATGCGATGAGGCTGATGGCGAAGGAACTGAACAAGGACCAATATTCCGGTGTGCTGGAAAACCTCACTGGATTCATGTTCCTTCTGGGGGAGCTGGATGTAGATGCAATTCGTAACCTATCCGACCGCGTCAATCGCGGCTTGGAAGAAACGGAAAAAGAACCAGAATCCAAAACCGGCTTCATGGATCTTGCCAAAGCATTGAAGGACCCGGAAATCAACCGCAGTGTCACGATGTTGATGCAGTTTTTAAAAGGAATGGGAAGAGATTAATAAAGAAAATCCAGCACCGGCAAAGGTGCTGGATTTTTTAAGCTGAGTTTCTTTAAATGGCGATGAAAAACCAGATAATCATAATCAGTTGAATCACTATTTTAGCGACTGATCCACTAAGGAAACCGAACAGGGAACCGATGCTTGCGCGAAAGGCATCCTGAGGTGAGCGCTGCTGCAGCAATTCCACGATCAATACGGCAGCAAACGGGACGATTAGAATCCCCAGGGGAGGAATAATGAACGAGCCGACGATGACTCCAATCGCTGCGGACCGCTCCCCCCATTTGGTGCCGCCGTATTTTTTTACAAAAAAACTGTTCGCAATAATGTCGGACACAAATAACAGAACCGTAAGTAATACCATCGCTGTCCAGAAAAAGCCGGATAGTTCGCTATTATCTAAGAAGAAATGGAATAACAAAAAGCCGGCCCAAATGGCCAAAGTACCTGGAATAATCGGGAAAACCAGGCTGAGAAAACTTAATAAGAATAAAAGAATGATAATAACCCATAGAATGACTTCCATTCCCGCACCTCCGTTTTTTCGTTCAAAGCCTGCTATTTCTATCTTCCATCGTACACTAAATAAGAAAAAGACGCATAGCTTAATTGCTCATGCGTCTCTTTCTGTTATTCGCCGGTTATTTCAAACGAGTCATTAATAGTAATTCCCGGAGCGGAACGCTGTTCCAGGGCCGTCGCTAGACTGTGGCTGTCCGGGTGGGGCTTGATTATATCATCCTCAATGAAATGGGGAAGAAAGCTGTAGGTAGCTGCTTCATTTTCATCGATTTCCACTTGCAATATACCTGTCTGTGCTGTTTCTCCCGCTACGTAATCCGGAAAGAGGAAATTGCCTAACGAATAGGCGATCAATTTCCCTTTATACATCTCAAACCCCTGGAGTACATGGGGATGGCTTCCGATAATGCCATCAGCACCGGCATCAATCATGGCGTGTGCATATAATTGTTCGGACTCATTAAATTGAATTTCTTTTTCGTTCCCCCAATGGATTTGGACAAAAACATAGTCATTCTTTTCTTTTGTCGCCTGGATGATGTTGATCACCCTTTCCAACTGATAGCCGCTTGCTGCACCAGGCCGTTCACCAACCGCATACCATTCAATAAATGGGAGGACTTTAGAAAAATTCAAGAAAGCGACACGCTTCCCTTGTATCTCTGTTTCGAATGCCTGATAAGCCTCATTTTCTGTCCTGCCGGCCCCGATGGTTTCTAAGCCCGCTTCCTCTGCAAAATGCAGCGTATCAGTCAGTCCGTCAATCCCATAGTCCAGGGTGTGGTTGTTCGCAAGCGCGACCCCATCGACACCGATTTGTTTCATGGAGGACATTGCTTCAGGTGTGGTCCGGAAATTGTAGAGTTTATCCTCTTTCGTACCACGTTCCGTGACAGCAGTCTCTAAATTGATGAATGTAAAATCATCGTTCAAAAAGTAGTCGTTGACATGCTGGAAGGGATAGGCGTGCCCCTTTTCAGCTACGGTTTGTTCCAGCGACATGGCAAACAGAACGTCACCAGTAAATGTAAGTGTCATCGACGAGGGCTCGGGTTCTGGAGCTGGAAGTTCCTCCGCTTCAGTTCCTTTCGCTTCCTTATCTTCAGGAGAAGCTTCTTCTTTTTCCTCAGCAGAGGGGCTTCCTTGTGCACTTACATGGCGGTTTGTCTCTTTTTCTTCAGCAGAACTGCAACCAACGATAAAAATAAGTGAAAAAAACAGGATAGTAACTATGTATTTCAATGATGATGACTCCTTATGTAAAAAATAGTAACGATTTCAAGCAATCTATTTGACCAAATAAAAACATAACAACTTCATACTAATATACAATACTATCCAATACAACATAATATTAGAAGATAGTAGTTTATTATTACAGAAATGGGTGATATCTCACAATTACTAATTAAATAGGAAGCGTGTGTTAACCTGTTTTAAGAGATAACTAGCTTATATGAGAGACACGACCCCCGGTATATGAGCCAAATTGGAAAATTAGAGAGACAAAATGAAAAATATAGGAGACAAATTAAAAACTTTAAGAGAAGATAATGGCGGAAGAGAGACACGGAAGCCTTATCGGAGACAATCTATGGAGATCCTCCATAGAAAAAGACCGGCTGGTAATCAGCCGGCCATCGATCCATTATTTTATTCCTAATTGCTGTCTGTCAGGGGGTGCCATGAATTCCGGACCTACTGGGTCTTTGACATGGCGCATCAGAATTTCATCGATGTCGCGCAGGCTGTCTTCATCGATGTCAAAATCAAGTTCGTCGATCGGATTCATTTGATCCGGGCGGCGTCCGCCCATCAAAGCGATGTCGGCGCCTGGCTGCTGGATGACCCATTTCAATGCCAGGTGAAGGACACGTTTTCCAAACCTGTCCTGGGCCAGTTTGTCCAATTCGTCCACGGCGCTCAAGTATTGCTCAAACCGCGGCTGTTGGAACTTCGGATCTTCTTTTCGTAAATCATCTCCTTCAAAGCTGCGGTCTTTTGTCATTTTTCCAGACAATAATCCCCGGCATAAGGAGCCATATAATAAGGAAGACATATTGTTTTCCTGTACGTAAGGGAGCACATCATTCTCCGCTTCACGCTCAAATAGGTTATACGGAGGCTGCAGGGTATGCAATGGAGCAGATTCCCGGAAGTAATCCATTTGCTCCGGCGTAAAATTACTGACGCCAATGGCACGTATTTTTCCCTGTTTATAGAGGTAGTTCAACGCTTCTGCTGTTTCGTCAATCGGTGTCACCGGGTCAGGCCAGTGAACCTGATAAATATCGATGTAATCCGTTTGCAGCCGTTTTAGAGAATCATCGATTTCCTGGTGGATCCGTTCTTTACTGCCATTCCGGAATGGCTGCTCGTTTTTCCAATCCAAACCGACTTTCGTGGCAAGAACGATGTCATCCCGGCTGCCATAGTCCTTTACAGCTTTCCCGATGATTTCTTCTGACCGGCCAAACCCGTATACCGGTGCTGTGTCAATCAAGTTGACGCCTTTATCCAGTGCGGTATGGATGGTGCGGATTGAGTCTTTCTCATCGGTACCGCCCCACATCCAGCCGCCGATCGCCCATGTGCCAAGACCGATCGGACTCACTTTCAAGTCCGTGTTGCTGATTTGTATTCTATCCATGAATATCACTCCCATACTGCAAGTCTCTCTACCGCTGTTCCCGTTATGGCACGAGTTTAATCGTTCCACTTCAATCGATTAACGGACTAAGTTCCTCGACAACTTTGCTCAGATCGTCGTGAATCACTTGATCGAATAAATAATCCTTACCCGTCGGCTCCCCGTTGATCATAATAGAAGGGATGCCACGATAGGAGGCATATTCCGGAAGCAGGTTGAACGGAGTGACAAAAAGGGACGTACCCATGACGAGCAGCACATCGACATGATCGAGAATCGCTTCCGCTTCATCATGTGCTGTAATCATATCTCCGAATAAAACGACACCAGGTTTCAAAATATCGCCACAGCCCGGTTCCTGACAATACGGAATTTCGTTCTTCATAACGTAATCAAGGCTGTAAGAAGCCTGGCAGGAGGGGCAGGATGCCTTGTTTAATGTACCGTGGTATTCGACAACCCGACTGTTTCCGGCCAACTGATGAAGGCCATCGACATTTTGTGTAATAATAGCGATATCTTTCCCAGTGTCTTCGAGTCGTTTGAAAAATTGATGCACCTGGTTTGGCTGATAGTTTTTCAACAGTTTCAACCGAAAAATGCTTTTATATTTATTCCAAAAATCCACCGGGTCTTGGAAGAAGTACTGGCTGGACATATAATATTCACGTGCGTGATCTTCCGTCCACAATCCTTCGCTGGACCGAAAATCAGGAATGCCGCTTGCGGTTGATACTCCAGCACCAGTTAAAACGGCAACCGAGTTCGCCTCCTGGATGAGTGTTGCTATTTGATCTAAGTTGTTCATGAACTTCCCTCCCAGGTAAAGAATTGAAAGTATCCTAATTATAGTACACACGAGCCTAACAATTAAATCTGAAGGAAGTATAAAATAATAGAACAGCTCAGGATAAGAGCTGTTCTACTATGGAAAAGAATATTATTTTTTTATTGAAGCCTTTATTCTTAACATGATCTGTGACATCCATCCGAATTGTGTTCTGGAACCGGCGTTTCATCTGGTCTGTCCAGGTGTCCGTACGGTTGTTCTCTGATCTTTTTTCATAATATTTAGCGATCCTGTCATCGAAACGATCGAGCACATCTTCATGCTGTCGGTAGCTGTTTTCAAAATAGACAGCATCAATCGGAAGGCGTGGTTTTTGTTCCGGGTGGTGTGCTGGATAGCCAATTGCCATGCCGAAAAGGGGAATGACGTGTTTTGGCAGATCCAATAATTCATCGACTCTGGCAATGTTATTTCGGACACTGCCGATGTAGCAGATGCCGAGCCCCATAGACTCTGCTGCAATTGCCGCATTTTGTGCTGCGAGAGCGGCATCAATGGCAGAAACAAGAAAATGTTCGCTGTTTTCCAGATTGTCCCGCATTGCTTCATATTCTTCCTCATTCGCTTTGACTGTCACCCGGTTCAAATCCGCACAAAAGATAAGAAAATGGCCATTATCTTTTACATAGCTTTGTCCTGTTATTTCCGCAAGATCCGCTTTTTTTTCTTCGTCCGTCACCCCGATAATGGAGTAAGCCATCATATAGCTCGAAGTGGAAGCGTGCTGGGCGCTTGATATTATCATTTCGATTTGCTGCTCGTTCAATTTCTTTGATTTGAACTTCCTGATGGAGCGGTGACTTAACAAATTTTCAATCATTTCATTCATGGTGATTCCCCTTTATATCTAGTTAATAGTTAACGTGATGGTGGTGGTTGGTGCACCTTTAGATTTCCAATTTTCCAGATTGTAAGAAGCGTAGTCCTCGACTCTTGGAATGTCGATCGTCAATTCCCCAGCGGATGTCCATCCCATATTTTCAATTGGGTACTGGTAACCCTGATAGGTAACTTCCGGTAAGTTTTCCTCATTAATAGTCAACGTCTTTTCTTCAAGGTTGCTCAAATCAACCACTTCCACATGGTGGGTGGTGACTCCCTCCTGGTTGGTTCTGCCGAATTTGATAGCCATTTGACTGTCATGCGAAACCTGAACTTGTTCCAATTTAGCGAGATCCGCCAGCAACATGGATGTTTCCTTTGAAAAGTCAATCAGTATGTAGGAACAACGATTTTCATAACATGCAAATTCAATTAAAGCTTTATTAGCGTGTTCGTTCATTGTAACGGGTATAAATTTCATTGTCTCGAGTTTTGCTTGAGGGTCTTTGGACGTACTGACATAATTATTTAAAATCGAATGTTTCTTTAAATCAATCGTAAACGTATTCTCTCCCAGCTGGATTTGGTATTTATGTGGAAGTTTTTCTTCCTTTTGTTTGTCATCCTTTGCTTTCGTTGTCACATTCTCTTTTACTACTTCCATGTCTTCTGTTGCCTTACTGCTTTCAGAAGAACATCCGCCAATTAACAGAACGATACCCACTAGAAGAAACATAAACACGGGTTTCATTTTTTTAGCTCCTCTATTATTTTTCATCTCTATTATTATTCCTCTCTATTAAAAATTACCACTCCCCGAACGGGATTACAATATTTCACATCTTGAGAATATATAATAGAAGTTTTTTGTCTTAACAAAAAAGGAACGAAATCGGATGGATTTCGTTCCTTTGGGGACTTTATCTACTGTTTTGATAAAAGGGGGAGTTAAAGCTTCATGTTTTTTGGACTATGGACCTCGGTCTGTGCGCCGTGGTCGAGATATTCTTCATTAAGGATTTCTTTGTCTTCTTTCGAAAGAGACGCGTCTTCCATCGAGCGGTTGCCTCTTTTTTCAATATAGATCGCAACGGCGATGAGTAGGGCAAGGGGTACTAAAAACATTAACCAAATCATGTTCAACCCTCCTTGCTTTAGTATGTTAATAAAATTCCCGAAATATGCAGGCGATAACCCTTTATGACAATAAAGAGGGAAAACGATGTGCTTTTTGAGATGCTTGTTATCTATTCGTAAACATACTTAGGTGAAAAGTACTACCGTTCTTGTCATAAAATTGCTTTTGGGGCAATATCCTTTTCTTAGGCCTGTATTATTCCAGTAAATCCCCCTTTTGCTAATACTCAGTTTCGAAATAGTGGTCCGAAAAGTAAAATCTAAATGTTTGAGGGATAACAGTTCTTCTGTTATCCTTTTTTTATACGCGGTTGGGTACCTGTCCTGTTCGCGTTTTAATGAAAGAGGTGCCGGAAATACGTGTTATATCAAGGTTTTTACCTATTTGAATAAAGTTCAAAAAAGTTCAGGCATACCCCCTTGACTATTTTGGAGAGATGCTTTAATATACATTACAGGGTATTAAACCCGCCGGGGTATTAGAGGTTAACAACTTCTAGACGGTGAAAATATTAATAACATTCTCAAGGAGGAATTTATAATGAAAACAGCTATTATCGCAGCAAACGGTGGAGCGTTCGACGCTTACAAAGTATTGAACATTGCAAACGCATCTGCAACTTACGATGGTGAAACTGCAGTATTCTTCACATTCGAAGGTTTGAACTTGATCCACAAGGAAGCTCATAAGCAACTTCCAATGCCTGAAGGGACAGAACACTTCCAGGAAGGTTTTGAAAAAGCAAACGTACCATCTATCCCTGAATTGGTTGAAATGGCTCAGGAAATGGGCGTACGTTTCATCGCGTGCCAAATGACAATGGACGTTATGGGTCTTACGAAAGAAGACTTCGTTGACGGAATCGAAGTAGGCGGCGCAGCAACTTTCCTAAACTTCGCAAAAGACGCGGATGTATCTCTTACATTCTAATATACTAAGGTTTAAAGGAGTGGAGTAAATGGTAACGGTATATACAACAAGCACATGTCCTTATTGCACCATGGTCAAACAGTTCCTTGATCAAATGAGTGTCAACTATAAGGAAGTAAATTTGGAAAATGATCCGGAAGAAGCGAGAAAGTTAGTGGAAACTACTGGAGAGATGGGAGTTCCACAAACGAATATCGACGGTCAATGGGTCATTGGATTCGATCCAGAAACATTCTTGAAGTATTTGCCGAAACAGTAAAAACAGCTGAGACTTACCACTGTCATTATCCCGTTTCGGCTTAATGGAAGGAGAATTTGTATGGCCGGTAAAATGTTTTCCCATGAGAAAGCCGAAAAATTGCTCGATCCAAAACGACAGGAAACCGTTCCTGTCGAGGAAGTCATCCGTCTTCTTGATTTGAATGGCGACGAAAAAGTCATCGATCTTGGAGCAGGAAACGGGTATTTGACATTACCGATTGCTAAAGCGACGAAGGACCGTGTTACTGCGGTTGATATCCAGCCGGAAATGCTTGAGATGCTGGCGGAACGCGCAGAAAAAGAAGGACTGGGAAATCTCGATCGCCAGGAAAGTGGATTAGATCGTCTTAATTTTCCAGACGGGTCCTTCCAGCGTGCCATTTCAGCCTTTGTCTTGCACGAGGTGCCGGATCTTGACCAGGCGTTAAGTGAAATTTACCGCATCATTCCTGAACATGGAATGTTTGTTGTACTGGATTGGGAAAAGGTAGAAGGTGAACAAGGTCCGCCGCTTCATGAGCGTATACCATCTGAAGATATGGCTCATCAAATAGAGCAGGCAGGTTTCTCTGTTAAAGTCGGCAAATTCAATAAGGACGTTTACTTTATTGTTGCCACTAAATAAAGGGATGGAGGGAGCACTTTCGCTTCCTCTGCCCGCTCCACTTATTTTTTTAAAAGTCCGCCAATAAGGAAGGGTTGACTTTTAAAAAAATAAGTTTAAACTATACCCATAGGGGTTATGGTAATAATGAAGAGGGGTAATGCTAAATGGAAACAATTATAACCATCGTAGCAGTAGCATTGATCATTGGCTTTTTAGCAAAACGATTGATGCCGGCTAAAGGCGTCGATCAAATTACAACTTCACAATTGAAGGACGAAATGAAACAGAAAAAAGGGAAACAATTCATAGACGTCCGTACACCGGGCGAGTATCAGGCGAATCATATTAAAGGCTTTAACAACCTGCCGCTTCAGCAATTAGGAAAGCAGACGGATCAGCTGGATAAAGAAAAGCCTGTCTATGTCATCTGCCAGAGTGGCGGCCGTTCCTCAGCAGCATCTGGCATGCTGAAGAAGAAAGGTTTTGAAAAAGTGATCAATGTCCAAGGCGGCATGAACGCCTGGAGAGGTTAAAAGGAGGATTTCTAACAATGAATAGTTTAACTGCAGAACAAGTTAAAGAAAAAATGGAACAAGGGGAACAACTGAATATCGTCGACGTTCGTGAAGTCGATGAAGTCAGCCAGGGCAAAATTCCTGGTGCGGTAAATATCCCGCTTCACTTGCTTGAGTTCCGTAAAGATGAATTGGATAAAAATAAAAACCATATCATGGTGTGCCGTTCCGGCGGCCGCAGCGGTCAGGCGACACAGTTCCTTGATCAGTATGGTTATGACGTTACCAACATGGAAGGCGGCATGATGTCCTGGACTGGTAAAGTCGAGTAATCGATTTGCCGCAGACACACATCAACTTTCATCTATAATAGGAGGTATTTTCAATGAAGGTAAACGAAGTATTAGATGCAAAAGGGCTAGCTTGCCCGATGCCAATCGTAAAAACGAAAAAAGCGATGACAGACCTGGAGCCTGGCCACGTACTAGAAATCCAGGCAACCGACCGCGGATCGATCGCTGATCTGGAAGCATGGTCTGAAAACATGGGTCATCAATACCTTGGATATAAGGAAGATGGCGATGTTTTGTATCACTATGTTCGTAAGAGTTCCGACTCCGAAGATAAACCAGAGAAAAAGCATGACCAGGTCGTTTCTAATGAAGACCTGGAAGGTAAATTGAATGACGAGATCACTGTTCTTGATGTTCGTGAACCAGCGGAGTATGAATTCGGCCACATTCCTGGAGCTGTATCCGTACCGCTTGGAGAAATTGATGAAAAAGCAGATGAAATCGAAAAAAATAAAGATGTCTATGTTATTTGCCGCACCGGAAGCCGCAGTGACATGGCAGCTCAGAAACTTGCAGAAAAAGGCTATAACGTATTTAACGTAACGCCAGGCATGAAAGACTGGAAAGGCGACGTAGAAAAATAAATCATTAATTGGAGGGGTTATCAATGCCAAAAGCAATGAACGCACAAGAAATTGCACGTAAAGTTATTGATAAAGAAGAATTGTTCATTTTGGATGTTCGTAACCAAAAAGAGTTCGCAGATTGGAAAATCGAAGGTGACAGTGTAGAAGTCATCAACGTACCTTACTTTGATCTATTAGATGGCGTGGAAAGCATCATGGATAAATTGCCAAACGAAAACGTGTTGGTCGTTTGTGCAAAAGAAGGATCTTCTATGATGGTTGCTGATCTGCTTGAAGAAGCTGGCGTGACAGGAGTTTCTTACTTGAAAGGCGGTATGAAAGCCTGGAGTGAGTACCTCGAGCCGGTAAAAGTAGGCGATACTTCTGATGGCGGTGAACTTTACCAGTTCGTACGTCTAGGAAAAGGCTGCCTATCTTATATGGTCATCTCTGACGGCGAAGCAATGGTCGTCGACTCTAACCGTATGATTCAGCCATACCTTGACTTTGCAAAAGAAAAGAATGCAAAAATCGTTCAAGTTGCAGACACTCATCTGCACGCGGACCACATCTCCGGCGGCCGTGCACTTCGTGAAGAAACAGGTGCTCAATACTGGCTGCCACCAAAAGATGCAACCGAAGTTCAATTCGATTACACCGCACTGGAGGATGGCACAGAAATTACAGTCGGTACCACTAAAGTTGGCGCTCAAGCTGTATATTCTCCAGGTCACACGATCGGATCTACTTCTTTCATCATCGACAGCAAATACTTGTTGACTGGTGACATCCTGTTCGTAGAATCCATTGGCCGTCCGGACCTTGCAGGCCTTGCAGAAGACTGGGTCGGCGACTTGCGCGACACACTTTACAGCCGTTACAAAGAGCTGTCTGAAGACTTGGAAGTACTTCCTGCCCACTTCGCTAACATGAGTGAAGTACAGGATGATGGTAAAGTATCCGCACCACTAGGTGAGCTTTACAAAGTGAACACTGGCCTGAACGTGGAAGATGAAGGCGAATTCCGTAAAATGGTTACAGAAAACCTTCCACCACAACCAAACGCATATCAGGAAATACGTCAAGTGAACATGGGTAAACTAACACCAGAAGAAGAAGAGAAGCGTGAAATGGAAATTGGACCAAACCGCTGCGCGGTATCCTAATGGGCTGCCCCATTCTAGTGGGGCTCCCGGTTAATTTTAAAAAAGGAGTGTATCAAAATGGAAGCAAATAAAGTACTAGATGCAAAAGGTCTGGCATGCCCAATGCCAATCGTAAAGACAAAAAAAGCGATGGATGAATTGAACAGCGGAGATATCCTCGAAATCCACGCAACAGATAAAGGTGCAAAAGCAGACTTAGCAGCCTGGACTGATTCCAGTGGACACGAACTCGTCGACCAGAAAGAAGAAGACGAAGTCCTCAAATTCTGGATCAAGAAAGGCTAAGGAATAAAGGGGGACAGACATACCAGCACAGCTGGGTGGCTGTCCCTTTCCAATTGGTAAGGCTTTCATAGAGATAAAGGGAGGAAGAAAAAATGGATTTATGGTTTTATGTCACGATATTCCTAATTGGCTTTGCAGGTTCTTATGTTTCTGGAATGGTAGGGATCGGCGGATCGATTATTAAATATCCAATGCTTTTATATATACCACCTATGCTGGGATTCGCCGCTTTTACCGCACACGAAGTATCGGGAATCAGCGCCGTTCAGGTGTTTTTCGCAACCATTGCCGGTGCCTGGGCTTACCGTAAAGGCGGTTATCTCAATAAAGATCTGATTATTTATATGGGTGCAAGTATCCTGGTTGGTAGTTTCATAGGAAGCTATGGTTCAAGATTCATGGGTGAAAATGGGATACAGATTGTCTACGGCGTGCTCGCCTTGCTGGCAGCCATCATGATGTTTATTCCACGCAAAAATGTGGATGATATACCACCTGAAGAGGTGACCTTTAATAAAACAATAGCCGCAACGGCAGGTTTCTCCGTCGGTGTTGCAGCCGGTATCGTTGGTGCAGCAGGTGCCTTCCTGCTTGTTCCGATCATGTTAACGGTTCTAAAAATACCGACTCGCGTAACGATTGCAACTTCTCTGGCCGTAACGTTCATATCATCGATTGGTTCCACTGTCGGGAAGGTGATGACGGGGCAGGTTGTCCTCGTGCCTGCGATAATCATGATCATCGCAAGTCTGATCGCCTCACCGCTTGGTGCAAAAGCAGGTCAGAAAGTAAACACCAAATTGCTTCAAGGGATTCTGGCAGCACTGATCGTCGGAACTGCTATCAAAATCTGGTGGGACGTTCTGCTTTAATGGTTTACAATGGATTGGAAATCTATTAAGCTATAAATAACTGAAAAATTGCATAGCGAATTTCGAGCACTAGGGGTGCGTGTAAGCTGAGAGGAGTCTTGGACTCTGACCCTTAGAACCCGAACTGGATAATACCAGCGTGGGGAAGTGCATGGTCTTAGGTGACACGTATAATAAATAAACGATACCTTCGAACTGCATTCCCCCGCGGGATGCAGTTTTTTATATGGAAAAATATAAAATTTGGAGGGTTATTTATGGAAAACCAAGTATGCAATGGAACAAGCAAGATTGTCGGGTGCCGTTTTTCAGTACACCCCATGACTGATGACTTCGTTTCTGTCATCCTGGGAGCTTTAGAGGAAGTGGATACGTCAAAGGTTTGGATGAAAACGGATGATGTCAGTACGTGTGTCAGGGGAAGACTTCCGCATGTCTTCGATGTCACACAGGCGATTTTCGCCCAAGCTGCCAAAACAGGTCATCATGTCGCTTTTTCAGGAACGTATTCCGTCGGCTGTCCAGGGGACACCGAGGGAGACGTGTATATGTCGGAAGATGACACAAAAATGAATAATCAGGATGACATGGATCAATACACCGCCTGTGATTTTGCCTTGTACCCGCTTGGTTCTGACAGTTATATGGAAATGATCATGGAACAGATTGAAGCAGCGAAGCAGCGGGGGCTGGAAGTGGAAAGTATTCATTATGCCACCAAGCTACGTGGAGAGGCCAGAGAAATTTTCGCGACACTTGAAAATGCATTCGCGGTCACTCAGGAGCATAACAGCCATGTGGTCATGACGGCTTCCATTTCAGCCAACAGCCCGTCCCATCAGAAGGAGAATGACGATGAATAACTGGAAAATGAGAGAAATCGTTGTCATGTCGGTTCTGTCTGTTGTTTTTGCTGTGGTATATCTGGCGTTTCTTCCAGTTGGAAAGCTGCTTGTCGGCTTTTTCGGACCGATCGGTTATGATTTGATTTTCGGTATCTGGTTCATCGTATCGATTATCGCAGCTTATATTATCCGGAAGCCTGGTGCAGCATTTTTATCCGAGACCATAGCAGCGATCATTGAAGTCATGCTCGGAAACGCTGTCGGGCCGATGTTGATTGTCTCCGGTATGATTCAGGGACTTGGCGCAGAAGCAGTGTTTGCCGCCACCCGCTACCGTTTGTACAATGTCTGGGTACTGATGGGTGCTGGTATGGGGTCCGCGCTGTTCAGTTTTGTATGGGGTTACTTCATCTCAGGGTATGCTGCTCTTGCTACTTCTTATGTAACTGCGATGTTTATTGCCCGGATGATCAGCGGTGCGGTCATTGCAGGATTGCTAGGAAAAGCACTGAGTGACGCGCTTGCTAAGACCGGTGTGCTATACAATTTCGCCCTTGGAAAAGAGCATAGGAGAAATAAACATGGCGCCGCATGATTTAATTGAGGTGAAAAACCTTACCGTCAGCTACGAAGAAGCAAAAGAGCCTGTTTTGGATGGCTTGAATCTTTCCCTTTCTAAAGGAGAAACCACGTTGCTGCTCGGCCCCAGCGGCTCTGGCAAAAGCACCTTGATGTACAGCCTTAATGGCCTGTACCCCGAAGAATTAGATGGAAAGCTGACAGGGGAACGCTTTTACAGGGAACGCCCTTATGAAGCGTTTAATCCAGGAGAATTAAGCAGGCGGATCGGTGTGGTGTTCCAGGATCCCGAAAGCCAGTTTTGCATGCTTACAGTCGAGGATGAAGTAGCATTTGGACTGGAAAATCTCGACACGCCTCCTGACGTTATCGCTGCGAAAGTGGACTGGGCTCTGGAGCTGGTGGGTTTGTCCGATGTGAAGGAAGCGACGATTACGGCTTTGTCCGGCGGAATGAAACAGAAGCTGGCATTAGCCTGTATCCTCGCTATGGATCCGGAGTTGATCATATTAGATGAGCCGACATCCCTGCTCGATCCCCACTCGAGGCAAGCGTTTGTTGAGACCGTCATCTCCCTTCAGCAGGAAAAAGGATTTGGCTTGCTGATCATCGAGCATAACCTCGATGAATGGCTGGCCTATGTGGATCGCTGCCTGCTAATGAATCGTAATGGGAAACTTTTTTATGACGGACCATTAGCACAAGGATTCCGGGAGCATTATGAGACGATTCAAAGGGAAGGAATATGGGTGCCTCGTCTGTTTCGGACGGCTTATCAACTGATGCAACGAGGGATAATCAATGATAGAAAAGAGTTCCCTATTGAATTAGAAGCTATCTCTCCACATATTCCGCCTGCATTTTTCAAGAAAAAAGTCTCTTATTCGTCGGCAATTCCTCATCTCTCCCTGGAAAATGTCAGCTATAAACACATCATTCATCCGGTTACGTCCACCATCCACAAAGGGGAGTGGGTGGCTATTGTCGGAGCAAACGGAGCAGGGAAGACGACGTTAAGTCTGTTGCTGGCTGGGTTGAAGGCACCCTCAGGAGGAACAGTCACACTGAACGGCAATCGTTTGAAAGAGTATCGAAGTGAAACCCTATGGCAGGAAGTCGGCTACGTATTCCAAAATCCTGAGCATCAATTTGTGGCGGATACAGTGTTTGAAGAAGTCGCCTTTGGCCTTCGGCTGCAAGACCTGCCAGAGCCCGAAGTAAAAGAACGCACGGAAACCATGTTGGAACACTATGGCTTAGCGGCGCACAAGGATCGCCATCCTTATACGTTGAGTCAAGGTCAGAAGCGCCGGTTGAGTATTGCAACGATGATGGTAGAGAACCAGGGGCTGCTGGTTTTGGATGAACCAACGTTTGGACAGGATGAACATTCGGCACAGGAAATTATTGCGCTGTTGCAGCAACGGCAGCAGGAAGGTGGGACCCTGGTGATGGTTACCCATGATATGGAACTGGTCGATCAGCATGCCGACCGTGTTCTTGTCATGGAAAACGGGACCCTGGCCTTTGATGGTTCTCCTGAGGAGTTATGGAAAAAAGGGAAGCGCTGGCTGGCTCACCACCAATTACAACAGCCATTTCGTGTCCGGCTGGAACAAGCGCAAAAGAAAGGAGCGGCGGCAATTGAATCTGCAAGAGCTTAATCCCAGTGTGAAAGCGATCACGCTGATTGTAGGTGTGTTTTTACTGGCTTTCGTTTTCGATCCGATTACGCCGTTATTGTTTTCGCTTGGAATCATAACCATTACATTTCTTTTCGGGCACGTTTCTTTTAAAAGGTGGGCGCTTTATTTTATCCCTTTCTTTATCATCGCTTTCGGATTCTTCTGGACGACGCTTGTCTTTAGTGACAGCAGTAATCATTCAGGGAGGCTGATAGAGGCTGGGTTTTTAACTTTTCCACTGGAAGGATTTCAAGTTGCCGTATCACTCGCCTTGCGCGTGCTGGGTTTCGCTCTGTTATCCTTACTGTTCATTTTGACAACCAATAAAACCGATTTTCTGCTCAGCTTAATGCAGCAATTGAAGCTGTCGCCGAAAATCGCTTATGGCGTACTGGCCGGCTACCGGTTTTTACCGCTG
This sequence comes from Thalassobacillus sp. B23F22_16, assembly GCF_043496955.1. NCBI lineage: Bacteria > Bacillati > Bacillota > Bacilli > Caryophanales > Bacillaceae > Thalassobacillus > Thalassobacillus sp. B23F22_16. The sequence continues at coordinate 128,898 of NZ_JBIEKD010000007.1, read as the reverse complement.
ATGTTAACCGAGTTAAAAACAATCCGCATGGCCCATCGCATCCGAGGTGTTCACCGGGGGAGAGGGATCAGCGGGCGGGTCCGTGAACTGAAACGATATGTCATCCCGCTGCTCGCGAGTGCCATCCGAAAAGCAGAACGGACCGCAGTCGCTATGGAATCTAAAGGATTCACAGGCAGCAGGCAGCGCACCTTCTACCGGACCATGAACGTATCCTATAAAGACTGGGTATTCCTCGGTATGGTACTGGCCCTTTATGGCATCAGTGTGTATGCTTCTGTTAGCTGGGGTTACTTTGAATGGTATAACGGCCAATTATAAATTCTCACCTCATTTTGTCATGAAAAAAACTGCTTTTATTCACTTAAAAGCAGTTTTTTGGTTTGACTGGCTCCAATTCTGAAAATGTCTAGTAAGTTATTTATTTTGTCTAGCATATGGTATGTACTGTCTAGTATGAACACTTTTTGTCTAGTAACCATCGCTATTACCCTACCACACTAAAAAAGGAAAAACCCCGCAGTGCGGGATTTCACGATTTAGAACTAATTTGGTTTACTGCCGGGCCATGGACGGCCTCCCATTCCTCGCGGAGCACACCCATCCGGATAGAATCATAATATTCCCCTTCGTAGATGCGGCATTTACGCATCCGGCCTTCCAGCTGCATGCCAAGCTTTTCAGCGACACGCATCATCCGCTCGTTTTTCGACCAGGTCGTCAAGCCGACACGCGCAAGCGGGAGGGAGGAGAAGAGGTGATCAATCCACAACTTCAGCGCTTCGCTGCCATATCCACCATTCCAATACTCCGGGCGGTAAATGCCGATGCCGACCTCAAGCCACAGGGAAGGCTTATGCTCCCAGTAATAGCTGACGGTTCCGATAATTCCTCCATCTGCTTCAATAATCAATCGGGAGTCGGGTTCCTCCGCACTTAAACGCTCTTTCCGTGCACGCTCATAACTTCTGAAACTATCTAACGTGTGCGGTTCAAGCGGATAATAGGGCGCATCCCATTTTTTCCATTCCGGGTCCGTCTCTTTATAAATCAAGTTCCATAAGGATTCATGATCTTTGTCTGAAATGCTTCGCAATGTCACGTTTCTGCCTGCGAGCAAGGTATCTTCAGCAGTCATACCATCACCCCCGCCATAATCCTTCCTCTTTATCCTATCATACTTGCACGGGTAATTACCCCCTTCGCAAAAAAGTGTTTGCCACCAGGCGAGTCGGGTAATATAAAAAGAAGTCAATGTTGACTCAGGAAGGGTTTTTCAGATGTTGAAATTAATAGCTTATACGAAAGAGGGAGAGTTGGTTGAAGATACTTCCCTTGATCCGTTGAAAACTCGGGATGATATCCGTTGGTATTGGATCGATTTCGATCGTCCGAGCCAGGAAGAAACAGATCTATTAGATAGTTATTTTCACTTTCATCCGCTCGCGATAGAAGATTGCATCCATGACCTGCAGCGACCGAAAATGGATTATTATGAGGATCACACGTTGATCGTCATCCATGCCATTGATGCAAAAACATTAAAAAAGCAGGAAATCGATATTTTCTTTGGTGAAGACTTTATCATCACCTATCATAAAAGCGAATTGCCGATGATGAATCATGTGATGCGAATGGTGAAGAAAGAGCAGCCACAATGGGAAGAATATTATGTACTGCACTATATCTTCGATTTGGTTGTTGACAATTATTTTCCAATCATCTATGAAATCGAGGACCATATCAATGAACTCGAAGATAATACACAAAATCTATCCATCGACAAGCTGCTGGAGCAATTGTTCGACCGGCGCAGTGAACTGCTGACAATGCGGCAGACCATCCATCCAATGCGTGATCTGTTGTACCGGATTCTCAGCTCCCATCACCTGGATGGTATGAAGCAGGGGAAAGAATACTTTGCCGATGTCCATGACCATCTGATCAAGCTGGCGGATGTGATTGCATCAAATCGCGACCTTACCCAGGATATAAGGGACAGTTACTTATCATTGACTTCTCATCAGCAAAATAAAACAATGCAGGTACTGACGGTAATTTCGGTCATTTTCATGCCACTGACATTCATCGCCGGGGTCTATGGCATGAACTTTGAGAATATGCCTGAATTGGATGAACCATACGCATATCCTCTTGTCTGGTTCATCATGATTGCCCTGTCAGTCGCTATGATCATTTGGTTTAAGAAAAAAGGCTGGTTCGATTAATCGTTACTAAAGGTGCCCGTTTCCTCATCAGGAGGAAGCGGGCACCTTTTTCAGTTGGAAAGAAAGTTCCGTCCAGAGGAGGATACGAAATCACTCGGCTGGCCGTTATGGAAAAAATGGAAAATACCTATAATTAACTTAAGAAAAGCAAACGGAGGAGATAGACATGAACTTCTTAAAAAAATGGATCGATAAAACGAAACCGAATCCGTATCGCGACTTATGGCTCGAAATGCAACGCCGGCACATCTGATTATCAAGCACCCGGAAAGGAAGTGAGGATATGTATTTCAACGAATATGAAATCTCCAAAGAAGTGGAAGAACGCCGCCCACGATAAAGGATCATTAAATAATAGAAAGGATGGGGCAGGATGTATTTCAATGAATACGAAGTTTCACAGCAAATAGAAGAACGCCGTCCGCGATAATGGCATCTTTCAAAATCCCTCTTGTTGAAAAATAAGAGGGATTTTGTCTGTCCTTACGTGATTGTGCATGTCCACCCTCTTTTCTGCATAGGATGCTGTGGGGGGCGGTGGATATGATAGCATCCTGGATGATGCTGATGGCTATTTTGCTTATCTTGTCGATTTCTGTCATAGGGAGAATACGGACGATGGAAGAGAAGAGGCACGTCAACGAGATACGTATGTCTGTCATCATTTTACTCGTTCTTTATGTAAGCAGCTTGTTGTCGTTTGTAAATATGACGCTCGTACCTGTGTTAATCATCGGAGCAGTTGCGGCAGGCGTGGTGAGTCTTGTTATTCGTGTGGAAGCGGGTTTACAGTGGGGGGCAATTGTCCATGGGGTCATGGCTGCAATTATGGGGTGGATGGTTATCCCAATGCTCGGATCAGATCAACAGGTGCAGTATATGGAAGTATTGTCTCTCCTTCTATTTATTTTAATGTCGGGCTGGCTGTTTTTGACGTTGGGGAAAGAAAGTAAGTCGTATAATAAGTTATTTTTATTTTGTTTTGTTGTCCTCGTGTTTCATGAATTTCTCACCTACGTCGCGTGGCCGATATAAATGGGGTGGAGTTCCCTATAGGAAATACAAAGGGGGGATAGGATTCGCTATCACCCCCTACATACTCGATTATTTCAGAATATCATGGTCGACGTAGCGTTCACCGTTTAGTTCGCTGATAACATTGATCGCCACATTGGCGCCGTGGCCGGAAGTAATGATGGTATGGACGCTGGCGCCGGCGACGGTACCAGCAGCCCAGACATTTTTCTTATCGGTTTTGCCTTGTGCGTCGGCTTTGATGACCTTAGCCACGCGAGGTTCTGTACCATCTTGCACCGTCAAGCCAGACTCTTCTGCCAGTTTTGCCGACATGCCAGTAGCGAAAATGACGTGTGTCGCTTCATAGCTGTTATCCTCTGTTTTCAATGTATACCCGGATCCACTTTCCTCGATTGCATTCACTTCTTCTTCTTTTAATTCTGCCCCGAACTTCGTTGCCTGCTCCTGGCCGGTTTTTAATAATTCAGGACCTTCGATTTCTTTTACACCATAATGATTTTCCACCCAGGCTTTGGCTGTAATGCTCTTACCATGGTCGAACATGACCACCTTTTTCCCAGCTTTGGCGGCGAACAATGCGGCACTGGCACCAGCAGGGCCTGCACCGATGATGGCGATATCAAACATGAATTCCACTCCTTTTGAAAACGTATTCACCTGCTATTATAACGAAACGTTCGATTATTTTGAAAATAATTGCTCTTCAGCATGAGCAGATTACAGGCTCATAAAAAATGAACAACGCCCGTCTGGATTTCCAGGCGGGCGTTGTCCTAAGATGGAGAAAAGGATGATTTATGTGATAATCCCCTCATAAGAGGAGTTATCGCTGAATTATAGCAAAGGTCCGACAACATAATTAATTAAAAACCATAAGATTCCGAAGAAAATAATTAAATACGTTATATATTTGATAGCTGCTACGCCGACCTTGCTGGAATCTTTCTTTTTTTCTTTTCGTTCAATTTCTACGTCGCGATCGTCTGCCATGTTCGATCACTCCTTTGTTTAAAAAGGTAGCCAATAGTCATTACACAACGATAGAAATATTTTGTTCTGCCATGGAACCGGAATACTTAACGCGTTGATCCGACTGTTTGATTTGTTTACTCAAAATCTGCTCGATTTTTTCGTGAGCCTTTTCCGCGTTATTTCCATCAATAATCATTTTAATCGGTTTTTTCGTGTTCGCCAGTAAAAAGAATGACATCAGCTTCGGCATGATACTGGCATCCGCAATTAACTGTCCCTGGTGTAAGTAGATTTCGCAATCGCTTTTAGCTACGTATTTATGAATATCGATGATTTCAGTGGTTGTAACCGATTGATTTAAATGTATTTGATAGGATGTTAGTTCTTTCAAGCTAATCACCTCATAATTTTTTTGTGTTGGTTAAAAGTTACCCTGCCCTGATGCCTATCAAACATTACTCCTGTCAAATAGTACTTTTGACCCTGTGGATCTTCTGCCGTCACCATCTTCTGCTCATTCGCATACAATTCAAAGGCAGAGATACGTTGAGAGAGAAAAATTTGCTATGTTCCCTATTTCACAAAGACGTTTAAAGACAGAGCAGAAGGGCATAGTGATAATACTTACTTGTATTTCTATAACCGAACTGCTATATTAGTCTATAAAAAATTTCAGGCGGAGGGGTTGCTATGTCGAAAGTATCATTGGTTACGATTTTCAAACATCGCGTCACACAAAAATATTTGCAGCGTTCCGGTGTCAACCATGCCGTCTCCGTTGCCTATAATGCATTTGACCTTGCTTCCAGGCGGGGTATCGATGTCGATTTAGCTGCCAAGGCAGCACTTCTCCACGATATGGGACATTATGAATGGTATCGGGATGGAAAGTGGGATTACGAAGAATACCGGCGGCACGATATCCACGCTATCAAAGGGGCAGAGCGCGCTCATAAACTGTTGATCCGGCTCGGCGAAGATCGTCTTGTCGCGAAGGAAGTGTCATTGGCTGTACTGCTTCATACGGACAGTTATCTTCCATTTGAACTGGACGGCAAACGGACAGATCTCCAGCAGGTGGTGACAGAAGCGGATAATATGGATGAACAGCCTGGCGGGCTTCACCACTATAAAGAAATGTCCCGTTCGGAAGCGATTCGGCTGTTGAAGAAACTTGATCGGATGATCGCTGAATTCCAGGCGGGAGATGCCCAAACATCAACAACCGGTTAAATAGTATAACTTATTTTCATACTTTAAAAAGTTTTAAGTTTGTAAAGGGAAAAAGTATAAGAAACACTAATGCTTTCGCCATTAGGACTTGGCGATAAGCCAAGTGTTTCTAAAAATAGGCTTTACTTTTGTTAGGACTTTTTATATAATTTCCAGTGTAAGAAAAAAATTCCGAGAAAGCGAGGTCGAACCCAATGAAAATGATTACTGTTTATTTCAACCAATTGAATAACAACAATCGATCGACCTCTGCACTATACGTCAATTTTTAATATTCTGACTATAATTTATTCGTGCATATCTGCCACAGGTCGATCATAGGATTGACTTGTGGTTTTTTAATTTGGTGTGTGCTGGACGGCAGTTTCATGCTGTTCAGGCATACACGTACACGTGAAAGCCACAGGTATCCCCCTGTGGTTTTTTTCTATGGAGTTATAGGATGCTTCAGACATTCTTAACTATAAATAAGTCCTTTTAAAGGAGGTGAGTAATCATGACGATTCCGTTTTTTATATTTACGATCAGAATTGAAAAAAGGAAGAAATCAGCTGGGACGAAAGATCCGAAATACCATCGCACCCCGGAAGAAGAATGGTTTGACCGTAAGATGATGTATATGTCCAGATTCTAAAACATAAGGGAGAGGAGTTATAAAATGATTGAATACTTGCTGAGATTCAGCAGCTGGTCGAACGAGGTGTTGGGTGCAGATCACTAGTCCCTGAAGAAGGGAGGGAAAACGATGAGGATTAATATGCTTTTTTTCACCATTATCATTAAAAAGAAATCCAATGAAGAATTTTCACGGCAAGAACGCCATCATCAGGAAATCAAGCGGCACATGGAAGAGATAAAACTCAAACATTTGCAACTATAAAAAACAGACAGAAAGGATGAGTTACGATGATTAAAATGATCCGGTTCATGCAATGGTTAAATGTGGAGAAGGATAGCGCGTAGCTGAACTCACTGGGTAACTAAGGAAGGGGAATGAACCAAATGAAATGGAATATCTTATTTTTCAATATATCGATTGTCAAACGTCCGAAAGCGGAATTGGTCCGGGAAGAGCTTCATCACCAGCGGATCCAGCGCCGCGTTGAGGATATCAAATTGAAACAAATTAACTACTGACATTAAAGAGCGGGATCCCTGTGGCAGGGGTCCCGCTTATAGTTTTTTTACTTAGTTACCGTGCTAACTAAAAAAGCTTGGGATATCGCTTTCTGCCGTTGGATAGCCCCAGAGGACAGAGGTCAAATCGTCTTTCGTCAGCCCCTGCTGGATTGCGAGCGCAAACAGGTTGACGAGGTGTTCCGCTTCACTGGATAAAAAGTGAGCACCGATAATTTGCCCGGTGGAAGGGTTCATTAAAATTCTCGCATAAGCACCAGGCTCTTTTGTCCGCTGATAAGTAAAGAACTTGGTAATTGTTTTAGACTCTGCTTCATACGGAATATGATTATCCCGTGCTTCCTGCTGGCTCAGTCCGACCGAACCAAGTGCCGGATAGGTAAAGACAATGGACGGCACAGGTTTTTGAAAGGCTTCCTGATTTTCCCCATGCAGGAGATGACTTGTCAGTCGCGCAGCTTCTGCTCCGGCAGTCGGTGTCAGCGGAGGAAGCCCGGTGTCGGCACAATCACCGGCTGCGTAGATGTGCTGATGTGGGACGGATTGCTGATTTTCATTCACCTTAATTCCTTTGTTGGAGTATTCAATTCCTGCGTTCTCGAGTCCCAGATGGTCGATGTTCGGAGTCCGTCCTGCTCCGTGGAAGACCATATCCGCTTTCATGGCATGTTCATGGTTGAATTTCTTGACATCAATTTTATAGCCGCCATCGAGTTTTGTAATTTTCGTTACTTCCGTATTTGTGTGTATTTCCACACCCAAATCTTTCGTATGTTCAATCAGTTTGTTGGTCATTTCAAAATCATGATTCTCGAGAACATTTCGTCCGCGATGGATGATAAGGACCTCTTTTCCCAGACGTGCTGCCAGCTGGGCGAATTCAAAGGAAATATACCCGCCTCCTACAAACATCAGGCGGTCCGGCAGCTGCTCCATTTCGAAAAATTGATCACTGGATATCAGATGATCCGCACCCTCAAAAGGAAGGTCCGCAGGTTTCGCCCCGGTTGCAATCACAATATATTTGGCCGTGACATTTTCCTCGCCGATTTTTAAGGTATGGGGATCAAGAAAGGTTGCGGTCCCGTGATATTGCTTGATACCCAGCCTCTGAAATTTGTCCTCTGTTCCTTGAGGAATCGGTTCGGTGAATTCATTTTTGAACGCCAGCAGGTCTTTCCAATTCAAAGATACCTCACCGTCCAGCCCAAGACCTTTGACACGCCTGGCATCATCAACAATTCTGCTGATGCCAGTCATTACTTTTTTAGGGTCACATCCGCGCTGCGGACAGGTGCCTCCAAACGGACGTTCATCAACGATGGCCACCTCCAGGCCCGCTTTCTGTGCTTTCGCTGCGACCGTACTCCCGGCTACCCCGGTACCGATGACGATCACGTCGTATGTAGTATTCATATTACATCCCTCCATCATTTAACTATTCATTAATTTACCCCTAATCCATCAATAAAAAACAGTCTTCGTTTTTAAAAAAGGCTCTGTTAAAGCATCGTGTTGATTTTACAATAAAAGCTCCCTTTTGCTGAAGACTCAGTTTCGAGATATGTTGTTTCCGTTACGGTAGTAACGGTTTGGAGGTCCGGGAAATTACTCGCTTTCCATGGGCGTACGGTGAGCTTCCTCGGGCTAAAGCCCTGCGGGATCTCACCATGTACTATCCTCCCATTGGAGTCTCGCAATTTCCCGGACCTCCTTGCGTTTATAAGAGAACGGAAACATCCGTATGCAAGCCTTCAAATATAGAGTGAGCTAAACATGAAATGCTATCTAAAAGCCCTCGACTTTGTTCAAATATTATTCAGCAACGTAGAATGGAACTACAATTTGACAGGGGGTTCGTTTCTCTCACCTTTCGGATGGGTTGGCTGGGAAACTGCGAGACTCCCGTGGGAGAAGGATCTAGGCGAGATCCCACAGGGCGATAGCCCGAGGAAGCTCGCCAGCTCCCCCACAGGAAAGCGAGTAGTTTCCCAGCCAGCCCTGACACTTTTATGGTAAAGAACCCTAGATATCTCGAAATCAAGTCTTCGACTTTTCGATCCAGTTTTGAAATAAACCTATTATTAAAAATCAACAACAAAGTTTAACAGCGCCTTAAAAAAGAGTTCATTAAACGTTAAGATTTCGAAGAATAGATATCACCTTCCTCCTGTTATAATAAGGGAAATTGTACTATCAATCATAATTTTACAAAATAGGATGAATTTACGTTAGAATGACAGATAAGAAGATTTTTAATAGAAGTGCGACACGGAAAGGATTGTTGATATGAAGTTCGACCGCAAACCGATTCCAGTAACCGATGCTGTAGCGAAAGTGATGGAGTACGCCCGATTCGGCGGGACAGAAGAGGTTGCCATTGACGAGTGCGAAAACCGCATCCTCGCCGAGGACATTACAGCCTCACATCCAATACCTCCATTCCATAAGTCTCCATACGACGGATTTGCATTGAAAGCAGAAGATACGAAGGAAGCTGGCTCAGACCACCCAGTAACCTTCCGTGTCATCGAACAAGTCGGTGCTGGCCATCGCGCAAGCCGGGCAATCGAGAATGGGGAAGCGGTCCGGATTATGACCGGGGCAGAAATCCCGAAAGGTGCCGACTGTGTGGCGATGTTTGAAATCTGCCAGACACAGGAAGAGAACGGCAAAAGCTATATGACCATCAAACGGCAAATGGAAGAAGGCCAGAATATCATCGAGAAAGGATCGGAAACGTCACTCGGTGATGTACTGGTTGAAGAAGGAGCGAAAATCAATCCTGGTGTAAAAGCGTTACTCGCGACTTTCGGCTATCCAACCGTGAAAGTCGGCAGGCGGCCGGTGGTTGGTCTTTTCGCGACCGGTACGGAACTGCTCGACGTGGACGAAGAGCTGCAACCGGGTAAAATCAGAAATTCCAATGCTTATATGATCGCCGCCCAAATCGAACGTGCCGGCGGGATTGTCCAATATTACGGCAAACTGGAAGATGATTTCGATACGTGCTATCAGGCAGTGACAAATGCCTTCGCAGAAGTAGATATGCTGATAACGACCGGGGGCGTTTCGGTCGGGGATTTCGACCTGATGCCGGAAATCTATGAAAAGCTGGAAACTCAAGTACTGTTTAATAAAATAGCGATGCGTCCGGGAAGCGTCACCACTGTGGCGGAAAAAGACGGGAAGCTGTTGTTCGGCCTCTCCGGCAACCCATCCGCATGCTATGTGGGGTTTGAACTATATACATTTCCAGTCATTCAGCGCTATTCAGGAGTGGCGAAACCGTATCATCGTAAAATAGCTGCCATCCTTGGAAAAGATTTTCCGAAACCAAATCCATTTACCAGATTTGTACGTGGGTACATCCATTATGAAGGTGGAAACGTGCTGGTGAGCCCGGCTGGAATGGACAAGTCAGCAGTCGTTACGACGCTCGCGAATACCGATGCATTGATTATGCTGCCAGGAGGAACAAGAGGATTCGCAGCAGGGGATGCCGTCCAGGCGATTCTCCTTGAGGATCCCACTGGCCAGGCAACGTTTGAATAGCTCCTGTTAACAGGAGTAAAGGAGAAGTGATTTACTCATGACAGATACCCAATATATCCGGGACCGGTTGAACCGCCCGATGAAAGATTTGCGTATTTCGGTCATCGACCAATGTAATTTCCGCTGCACGTACTGCATGCCGGCTGAAATTTTCGGGGAAGATTATCGGTTTTTGCCATTCAAAGAACTGTTGAGCTTCGATGAAATTGTCCGTCTTACGGAAATCTTCGCGAAGTTCGGAACAGAGAAAATCCGAATCACCGGTGGCGAACCGTTACTGCGAAAAAATCTCGATCAGCTGATCAAACGATTGTACGCCATTGATGGCATCAAAGACATTGCCATCACCACCAACGGTGTATTTTTGACGAAGCAGGCGAAGAAGCTGAAAGAGGCGGGCCTTGACCGGGTAAACCTGAGCCTTGATGCAATCGAAGATGATGTCTTTAAGGAAATTAATGGCCGTGGCGTCAAGACAAAGCCCGTGCTGAAAGGGATTGAAGCGGCACAGGAAGCGGGACTCCAGGTCAAGATTAATATGGTCGTGAAAAAAGGCCTGAACGACAGCCAGATTCTGCCGATGGCCCGTTACTTCAAAGGTTCCGACATTATCCTCCGGTTCATTGAATTCATGGATGTCGGCAACCATAATGGATGGAACATGGATACCGTCGTTTCCAAACAGGAAATCGTCGACCGCATCAGTGCGGAAATGCCCCTTGAGCCGGTCGAGCAGAACTATTACGGCGAAGTCGCCTCACGCTACCGTTATCTCGACGGCGGTGGGGAGATTGGCGTCATTTCCTCAGTGACAGATTCTTTCTGCGGCAGCTGCACAAGAATCAGACTATCCGCAGACGGCAAGCTATACACTTGCCTGTTCGCAACCGAAGGCTATGATATCAAGACGCCGCTTCGAGAAAATGCAAGTGATCACCAATTGATCCTGGAGCTGATCAAACTATGGAGCGGCCGCACCGACCGATATTCTGATGAACGGGCAGAAGGAAAACCGCTCAAACGAGAAAAAATCGAAATGTCCTACATCGGCGGTTAGCATCGTCCACCATCAGAATCAGTCAAAAAAGCACAAGTAGTGTAGTCAATTGTGTAGTTCGGAAAAAGCTTAGAGACACTATATGTTTCTAAGCTTTTTTGAACTGTAAATTTCTTTACCAAGTATTCTATATTGGTTTAGATAATTCAAAGTAGGATTCCGTTAAACAATTAAGAGGCTAAGGGGGAGGGAAATAGCGAGACTACAGTGGGAAAGGAAGGGCTGACAAGACCCCGCAGAGCTTTAAGCTCGAGGAGGCTTGCCGTCTTCCCCGCGGAAAGCGAGTTATTTCCCGGACCCTTTACCTCAACTTTTGGTTACGGAAGCTGCCGACTGTCAGAGAAGTAAAATAGAAACTTTTTGCCGAATAAGGCTGGCTCATCTATAATGAAATCAGATACATAAAGTGGGAGTGGATGGGATGAAAACGTTCAAGCTTGTTTCCCTCGATCTAGTAGAAGAAAAAGCGGAAGACATTACCCAGCGCCGCATTAAACTCATCGACGGACTAATCATCAACCGGGAAGACGATAAAGGCCGATGGGTGATTGAAGCCTATGTGGATCAAAGCTATCAATCGTTTTTCGAAGAATACGTAGAAAGTGAAGAAGAACTGCTGGTCCAGGTGAAAATTACGAAAGAAAGCAATCAGCCGGCAACCTTTTTAGTAAAGGCAATCGACACGAATATTATCAGTGATAATATGAACGTCCTGTTCATGGGGACCATCGTCGATCGAAGACAGGATCAAATTGAAAAAACATTGAAGCTTTTGATTGAAGAAGGCTACCAGGGAGAAGAGCTGCTGGAAGAGTTTAAAAAACGCGGCAGTAACAATAATAAAAAATGAGTTATCGGCCGTATCCTTTGTAAGGATCGGCCGATATTTTTTGCTTTCGGAAGGCTAATTACCCCAGTTTAATGTTTGTGTTTAGGAACCAACAGGCTGACGTGCGTATTCGTACGCTTCCAGTAGTAAATCGACAATATGAATCGCCCGAATTGTGTCCGATAATCCTTCTCGTTCGATTCCGAGCTTCATTTGCAATAGGCATCCGGGATTAGCGGTGACAATCGTTTTTGCGTGCGTTGTTTCCACCTGTTTCATTTTATAATCAAGAATCTGCATCGACATTTCTGATTCTACAATATTATAAATTCCGGCAGAACCACAGCAACGGTCGGCGTCTTTCATCTCTACGTACTGAACACCATCAATCGCCTGGAGCAGCTGACGGGGCTCGAGGAATGTTTTCTGGACATTTTTCAAATGACAGGAATCCTGATAGGTGACAATCTGATCGGGCAACTGTAAGGGAAGTTCATCGAACCCAAGCTCGACCAGAATACTGGAGATATCTTTAATTTTTGCAGCGAAGTCTCTTCCCCGCTCGGCCCAATCCGGTTCATCTTTCAGCAGATGGTCATAGTCATGCAAAAACGCCCCGCAGCCGCCGGCATTGGTAATGATATAGTCGGCGCCAGTATCTTCAAAAGCAATAATATTCCGCTTGGCAAGCGCTTTGGCCTGCTGCTTTTCCCCGCTATGTCCATGAAGTGCCCCACAGCAAGCCTGACTGTCAGGGATGACAATCTCGCTTCCGGCATGCTGAAGCAATTTCATCGTGGCATCATTGGTTGCCATGAACATCGAGTCCATGAGGCAGCCGGAAAAAAAGGCAACCTTTTTCTTTTGCGGGACCAGGGAAGGCAAATAATCGGGACGATTTTTCAATTGTTTCAGGGAAGGTACTTCCGGGAGTACTTTTTCCATCGCCGCCAGGTTATCGGGGAGAATTTTCATAATCCCGGTACGACGGGCGGCTTTTTGTAAACCGCTTCGCTGGTAAAAGCCTAACAGCCCCGTCACCGTCCGCATCCGTCCCTGGTTCGGAAACAAACCTTTGAAGGCGATATTACGGATGGCCTTTGTGGTCGCTGACAACTCGTGATTCTGGTAGATGATGTCCCGTGCCTGTTCAAGCAGGTGGCCATAATTGACCCCCGATGGACATACCGGCTCACACGCCCGGCAGCCAAGACACATGTCAAGGGAGCGCTTTACGTCTTCGTCCGGCTCAATATCCCCGTCGACGACCGCCTTCATTAAGGCAATTCTCCCGCGTGGAGAGTGGGCTTCATCATAGTCGCTTTCGATATAGGTCGGACAGCTCGGAAGGCAAAATCCGCAGCGCATGCAGTTAAGCAGTTCATCGTAATCCATCTTCTCCTGAAATTCTGTCTGGATCCGCTGTCTTTCTTGTTCGGTAATCATGCGTGAACCACCACCCGTTTCCGTTCCGATTTGGCAAACACTTTACCAGGGTTCATGACATTGTTGGGATCGAACGCCTGCTTAATTCCTTTCATCGCAGCTATTCCCTCCTCTCCCAGTTTCAGGTGGAGATAAGGAGATTTCATGGCACCGACGCCATGCTCCCCGGTAATAGTTCCTCCGAGTTCGACCGCATGATGAAAAATGGCTTCAAAAGCCTGTTCAACCCGGTGGATTTCTTCTTTATTGCGTACATCTGTCAGACAGGTAGGGTGGAGGTTTCCATCACCGGCATGACCGAATGTACATATGTCCACCTTGTATTCTCGGGCAATGTCATTGATAGCCCGGACCATTTCCGCTATTTTTGACCGCGGAACGGTAGCATCTTCTAAAATCGTCGTCGGCTTTAACCTTGCCAGGGCTGAAAGCGCCGTTCTCCTTGCGGTACGAAGCGTATCGGCTTCCAATTCAGACTTCGCCACATCGACGCGGATAGCCTGGTTGTCGCGGCACAGGGCGGCAATCTTCTCGATATCACGGTCGACCACCTCTTGAGGTCCGTCCTGTTCAATCAGCAGTACTGCTTCAACATCTGTCGGAAGACCGATTTGTGCATATTCTTCCACTACCTTCAACGTCGGCTGGTCGAGGAATTCCAATGTCGTCGGTATAATCCGGTGGGAGATGATGCTGGAAACGGCCTCAGCCGCTGCTTCAATATCTTCATATAAAGCCAGCATCGTCTTTTTTGATTCCGGCATCGGAACCAATTTCAGCGTCGCTTCTGTGATCACCCCAAGTGTACCTTCCGACCCGACAAACAAGCGTGTCAAATCGTATCCAGCGACATCCTTGGCGAGCTTGCCGCCGGTGCGGATGATATCTCCGTTAGGCAACACCACTTCGAGTCCCATCACATAATCCCTCGTCACTCCGTACTTCAAACCACGGAGCCCGCCGGAATTTTCATTCAAGTTGCCGCCCATCGTCGATATTTTCATCGAAGACGGGTCAGGCGGGTAAAATAAACCCTTTGCTTCCACTGCATTGATCAAATCAAGTGTGATCAAGCCAGGCTGAACCGTTACCGTCAAGTTTTCTTCATCAATCTCGACGATTTCCTGCATGTGTTTGAATAAGAGCACGATACCACCTTCCAAAGGAGTCGTACCTGCCGAAAGGTTCGTTCCGGACCCCCGTGGAACGACCGGGATTTGATGCTCATTGCACAATTTTAGAACTTCCGCTACTTCATTGGTATTTCGTGGTGCTACCACTGCATCCGGCATGGATTGGAACTGCGGCGTTGCATCGTACGAATATACTAGCAGGCTGGCTTTGCTATCCTGGACATTAGCTGCTCCGACAATCGTAATCAGCTCATGTTTCACTTTATCGTTTAACATAATAGAAAACCCTTTCATTCTTTTCTGTAGGGGAAAGTTTTCCATCCCTTTACCGCTGTCATTTAACTATGTACCTGTAAATTTTGATCGTACTAACTCTATTCTACATGGAATATGGCAGGAAATTGTAGTTCAAACGATAATTTTTTATGATTTTCTAGGAAATTTACCAAGCACACTGCTATAATGGGTAGAAGATTCTCGCAGGGAATGTCGCAGTATGTCTGAAAAGGAGAAAGTTTATGGCATTGAAGAGCAGAAGGAATTTGCGATCGATCAACAATCTATCACCATTTAAACTGATCGCTTTATTCTATTTATTTGCAGTAACAATTTCATCGATATTATTGGCCCTTCCGGTTGCACATCAGCCGGGAGTGGAATTATCGTTCATTGATATATTATTTACCGCTGTCAGTGCTGTCAGTGTGACTGGATTAAGCGTCATAACTGTAGCCGACACGTTCAGTACCACTGGAATTATTATGCTCGCATTTGTGCTTCAGCTTGGCGGGATCGGTGTGATGAGTATCGGGACAGCTATTTGGATGCTGCTGGGGAAAAAGATCGGACTCAAGGAGCGACGGCTGATCATGACCGACCAGAATCAGACGTCCTTCCAGGGTGTGGTCCGGCTAATCAGGCAGATTTTCCTGGTTGTTTTGTTGATTGAGTTTATCGGCTTTCTTACACTTGGTACTTATTTTTTACAATATTATCCTCCGAAAGAGGCATACCTGCAAGGCTTTTTCGGTTCGATCAGTGCCATGACCAACGGGGGATTCGATATAACCGGTGCATCACTAATCCCGTTTGCCGATGATTATTTTGTCCAGTTCATTAATATGCTGCTGATTGTTGCCGGTGCTATTGGTTTCCCGGTTCTTATTGAAGTCAAGGAATACTTATTCAATAATTCCAAGGGCCTGGACGCTAAAAAGTTTTCTTTGTTTGCGAAACTGACCTCTTTCACTTTCTTAATGTTGGTTATCGTTGGAATGGCATTTATCATCCTGTTTGAAATGAATCATTTCTTCAGCGATAAAAACTGGCATGAAATTTTGTTCTATGCCTTATTCCAATCCGTGACCACCCGTAGTGGCGGTTTGTCGACGATGGATGTAAGCTTACTGACAGAACAAACAAAATTGTTCCTGTCTTCCCTGATGTTCATCGGGGCTTCTCCAAGTAGTGTCGGAGGCGGGATTCGGACGACGACCTTCGCACTCCTGGTCATTTTTATGCTTACTTATGCCAGAGGGCAGACACGCGTTCGAGTGTTTCGCAGAGAGATTCATGACGAAGATTTGATCAAGGCAGTTGTTGTTACCATCATGGCGGTAATCATTTGTTTTGCCGCGGTGGTGGCATTGACTATTACGGAACCGTTCAGCCTTGGAGATATCCTGTTTGAAGTGACTTCCGCTTTTGGAACCGTTGGCTTGTCCACCGGTATTACGCCGGGGTTATCCACTTTTGCAAAATTTGTATTAATGATGCTGATGTTCATCGGAAGAATTGGGATACTGACCTTCTTGTTTACTTTAAAACAGGAGAAGAAGAAAACAGGCAACTATCATTATCCTAAAGAACGCATCATTATCGGTTAAAAGGAAATGTAAAAAGCACAAAAAAAGCGCCTCCTGACACCAGGAGTGCGCTTTTTGTGCTTTCTCAGCTGCTATTAGCAGTAGAATGCTGCTCCTACAATGATGAGCAAAATAAACAACACTACAATCAACGCGAAGTTGTTGCCATAACCACCTCGGCGTCCGTATGGGTAACAATGGTACATGAAAAGCTCACCTCCTCGATTGGTACACTGATACTATATGCAACCGGGAGTTTCGCGTATGGTCATTTACCCAGATATCGGTCATTTATCTCGATTCAGTCGGTCTGATAAGAGGCATCATGCGTAGGGTGAGAGAAGTTTTTTCGCTTGGCATAATAATTTTCTTCCATGAGTTTGCGGTTATGCGACGTATTCCAACCGATATCATTGGTCTCATGTACCCATTCATCACCAGACATGACAGCTGGATCGATTTCCTCGCTCCAATGATTGAGCGGTGAATTCATGGAATCATAGTAACTGTCTCCGATCGTCACCCCATATGGGTTCACAAATGGAGCTTTCCTTTTTTTCTTATCGACATTCGGTGCATTAATTTGATGTGGAAACGAAGTGAATTCATCCATTTGCTGTTCGATATTTTCTTCACGCATCAGACATCCCTCCTTATTTCTATCATCTCCATCAGCGGGCAGATTATGAAAAAATACTCCTGTAATTTCCTCCTGCATGCACACTTCTAATTTCTGTTGTATATCAAAAGAGTTTCTGTCTCTGTGTTATAGATTGAAGTTTAGTCCTGTTTTATAAATGTGTTTCATGATTTCTTATAAAAAAATAATACAGTTATGACCTTTGTCACATACAAAAGCTGCAACCGTTTTTATAATGGATGTAGAATCAGCCTACGCGTCACTTCATACGAAATTTAAAAAAGTAAGGGGGATCTTATGTCTATTTTACCGAAAACCAATCCACTCGGTTTTTTTGAAATACGCCTGGAATCGATCGGTGGTCTTGGCGCCAATCTTGCCGGGAAAATGCTGGCAGAATCCGGTGTGTTAGGGCATGGATTGAATGGCTCTAATTTTTCATCCTATGGTTCAGAAAAAA
The DNA here is from genome assembly GCF_043496955.1 of Thalassobacillus sp. B23F22_16. NCBI lineage: Bacteria > Bacillati > Bacillota > Bacilli > Caryophanales > Bacillaceae > Thalassobacillus > Thalassobacillus sp. B23F22_16. The sequence goes on along the minus strand of NZ_JBIEKD010000007.1, from coordinate 111,305 downwards.
AGGGGACACCGGTCAAAGCATTCATTCGTTTTTGTGAGCCAGAGGTGGAAATCCGTGCCCATTCTCCGATTGAAGAGCCTCATGTTATCGGAGTTTTTCATGAAGCGTTGTACAAAACGATCGATGTGACAAGGGGCTTGCAGCCGGATGGCATCGTGCTGGTCAACAGCGAACGCTCCATGGAAGAAGTGAAAGAAGAGCTCGAGCTTGATCACGGAACGTTAGCGGTGGTCGATGCGATGAACATTGCTGTAGAAGAGAACTCTCGTCTAAATACCGCTATGCTAGGTGCACTTTATCGCGTACTTGGTTTTTTAGATGCCGATAATATGCGGGATGTTATCCGCCAGACGTTCGAAAAAAAATATCCACACCTCGTCGAAGCTAATCTTCGTACATTCAACCGGGGTTATGAAGAAGTACAGTTTCAAAGTTTCGAAACGCTTAACGCCGTACAAAAACAGTTCGAGCGGAAACTGCCGCGCCTGGGATATGAAACCCAGGAAATCGGCGGCATCATCAGTGCCCAGGCTAACAGTATTGAAAAAGACTTGAGCGGTTCGAGACAGGGATTTCTTCCAGCTTTCGAACAAGAGAAATGCATCAATTGTACCCATTGCGATACAGTATGCCCGGATTTTTGTTTTGTATGGGAGGAAGGGGAAGACAAACGGGGACGGAAGCAGATGTTTCTTCAAGGTATTGACTATAACTATTGCAAGGGCTGCTTGAAATGTGTTGAAGTCTGTCCGACTTCCGCTTTAACCGAAATCCGTGAAACGCTTGGTTTTAGCGATGAGAATCGCGTTAAACAACCTTTCGCTTATGCAGAAGGAGTGATGAAATGAACCACGTCATAACAGAACAGGAGAAATTGCAGGCACCTGTCAATCAGCAGGTAAGTTTTGAATCCGGCAATGAAATGGCGGCAAAAGCTGCTGCGCAAATCAACTACCATATTATGGGTTATTTTCCAATCACTCCATCAACTGAAATTGCCCAGTATCTGGATCAGATGAAGGCAAAAGGGGAGCATGATATCAAGCTGATTCCGGCTGATGGGGAACATGGATCCGCAGGCATCTGTTATGGTGCCTCTGTCAGTGGAGCGCGGGTCTTCAACGCGACAAGTGCGAATGGTTTCCTGTTCATGCTGGAGCAGTTACCGGTACAGTCAGGCACCAGGTTTCCGATGGTGTTGAATCTCGTCACGAGAGCCGTGAGCGGCCCGCTTGATATTCGAGGGGACCATTCGGATTTATATTTTGCTCTCAATACCGGATGGGTCATATTAACTGCTAATACACCACAGGCAGTCTACGACTTGAACATCATGGCATTGAAAGTGGCAGAGCACAGAGACGTCCGTCTTCCGGTCATTGTCGCTTATGACGGGTTTTTTACCTCCCATCAAAAAAGAAAAGTCCTATCGTTTAAAGATAGAGAAGTAGTGACTGAATTTGTTGGCGAACGGCCGGCAGATTTCCCGAATGCTATTGATAAAAATAACCCGGTAACCATCGGGGCCCATATGAATGGCGACGATTTGATCCATAATAATTACCAGCAGTCCCAGGCGATGTACCATGCAGACAAGGTATTTGAAGAAATCCAGGAAGAATATGAAAAATTGTCAGGGAGGTCCTATCCGACAATTGAAACCTATGCCATGGAAGACGCAGAAGCCGCAGTATTTTTAATCAACTCAGCGGCTGAGACCGCGAAAGATGTCGTCGACCGCTATCGGAAACAAGGAAAAAAAGTCGGTGTCATCACACCGAACATGATTCGGCCATTTCCAAAAGAAGCAATGAAAGAGGCATTAAAAAACGTCAAAGCTGTCCTCGTTGGAGAACGGGCAGATAGTTATGGCGCTAATGGAGCCAATATGACACTGGAAATCAAATCAGCTCTCCAGGAGCTATCAGGAGCACAACCGGTGGTGTTAAGCCGTGTCTTTGGTGTCGGTGGAAAAGATTTTTATGAACAAGACGCAGAGGTGTTTTTCGATGAAGCATTAGAAGCGGCAGAAACCTCTGTTGCTGCGAAGCGGTTTGATTATCATGGCATTCATGCTGGTGATAAGAAACAACGGCTGCTCCCGGTTATCGAGCCGCAGACAGGTTCTTATGATACCGGACTGATCAAAGTCACGCATGACGTGGAGACTGATCAATTGAAAGTGAAAGTTCCGCCGCTCCGTCAGCTGATGAGTAAACCGAAGCGGATAGCCTCAGGGCATGGCGCTTGCCCAGGCTGTGGGATCTTCCCTGGGCTTGAATTATTTTTCAAAGGAATTGAAGGGGACGTCGTGGTTTTATTCCAGACAGGATGCGGCTACGTCGTCAGTGCAGCTTATCCACATACATCCCATAAGCAGACGTTCATTCATAACCTGTTTCAGAATGGGGCAGCCACCTTATCCGGGACAGTGGAAGCCTTTTATGAAATGAAACGCCGGGGCGAAGTTGAAATCGGTGATGATTTCACATTCGTCATGGTAACCGGTGACGGCGGGATGGATATCGGGATGGGTTCTGCCATTGGGACTTCGTTGCGAAACCATGGAATGATCATCGTGGAATATGATAACGAAGGTTATATGAATACCGGGTCGCAACAGTCTTATTCGACTCCAATCGGTCATATGACTTCCACTTCGAATGTCGGCAAGAACCAAACGGGGAAATCGTTCCATCATAAAGACACGCCCCAAATCATGGCGGCAACAAATATTCCATACGTTTTCACAGGAACAGAAGCATATCCTCAGGATTTAATCAAAAAAGCAGCAAAAGCCCAATGGTACGCCAAAAATGAAGGATTGGTTTATGGAAAGCTTTTGATTACCTGTCCGTTGAACTGGAAAAGTGAAGAGCGGTATGGTCAGACGATCATCAAGGCGGCCGTTGATTCCTGTTTCTTCCCGTTATATGAAGTAGAAAAAGGGAAGACGACTATCACTTATAATCCAGAAGCCAAAAACAAGCGGGAACCTGTCAGTGAATGGCTGAAGTATCTCGGTAAGGCGAAGCATATGCTGAAACCGGAAAATGAACAGCTGTATCGCGCATTTGAAATAGAAGTTGATAAACGCTGGAATCGTCTCAAAGCAAAACATGAATGCGAATACCTATAAAAGCTTTACTTCTTAGGACTGGTTTCGTAGAAAAAATCAAATACAGAACAAACAAAACGCTTGGATTTCACTTTCCAAGCGTACTTTTTTATGAAAAAATATAAAGTCCTTCACCATAAATACTTAGAATGTTTGCCAGGTTTTTCTAACATGATGAAAGGAAAATAAAAATATATATTAACGAACAGGGAAGGAGGGGAGCAATGAAAAAGGCAGCTGCAACAATCAAATTGACGGAGGGGTCTGTCCTGATAAATGCCGGTAAAAGAACTGTCTCAGTGGAAGTGGATGGCCGTAATCATGAGCTGTCGGCAGGACATTGGACCCAAGTGATTTCAACATTTCGCTTTGGCAAAGAGAAGTCAAACGTTTCTGCCACCCATATTTATTGCCTTATTGAATATCCTGGAGGAGCCCGCGTGGAGACCTATCCAATCGAACGGCCTCCAACAGGAGAAGCTATACTGCGCTTGATCCATGCGAACCCCCGTTATTCTAAGCTGAATGCAAAAGCGCGCTACGGTGATGCCTTTCCTCCTATAAACCAAGGCGAATCGACGGAAGCTATTACCTTATACGTCCCCGTGGACATAGTGATCGATTATTATGATCAACGAGGGCGATTGCTGGACTACTTTCATTACGTGACGGAATCTGATCATACTTCTTTTCTTATCTTCGGATACCGTCGGATGATGCTTGTGACGATAAAGGATAAATAACAAACAGGCGATTCTCTTTTGCGAGAATCGCCTGTTATGGTGGAAGTGAACGGCTTGTGGTATTAATAAGCTGTTGCATTAGTTAAGCTGCCGGAGCTGTTTTGGCTTCTTTTTTAGTAGTATATTGGCGGATGTAAGGGATGACCCAGCGATCTAAACCAATCTTGCCAGCGTTGTATCCAGCTGCTGCAATGAATACTGTCAATAAAACCATTTGAGCGTTCGTGCTTACTGTTCCACTGAACAAGAAGGCGAAGTTCATTGCTAATCCCATGATTGCTGCAAAGTTAGTGAAAATTCCTAGAATAAGTGCGATACCTACTAATACTTCACCCCACATGACAAGGAACGTAAAGATTTCTGCGTTAGGAAGTGCTACACCTTCCAGGAAGCTGGCCCACCAGGCTTGAACAGCAGGGTGTTCACCGCTTGCTTTGCCAATTGCCCCTTGGATGAAACCGGCAGAATCGAAACCGCCTCCAGTCAATTTTCCCCAGCCTGCAGTCAGCCAGGCATAACCTAGATAGACCCGAATCACCGTAAGAATAGCTGCCGCAACATTGTTTTCTCTTAAAAAGTTATTAATCATGATTCCCACTCCTTAAATAGTGTTTTGTTCAACATTTCACATGATTAGCTAAAAGAAGAACACCTTAGCCGGCTATTTGTGTTGGTGTTATCTTTTACAGTTACATCATATCACCTTTTATCAATTTTGAGGAAACTTTGTGATGGATTTCACATTTTGGTAATAAAGTTGTGGCAAACCTGTGAATTGCTGGCAACGGATGCACACACGAGAAAGGGTGGACGCATGAATTTGCTTGATTTAAAAGGAAAAGGCAGGTAAAATCTTAATAGACATATCTTCTGATGAAGAGCAATGATTGATTACTTATTTTATGAGCACACTGTTAAAGAGAATGGATTTGTACGATCCTTTCTACAGTTTCGGAGGTGAAGCACATGTGGGAGGTAACATTTTTTATTATTTCAGCACTTATCATCCTTTTGAACATCGGATACTGTATCTTTGATCACGGTTAATTCATCACAAGGAAATCGAAAGTAGTTCAGTTTTGGAGTACAAACAAGCATTGTACCCCATAGCTGAACTACTTTTTTGTTTGTAAATTGTTTCCGTTACGGTCAAGAGCCTCTGGAGGTCCGGGAAATCACTCGCTTTCCATGGGTGTACGGTGAGCTTCCTCGGGCTAAAGCCCTGCGGGGTCTCACCATGTACTATTCTCCCATCGGAGTCTCGCAATTTCCCAGCCGTCTATACTATTGACTCGGTAACGGACCAAAAAACGTCTCGAAATCAAGTCTTCGACTTTCGGCTTTTTAAGTGAATATTGTTCTTGTGAGTAAAGTTTTTTAATTAGACCAGCACCACTTTCATTCTCCTTTCGATTATAGAGTTGAAAGGAGGTGAGGGACATGGCAGTTACAAGTGAAAAAGTAGGCTCTCTGTTGCGTATGGTACTGGAGAACGGACAGGACGACCGAGGAAATTTTATTTTCAAAAGCAAAAACTTCAACAACGTAAAAATAGAAGCAACAGCAGAACAGTTGTATACGGTAGCTAAAGCGTTAGAGCCGTTACAGCAGCGTGAACTCTATGCGATCGAACGTAAAGACGATAACAAAATCATGAACATTTAATCAAATTCCATTAACAAGAGAGGAGGAGAATCATGAAGAAACTTGAATTGAAATTTCAAAACGAAGAAGACAAGACAGTTACCATCACGCTGGATGAGCCAGTCGAACCGGCTGACCCGGCATTGATCAATGCTGCGATGGATGCCATCATTGCTGCTAATTGTTTTTATTCAAACGGCGGTGATCTCGTTACTAAAAAAGAAGCACGTATCGTCGAACGTAACGTCGAAGAGATCCAATTGTAAGTCCAAAGAGGTTGTCCGGCAGGGCAGCCTCTTTCTAGTTAGGAAAGGAGGACGATAGGAGATGGACCATTGGGTAGCATTGCTCACAGATGTCGGTTTCCCCATCGCGGTGACTTTTTATCTGCTTCACCGAGTGGAGGGTAGACTTGATATCATGATCGAGACCTTACACCAACTGCCAGAAAAATTGAATCCATAATCGATAAAACCATCCTGCCTAAAAGACAGGATGGTTTTTACGATGGAACGTCCTCATCGGGTCATGCCCCATTCGTTGAAAGGATAGATGACAAGTTCGGAGCGTCCGATAATTTCACTTTTCTCTATGAAGCCGAGTCCGTTACGGCTATCTTTACTGATCGACCGGTTGTCCCCCATTACAAAATAGTGATCCTCCGGTACTTTAACCGGCCCATAATTGGTCGTTTCTTGAATGGAATCTTTATCCAGGTAGCTTTCATCTTGCTCTCGCCCATTGATATAAAGCTTGTGATCGCGTACTTCGACAATATCATTCGGCAAGGCGATGATGCGTTTCACATAACTTTTAACTGGTCTATGAATAATGACAATTTCGCCATACGAAGGCTCTTCCAGGTAATAGATGATTTTATTGAACATGACACGTTCGCCGCTCTCAAGCGTTGGATTCATACTTATACCCTCGACGATCGAGGTGGCAAAGAAAAAAGTGCGTAATAAGAAAGCAAGGAGAACAGCGATGATTATCGCTTTCAGCCATTCCCACCACTCGTTTTTAGCTTCTTCTGACAATCTTGATCTTCCCTTCCTAATGATAGCCAATGTGATAAGCTCTTCTTGGACATCAAGAAGAGGGGGGACGTGATTGTCCGCGATGCACGTGTAAACCACGGCTTCATCCATCCTTATTTTAACACATTTGTCAGCCATCATGAGCAGACCTTGCGATTTTCCATTATCTCTGTCTATGATAATTGAATTTTCTGCCTGAGGAAAATTATCCGAGTTAAAATGTATAAATACGAGTATATTTACCATAATAGAACAACTAATTTTGACGATGTTTGTCTAGTTTTGCGATTATATTTACAACCCTCTGTTTATCGGTCATAATTTATCTCGGTGAAAAAAATAGCTGGAGGTTTTATTTTCGTGGAACAAACAGAAAAGGAAGTCGCATTGGTGGAATTGGAAGGAAAAATCAACCATTCTCAAAAAAAGATGTTGTCCTTAGCTGATCAGTATGGAAGGGATAGTCTATATACCATTAAGCAAAGCCAGGTTTTAGATACGCTTATCATCGAGTATATGAGACGGAAAAGAAAAATCAGTTAGCCTGAAACGGATACGTGTCAATCCATTTCTGCTATGGTAAACTATCTTTAAAAGCAGGGATTGGAGGTAACCTTGTGTCCAATTTCAATCAGGCTGAACAACTTCTGGAGAGAATTGAACGCCTACGCAACAAAATGACCAGGGTTGCCTTAGTGAAAGGCTTCTCAAGCCCTGAATCGGTCCGTATCAGCCAGGAGCTGGACGAACTATTGAACATCTATGACGATTATACAAACAAATATAAAAAAACATAAAAAGGCTGTCCTTTATCGCAATGGGAGAGCCTTTTTATAATGATGATTGATATGTCTGGTTTGATTGATGCTCTATCTGCTATCATGATAGAAAGGGCAAAGGAGGAATGCTGCATGAACATTGGTTTTATCGGTACAGGAGTCATGGGGAAAGGTATGATCGGCCAGCTGCTTTCTAAAGGTTATGAGGTTTGTATACATACACGGACGAAATCAAAAGCTGAAGCGTTGATAGAAGCAGGGGCAGAGTGGTGTGATAATATCGAGGATTTGGCAGAAAAAAGTGATACGATCATCACGATCGTAGGCTATCCTTACGATGTCGAACAAGTTTATTTCGAGGAAAACGGTTTGCTGGATCATGTTCGTGAGGGAATGCACCTGATCGATATGACAACATCGACCCCAAGCCTGGCTGAGAAAATAGCGAAGGCTGCCAGTGAGAAGGGGGCAGAAGCATTAGATGCACCGGTGTCCGGCGGGGATATAGGAGCAAGAGAAGGCAAGCTGTCCATCATGGTTGGCGGCTCTGAAAAAGCATTTGCAACGGTCAAACCAATTTTCGAAGCGATGGGAACCAACATTGTTTATCAGGGACAGGCTGGTGCTGGTCAGCATACAAAAATGTGCAACCAGATTGCGATTGCTTCTAATATGTTAGGAGTAGCAGAAGCGGTCGTCTATGCTGAGAAATCTGGCTTATCTCCGGAAAATGTACTGAAAAGCATTTCCACAGGGGCAGCAGGCAGCTGGTCGTTAAGCAACCTGGCTCCGCGAATGATCGGCGGCGATTTCGCTCCTGGTTTTTATATTAAGCATTTTGTGAAGGATCTGAGAATCGCCATCGAAGAAGCTGACCGGATGGGACTGGAACTTCCGGGTCTTAAGCTGTCGGAGTCCATTTATGAGCGTCTCGTTGAACTAGGTTATGAAGACGATGGCACACAAGCTGTCTACAATTTTTACAAGTAAGCAAAACACCGCTGGAAGCTGCCAGCGGTGTTATTAATTTGACTTCTTTTCATTTCTTATGTTGTCTCTATTAGGAATTTTATTTCACTCTTATTTTCAAATGTGTCACTCATAATTTCGATTTTGTCTCTCATAATTTCAAGAGCTTCTCTCTTACCCTTATTATTGTCTATCTTAATCAAAATAGTGCTCATTTAACGTGAAATTGTCTCACAAAAGAGGTGAAAATTACTTTTTCATAAATTCGGCCAGACGATCCATTCCTTTCTCCAACGTCTCCATATCATAGGCGTAAGACAGCCGCATATATCCTTCACCGTAATTGGAAAAAGCATCCCCCGGCACTAATGCAACTCCTGCCTCACGTACCAGTTCAAGCCCAAGCTCAAAGGAAGTCAGTTCCCCTTTCGCAAGTTTTGGAAAAATGTAAAAGGCTCCGCCAGGCTGGATGTATTCAAGCCCCATTTCATCCATCCGCTCCATCACATAATCACGACGTTTTCGATATTCTTCGCGCATGGCAGCCGGGTCGTCTGCTCCGTTTTCAATCGCTTCCAGTGCTGCATACTGGCTGATGGAGGTGGCACATGACACGTTGTACTGGTGTACTTTTAATATGTGTTTCATCAATACTGCCGGCCCCAGCAGATAGCCGATCCGCCAGCCGGTCATCGCATGGGATTTGGAAACCCCATTAACGACAATGACCTGATCCCTTACTTCAGGGTACGAAGCAAGGGATACATGCTCCTGCTCATAAACGAGCTCACTGTAGATCTCATCGGCAAGTACAATCAAGTCTTTACCAGCAATGAGTGTGGCGATTTCTTTCAGCTCTTGTTTGGTCAACGTCACTCCGGTCGGGTTGGACGGGTAGGGAAGGATGATGCACTTTGTCCGGTCGGTCATTGCCTGTTCGATTAAATCAGCTGTCATTTTGAACCCGTTACCTGTTATATCAATATGGACAGGAACACCGCCAGCCAAGTGGATCAAAGGTTCATAACCCGGATAAACCGGTCCTGGCAACAGAACTTCATCTCCGGGGGAAAGCAAGGTCCTTAAGGTAATATCAATGCCCTGAGATGCCCCGACCGTCACAATCACTTCTTCTGCCGGGTCATAGTCCAGGTTATATTTATGGGAGGCAGAAGCACTGATTGCCTCCCGCAGTTTTAAAATGCCGGCATTGTGGGTATAGGTAGTGTAATTTGCGTCGATTGCCTGATGGGCAGCCTGTTTCACGTGCTCCGGGGTGTGGAAGTCAGGCTGGCCGATTGATAGGGATAGGACATCCTCATAGTCACTGACCATGTTAAAAAATTTGCGGATGCCGGAAATTTCGATGTCTTTAATATTTTTGTTCACTAAATGTTCCATAAAAAAGGCCTCCAATTATTAGAAAAATCAAAAATGTTAACAAAATGTTCAAACAATTTAGATAAGTGAGTTAATAACTTTGATATAATGATAACGTAAACTTCATGAAAGGAGCATACGACATGCGACCAAATTTACCTTCCTTTGATGAACTTGTCAACAAAAACAAGGAAGAACTTTTAAGAGATCCGCGCGCCATGCAGGAAATCGAGAAGAATCTCGAAGAAAAGCAATCCAAAAATGTCAAACTGAATGTAAACTGATTATACCATTAGAAAAACTTGGCCTGCAGCCAGGTTTTTTATGGCGAAAGCCTCCATTTTATACAAATAAACAGACAGCTGCCTATAACCAGGCAGCTGTCTTACATTTTGAGTGGATACGTTTGACCCCAACCTGAAAAATGTTAAAATTTCCATATCAGCAAAAAGAAGGTGTTTAGGTATGGAAAAAACAGGGCTTGTATTAGAAGGCGGGGGCATGCGAGGGACCTATACTGCAGGTGTCCTGGATTATTTTCTTGATATGGATCTTCATTTTCCCTATGTAGTCGGTGCATCGGCAGGAGCGTCAAACGGAAGCTCCTATGTAGCCAAACAGCGGGGCAGGAACTATGATGTGCTCGTCGGCTACGGGGATCATCCGGAGTATATTTCCTATAAACGGGCGTTCCGTCAAAAAGAATTGTTCGGCATGGACTTTATTTTTGACAAACTGCCGAATGAGCTTGTTCCATTCGATTATGATACATTCGAAGCGAGAAAGACGAAGTTTGCGGTTGCTACAACAGATATGGAGACAGGAATGCCCCACTATTATGATGATTTTCCGGACCGGAACAGTTTACTTACGATCATGCGGGCATCGTGTTCGATTCCATTGATATCGCCGAGTATTCCTTATGATGGTAAATATCTGATGGATGGCGGGATAGCCGACCCTGTGCCAATCGAGCGGTCAATTGAACAAGGGAACGAAAAGCACGTCGTCATCCTGACGAGAAATCAAGGATATATGAAGAAAAGGATGCGGCTTGGCTGGTATATCCAGCGCAAGTTCAAACAATATCCTAAATTCGTGGACAGCCTCCTGACTCGTCATGATAAATACAACCAGTTGACCAGAAGGCTGCATGAGCTTGAAAAAGAGGGGAAAGTATTCATTATCCGACCGGATGAGCCGCTTGCGGTCGGGAGAATAGAGCGTAACAAACAAAAGCTCCATAATCTTTACATGCAAGGTTATAACGAAATGAAACAGCAGGAGAAAGCCTTGGAAGCCTTTTTGAAAGCATAGAAAAATCCACCCGGACCGCGTCCAGGTGGATTTTTTTAATTTAGATCCGCTTAAACAAAATATTATTTTCTAAATGGATATGCTGGAATGTATCGGCTTCGAGTTCTGCCAGCCGCTTGTAAGTGATCCGATACGAGTTGCAAGCGTCCACAGGTGGTTCAAACCCATTGGTCAGGTTATGGATTTCTTTTAAGAGATCCCCGGCCTGGTCGTGTTCATCTTCTAAGCCGCCATTCGCCTCGTGAATCCGCTGTCGCAATTCTTCACTAGGCTCCACATCATATTGCTTGATCAGCGGGAATACTTCCATTTCTTCTTTGATCAGGTGGGACTCCAATTCGACTTTCAGCTCATTATACAATCGATGTAATTCTTGCAAATGCGGGTGGTTGGCACCGTGGACCCGGTAGATTTTTGTGACAAACTGGCCTAATGCCGGCAGTTCATCATTCAAAAAAGCATGATGGGTGTAGACGATGTGATCGACAAGTTCCGTGTTGGAAACTTTGCTCCAATCCGGACCTTCATTTCCTTTTGTAATCCAGTCGGAGTAATCTTCGTTCAGCTGGTGTAAAATCATGCCTTCATCCATTTTCTTTTCATCAAATACTTCACCTAGCGGACGATCTCCTCCACAGCAGAAGTCGATCCGGTTCTTTTTGAATAAGTCGCTCGCCTTCGGATATATATTTACGATTTCAGCAGGTGTATTTTCTCTTGTAAAAGTAGTCATTTCATCTACCTCCTTCATTGGTTACCTCTATCATACAAGGTATCCACTATGGAGATAATGATATAAATCACACCCTGGCTGTGATTTTCACACGTTTACGACTTTTTGAAATGACGACCACTGCAGAAATGATAGCAAGCATGCCAGCCATTTGCCATCCATTGAAGGCATCATCAAAAACAGTAATGCCGATGATAATGGCCACTACCGGTTCGATGGTGCTCAATATGGACGCTTTCGATGCTTCCATTTCAAATAATCCGAGTGTGTAGGAGATATAGGCAACAGCTGTCGGCAACAACCCAAGTCCGATGCCAAGCAGGAGCGGACCGGGAGACAACAGGATCGCCAATTTTTCCTGATACGGAAAAAACGGAAGCAAAGCCGCCGTCGCGGTAATAAATGTATAAAAGGTAATGGTCAGGCTGTCATATTTTACAAAGGCGAATTTGCTGAAAATGCTATATAAGGCATAGCCGAAGCCGGATCCGATTCCGAGTAAAATACCGGCAGTAGATAAACTTGCATCCGGTGAGGGAAAGGCACCAACTGCAAAAGCAGCACCGACCAGTGTCAGCCCTAGTGCCAGCCCCTTTTTAGCCGTGTACGGCTCTTTAAATAGAATAATAGATAGAATCATCACAAAAGCTGGACCAGTATATAAGAGGGCAGTGGCAATCGGGATGTTGGTTTCTGCCATACTGGCAAACAGGCAATAGTTGAAGAACACGATGCTCCCGATTCCGGTGCCGATAAAATACCGGATGTCTTTCCAGTTTTTCAGTTTCATCTGTTTACGATACCGTAGCAGCATGTAGCCAAGCAGAAATACGCTGGCGAAAAACACCCGAATCGTTACAATTTCCATTGAGGTAAAGCCTGCTTGTTCCAGCATTTTTACATATAACCCGATCGTTCCCCAAAGCGAGGCGCCGATCAGCACGAATAGGATTGCTTTTTTCATTGAAATTCCTCCTGATGAACGAATTATATCAGAAGTAAAAGCTGACCGGCTATCATTCTTTCCGATTACTTACATGGGTTTAAAATCCCCCAGAACTGGCCAAACTGGTCGTAAATGAAAAGGGGACGTGATGAAATGAAAGACTGGTTTAATTGGAATATGATAAGCAAGTGGCTGGAGTTCGATGTCGACACGTTTGCAATCCTTGGAATCGATCCGATTTATATACATTTTCTTCTGCCGTTTATGCTGCTGGCTGCCGGAGTCTGGCTGTTTGAACCGGTTACGTTATGGCTTATGCACGCCAACTGGAAGCGGCTGCTCACATTTTTGGTGATCAGCCTTGCGGTAACCAATCTGTTGATCAGCATTCAGTTGTACCGGGTGGTGAAACTGAATGGAAGTATTGCGGAGGAAGCATTGGCCGTGCAGCTGCTCGCAGTCGTAGTATTTGGTGTTTGTTATACGTTGTATGGCCTCATCAGGCAAGTGTTCCGTTTCTTCAGAAAATCATCAAGACCCGCCGTCAAGCGGTGGTAAAGATTACAAACCTGTTGCTAAAAAGGCAGCAGGTTTTTTTATGCCCAAATACATGAGGGGAGGACCAAGTAAAGATAAAACTAGCATATATCTCATCGTCGTTTGCAAAAATTATTCCTTACCCTGAACAATCTGTGATGTATGTCATAGAGGAAGGTTCAGTTGTTTGCTAGTATCAAGGTGGAAAATGAATTTTCTGTCATCATCTAATCGGAATAGATAGATTTCATCCCCGTTATCTGTCTTGCTCTTGGGAACATTCGCCTGTTCACCCAATCTTGCAAGCGCTAACAAATGATGGACAGAAAATCTTACTATCAGGCTTTGCTCCTTTGCTGGTTAGGGTTGGGAACAAGGCCATTTAAAAGAAAGGGGGTTGATACTGCATGCACATTGTTGTTTGTGTGAAACAGGTACCAGATACGAAAGTAATCAAAATCAATCCGAAAACAAATACGCTGGACCGGCGGGGCGTCCCCTCGATCATGAATCCTTATGATGCTCATGCGGTACAGGAAGCCGTGCGTTTGAAACGCGAATACGGAGGAAAGGTGTCCGTATTATCCATGGGGCCGCCTCAGGCCGATGCGGTTATCAAAAAAAGCATCGAAATCGGTGCTGATGAAGGGTACTTGATCTCCGACAGGGCATTTGCCGGAGCCGACACATTAGCCACCAGTTATGCCCTGACAAAAGCGCTCGAAAAAATAAGCTCAGCTTCCCCGATCGATATGATTTTCTGCGGAAAACATGCTATCGACGGAGATACCGGGCAGGTAGGACCCGGTATAGCCAGCAGGCTCGATATCCCGCCAGTAACAAACATCACTTCCATCACAAAAGTCACCAAAGACTATGTAGAACTCCAACGTAAGCTTCAAGACGGGTATGCCCATATCCGTACCATACTTCCTTGTCTGATAACCATAGAAAAGGAAATAAACGAGATTGAATATGCACCGTTCCCGAATATGTTGAAAGCAGTCTCTTATCAACCGGTCGTTTGGAATGTCGACCAGTTAGGAGAAGTCGACCGAAAACAACTAGGACTGAAAGGATCGCCGACCGTAGTAGGAAAAATGTTCGCACCTCCGAAGCAGGAAGGCGGACACAGGCTGGAAGGTAGCCCCCAGGAGCAAGTAGACCAGCTGCTTCATGTATTGCAGGAAAAACGTCACTTGTTCCATAAGAAAGGGGGAGCAGCGGTATGATAGAAGACCATCGGGGTATCTGGGTGTTCGCTGAAGTCGTCGATGGCAGCATAGCAGGAGTATCGCTTGAGCTTCTCGGCGCAGGAAGAGAATTAGCAGATAAGCTGGAAACGCCGCTTGCAGCGGTACTGTTAGGACATGAAATCCGGCATCTGACCGAACCGTTGATCCACCATGGTGCCGATGAAGTATATGTCATCGACGCACCGGTATTAAAGGACTACAGAACCGAACCATATTTAGCAGGAATGGGAAAATTAGCGCGCATACACCTGCCGGAAATCATCCTCTATGGAGCTACTCCCAATGGAAAAGACATTGCATCTGCAGTCGCAACCGACTTGAAGACTGGGCTTACGGCCGATTGTACGATGCTTGATGTCGATGTAGATAAAAGATTATTAGAGGCAAGCAGACCCGCGTTTGGAGGCAACATCATGGCGACCATTCTATGTAAAAAACATCGCCCGCAAATGGCCACTGTCCGCCCAAAGGTGATGAAAGCATTAGAACCGGATGCTTCCCGGAAAGGCGCGGTTATCGAAGAAAGCCTGGACATGAAGGAAGCAGATATCCGCACGAAGGTACTTGAAATTGTCAAAGGACCAGGTAAGTCGGTAAACCTGGAAGATGCCGATGTCATTGTCTGCGGCGGCAAAGGGATGGGAGATGAACAAGGATTCCAGCTCATTCATCAATTTGCCGAAACAATCGGTGCCACGGTTGGCGGTACCAGGGATGCTGTCGAAGCAGGCTGGCTTTCCCATGATCACCAGATCGGGCAGACGGGTGAAACAGTGACTCCGAAAATTTATTTCGCCATTGGAGTCTCCGGTGCGATCCAGCATACAGTCGGGATGAAAAACTCCGAAATGATCATCGCCATTAATAAAGATCCGGAGGCTCCTATCTTTGAAGTCGCCACCTACGGGATGGTAGGAGATGCCAGGGAAATCCTGCCGGTTCTGATCCATGCTTTTGATGAGCTGCTGAAGGAAGAGGTGGTTTCCCATGCCTGAAAGATTTGACGTCATCGTCGTTGGTGCCGGTCCGGCCGGTACCAGCTGTGCCTATTTATGTGCGAAAAACGGACTGAAGGTACTCCAAATTGAACGAGGGGAATATCCTGGCGCAAAAAACGTCATGGGCGGGGTGCTGTATAAGCAGCAGTTGGAAGAAATCATTCCTGAATTCTGGAAGGAAGCTCCCATTGAACGACCGATAGTGGAGCAGCGGATGTGGCTGCTCGATGAAGAATCTGCGATTACACTTGGCTATAAGGGCCAGGCGTGGGCAAATGAAGAGAACTATAATAACTTTACGATATTGCGTGCCAAGTTCGATCAATGGTTTGCAAAAAAAGCACAGGAACAAGGGGTAACATTAATTAACGAAACGGTAGTGGATGCTTGTCTTGTTGAAAATGGAAAAGTCGTAGGGGTAAGAACCGATCGTCCTGATGGGGATGTGTATGCTGATGTCGTCGTACTGGCAGACGGTGTCAATTCGCTGCTTGCCAAACAACTCGGTTTCCATGAGGAAATCGAGCCTGCTCAAGTGGCATTGACGGTGATGGAAGTACTCAACCTGCCAGCGGAAACCATCAATGAGCGGTTCAACCTGGAAGACGGGCAGGGGTGTACGATAGAAATGTTCGGTGATGCCACAAAAGGTCATCTCGGGACGGCCTTCCTGTATACAAACAAGGAAAGCCTGAATATCGGTGTGGGAACCACATTGTCGAGCCTTGTTAACAGTAAAATGAAGCCCTATGATCTTTTGGAATATGTGAAAAATCATCCGATCGTCAAACCGCTCATTAAAGGCGCCGAGGAAGCGGAATATCTCGCCCATTTAATACCAGAAGGAGGGTATCACGCCATCCCGAAGCTGGTTGGTGACGGAGTGATTGTTGCCGGCGATGCCGCCCAGCTGGTCAACGGCATTCACCGCGAAGGTTCTAATATGGCGATGAAATCCGGTAGTTTTGCTGCTGAAGCCATCTTGCTGGCGAAACAAACCGGTAAGTATACCGAAGAAGTACTGGATATCTACCGGGAAAAAGTTTACGAAAGCTTTATTGGCAAGGACTTAAAAAAGTATAAAGATGCCACGGAAACATTGGAAAACCATCCGCAATATTTGAAAGAGTATATTCCGATGCTGAACCGGGCTGCCCGTACCTTCTTTACCGTGGACGGAATAAGTAAACAGGAAAAGCAAAAAGGGATTTTCAATATGTTTATGGAACGCGGAAAAATCCGGACAGTACAGGATATGTACCGGGCATGGAAGGTGATGAAATAATGGCGAAAGCGACGATTGAAGAAAAGCAGTACCTCGTCAGGTTCCGAGCGGATAAGGAATCCCATTTGAAGATTCTTGACCAGACGATTTGCCTGGAAAAATGCCCGGATAAGCCTTGTACGTATTTTTGTCCGGGAGAAGTGTATAAGTTTGAAGGGGACCGAATTCAGGTGGGGTATGAAGGTTGTCATGAATGCGGCAGCTGCAGGATTGGCTGTCCTCACGATAATATTGAATGGAAGTACCCGAAAGGCGGGTATGGCGTCGTATTCCGACTGGCATAGTTAGAAGTGCTGCTCTTAATTTAATCATAGGGGCAGCACAACATTTTTGAGTATTGAATTCAGAAAATTCAAATTACCGTTTTGATTTCAGGAGAGGGGGAAGGCTGGGATGAATTATGTAGAATACTATACGAAAAAAGCGATTTCGATTGGAGAAAGAGATCTGAAAGTATTAAGAAGTTTAGTGAATAGTAATGACAGGGAGGCAGAATACTGGCTGGTCGTATTAAGAGGAGCCGATGCGGAAGATGTAAAAGAAAAATGGAAGGTTGCTTTAATGACAGCGAGGCGTGATGGAAGTTATGACTGCCATGCCAGGCCTGTTAGTGAAAAAGACTGTACTTCTTTCCAGGCAGGTCTCGATCTTATCAAAGAGTGGGAGTACAGGTTATGGGAAGATCGCTGGTTTGAAGAAGGGCAAGCGACATGAACACGTCTACACCATAGACGTGTTTTATTTTTTGTAGGAAAATCATTAAATTAGCTTCAGGCATGGTTTTCAAATTCTTGAAACATAAACGCAGGAAGCCGATAATAGAATGGGAGAAACAGAAGGGAGCGTATGTTGATGGTGGAAGTGGGAAGCATTTTTGCTTTATTCCTGTTATTTGGAGTGCTGGTCTTTGTGCTGAATATTATAACCAGCATTTGGGCTTACCGCGATTCACGGAGAAAAGGTAAAAGCCAGGAGTATGCCTTACTCATTTTAATCGGCACTTTATTTTTTCCGGTTATCGGCTTGATCATTTACTTAATCATCCGTAATGACGTCTGATTTCTGAAATTGTCTAGTAATCGGTGGTTGTGTCCAGTAAATGTTCAAGAAAGTCTAGTAAAAAAATAATAAGTGTCCAATAAACTTCAGAACTGTCTAGTAAGTTCATCAAGATGTCCAGAAGGCTACACCTTCTGTCTAGTAAACCAGCTGCGCGTCTGGAAAAATCGTATGATACATAACCAAAAGGCTGCACCCGGTTGGGTACAGCCTTTTCTATTCCGGTGAGAGATTTTATTTGTCAACCACCTTGAACAGGTTGTCGTGCCATTGATAGGCATGCTTGGATAGATCCTCCGGGGATTCCTTCCGTGGGGAAGCATTTTTCACGATTTCTTTTTGCTCGACTGGCAATTTTTCGTAAGCGTCCCTGAGTTCACTTGTGTATTGCATATGCCGTTTCAATTGATAGAGAAAATCATTCATTTGATCCATCATATCTACCTCCTCTACCATCTATCTTCCTCTTATCGGAAAAAATAAAACCTGCAGTCAGCGTAGAGCTGATAGCAGGGGGTCCTAGCGGCTTCTTAATTTTGCGAGCAGCCGGAGCATCTCAATATATAACCAGACAAGGGTAACCACAAGGCCAAATGCTCCATACCACTCCATGTGCTTTGGAACTCCACGATTCGATGCCCGCTCAATAAAATCAAAATCAAGCACGAGGTTCAAAGCGGCAATCGCTACAATGAAAAGACTGATACCGATTCCGAGCAGACTGGACTCATGAAGAAGCGGTACGTGCATCGATGATGTAAAGACACGAAGGACAATATCCACTAAATAGACAAGGAAAATTCCGAGAGTAGCAGCCATCACACCCATACGGAAATTCTTCGTGACCTTGATAATACGCAGTTTATAAATAATCAATAGTCCGAATAAAGTCATGATCGTAAGCAGTGCAGCCTGGACGACGATGCCTTCGTACAAACTGGCATACTGCGCCGAAATAGCTCCGATGAATAACCCTTCTAACGCGGCGTATACTGGAGCTGTGACAGGAGCCGCTTTTGGTACAAAAGCTGTGATTAAAGCAAAAATCAACGAGCCGATGATGCCAACCCAAATGTAGACGCCGACAGGCTCACCTGCAGCGTAGAGGTTCCAGGTATAGTAGGCAGTAGCCATCAAAAGGAACAGCAGAATGAATACTCGATTGACGGTCCCTTGTACCGTCATCGTGCGCTTACCAGTGGCAGCACGCTGTTTATTGAAAGTCCGGTCATTCAACGTAGGATTAGCAGTTCGCATGGGATCCCTCCTTATATATCGTTAGGCTAGTCTATGTTTCTTCCTTCTTATTCTATGCCTATCCGTAAGCTATGTAAAAAAAAAGACTGTTTTAAACAAACTGCGAACTAGTGAAATACTTTATGGTTCAGGCTAAAATACCGCTGCAGAAATACACTACGCTTTCCGCGGGCGGCTGATGAGCCTCCTCGAGCTAACGCTCTCCGGGGTCTCATCCAGGCCTCTGCTCCCGCAGGAGTCTCCGTGTATTTCTTCCGCTGATAGTGAGCTGTGTCTTTTTAATGAAGTATCTTGTCTTTTTTTATACTGAGGTTTCTTAATTGCACACGAAGATTCTAAATAATAAAATTTTCATTTGAGAATTAATACTAGCGTAGGCAGAATACGTAGACTCCTTGGGGAACAGCACGAGTCCGAAGACCCCACAGCGGTGGGTTTCCGCGAGGAGGCTGAGGCCGTGCCCCAGGAAAGCGAAGTGTTCTGCCGAAGCGGGTGAGCAGCACTCACGAAAAAAATCATTGTTTCGCAGTTTATATATACTGGGTGTTAAAGGGCGACAGTGCATTGTAAAAAGCCAAAAGAAAAGACCCCTGGGGGAAGGGGCCCTTTCAGAATGAATTTTAGTTAAACGGTGCCGAGTTCTTTGTTACGTACTACTAAGACAGCGTGGATGGCACCTGGAATCCAGAAAATCGCTGTAAGAATCAAGTTGAATAGAGCTGTCATTGGTCTGCCTGCCATGAATACTGCTAAAGGCGGCAGTAGTACGGCTAGAATGTATTTTAACATAATCAAATGCCTCCTTTTAATGTATAACATACCACTAGAAGGCGGGCATTAATCTTCTCATTGAAAAATGAGTAATATAGCTCAGAAAAACAGGCAGCCCCGATATGTGGGCTGCCTGTACGATCATACGACTTTATATTTGTTTTGCTGAGACAAGGACTGGATGGCAGGGAGTTTTGCAATATCCATGTTACCTCCACTGACGACGATACCACAGTTTTGGGAATTGATTTTTTTATGATAGGAAAGGAGGGCTGCTAATGCTGTAGCGCCGGCGCCTTCTACCATGGTTTTTTCCCTTTCCAGCAGCTGGACCATGGTGGCCGCAATCTGCTGATCAGAAACTGTGATCATCTTATCGACATAGTTTCGGATGATCGGATACGTTTTTTCTCCCGGGCGTTTTACTGCAATTCCATCAGCAATCGTCGAAACAGATGGCAGGGAAGTAGCCCCTTTGGAGTGAAACTGATTATAAGTGGCACTCGCACCTTCCGCCTGAACGCCGATTACCTGGATGGCCGGGTTGATGCTTTTCGCGGCAAAAGCGATGCCGCTGATCAGGCCGCCCCCGCCGACAGGGACGATAAGTGTATCGAGGGAAGGCTGGTCCTCAAGCATCTCGATGGCAATCGTTCCTTGTCCCGCCATGACATCGGGATCATCAAAAGGGTGGATGAATACAGCTTTGGATCGCTTCTGTTCTTCGATAGCCGCCTCATAGGCTTCCTGAAAAGACTCGCCCGTCAGCACGATTTTTGCTCCGTAGCCTTCCGTAGCTTTGGTCTTTGCTTTCGGTGTGTTGGCTGGCATGAAAATTTTTGCTTCGATGCCGCGTTTTGCGGCTGCCAGCGCGACACCCTGGGCATGGTTGCCGGCAGAAGCGGCAATTACCCCACGCTTCATTTCATGCTTGGTCAATTGCGAGATTTTGTAGCTGGCACCTCTGATTTTAAATGCGCCGGTTTTTTGCTGGTTTTCCATCTTCATAAACACATTTTTTCCTGTTTGTTCATTTAATGTCGCTGAAGTGGTGAGCGGGGTACGATGCACAACAGAGGAAAGCTGTTCCATAGCATCCGCCACCTTGGTTAATAATAACGAATTCCCAATGTCTTCACACTCCTTATAATTTTTTATTATGATTTTCTAATGATGGTGGAAGAATTAAACTCTATCCAATCTCATCATCCAATAATTTGCTGACGTTCTTCATAGGCGGTGATTTTGTCTTCGTTTGTTAATGTGACGGCGATTTCATCCCAGCCGTTCAACAGCATCTGTTTATGGTAATCCGAAATGTCGAAGCTGAAGCTGAAGTCCTCTTCATCGACGACCAGCTGCTTTTCCAGATCAACCGTCAAGTTAAGCATCTGCTGTTCCGCTTTTTTAATGATTGCCTGTGTTTCATCTTCTGTCAGTTTGACAGGGAGGATGCCGTTCTTGACGCAGTTATTATAAAAAATATCGGCGAAGCTTGGTGCGATTACAACTTGGAAGCCGTAATCCAAAATTGCCCAGGGTGCGTGTTCCCGGGAGGAACCGCAGCCGAAATTATCTCCGGCGACCAGAATGGAAGCGTCATTATACTTCTCATCATTCATCGTAAAGATGTCACGTTTTTCTCCTTCTTCATCAAAACGCCAGTTATAAAAAAGGAATTGGCCGAAGCCCTGGCGTTCGATTCGTTTCAGGAATTGTTTTGGGATGATTTGGTCTGTATCGACATTTGAGCGATTCAATGGGTAGACAAGCCCGGAATGAACGCGTATCGGTTCCATGGAAAGACCTCCTATCTGTTTACTGCTGTATCGGTAATTTTTCTTACATCAACAAAATGACCTTCAAGTGCAGCCGCTGCCGCCATTTCCGGGCTGACCAGGTGGGTGCGGGCCCCGTTTCCTTGTCTGCCTTCGAAGTTACGGTTGGAAGTAGATGCGCACCGTTCGCCAGGAGGGACGATATCGTCATTCATCGCCAGGCACATGCTGCATCCTGCTTCACGCCATTCAAAGCCGGCTGTTTTGAAGATGACATCCAGACCTTCTGCTTCCGCTTGTTCCTTGACTGTTCTCGAGCCTGGAACAACGAGGGCAGTGACTTTTTCATCGACTTTTCTGCCTTGAATGACATCTGCTGCTTTTTTCAAATCGCTCAGCCGGGAGTTGGTACAAGAGCCGATGAACACATAATCGACTTTAACAGAATCGATCGGCTGATTGGCTTCCAGTCCCATGTAGTCGAGAGCCCGCTGGACAGCGTCCTGCTCATAATCTTTTTCCTGGCTGGCAGGGTCCGGTACATTGGCGCTGACCGGAATACACATGGATGGATTCGTTCCCCATGTTACCTGGGGTTCGACTTCATAGGCATCGATTTCAACGGTGGCATCGTAGCTTGCACCTTCATCGGTAGCCAGGGCACGCCATTGATCGGCAGCTTCATCAAAAGCTTCTCCATCCGGAACATGGCGTCGGCCGCGAAGGTACTCGATCGTTGTATCGTCTGGTGAAATCAGACCGGCGCGAGCACCGGCTTCAATCGACATGTTACAGACCGTCATCCGTTCTTCCATGGAAAGATTGCGGACAGCTTCACCGGTATATTCGATAACATAACCGGTACCGAAACGGACGCCATGCTTGGCGATGATAGCCAGAATCAAATCCTTAGCCGTAACGCCTGTGCCAAGCTTGCCATTCACTTTAACCTCAAGCGTTTTCGGAGGTGCCTGGCCAAGTGTCTGGGTGGAAAGGACATGTTCCACTTCACTGGTTCCAATTCCAAAGGCTAACGCCCCGAATGCACCGTGAGTCGAGGTATGGCTGTCCCCGCAGACAATGGTCTTGCCTGGCTGGGTGAGACCAAGCTCTGGTCCGATAACGTGGACGATCCCCTGATCAGGGTGGTCGATGTCAGCAAGCGGGACACCGAACTCTTCACAATTTTCTTTCAAGGTGTGCATCTGTTTTTTAGAAACTTCATCTTTGATGATATGCCGTTGCTTCGTTGGGACATTATGGTCCATCGTAGCGAACGTCAATTCAGGACGACGCACTTTCCGCCCCTTCATTCTTAGTCCTTCAAAAGCCTGGGGAGAAGTGACTTCATGAATCAGGTGCAAATCGATATAAAGCAGATCAGGCTTGCCAGGCTCCTGATGGACGATATGATTCTCCCAAATTTTTTCGATGATTGTTTTTGGCTGGGTCATTGTTTTCACTCCTCGCGTCAGTAATCAGGCATAGGCACTCATGATACAGCTGGCCGCATCACTTTCTGTCAGATATTCCACGACTTTACGAGTCATGTTCGTCGTATCCGTTTCAATGCCATTCGCTACTTTCAAATCTTTTGTATGATAACCGGTGTCGATGACTTCTTCTACTGCTTTTTCAATGCAGGCTGCTTCTTCTTCCATACCGAAAGAGTGGCGCAGCATCAAGGCTGTAGATAAAATCATCGCCAGCGGGTTGGCGATATTCTGCCCGGCAATATCCGGTGCAGAACCGTGTACTGGTTCATACAGTCCGACACCATCGGAACGAAGGCTGGCAGAAGGAAGCATGCCCAGTGATCCAGTCAATACAGAAGCTTCATCACTCAGGATGTCACCGAACATATTTTCTGTGACGATGACATCGAACTGTGCAGGGTTCTGAATCAGCTTCATAGCCGCCGCATCAACAAGCATATGCTCGACCGTAACGTCCGGATAATCTGCCTTCTTCTCTTCGACGACTTCGCGCCACAGCTTACTGGACTCCAGTACATTGGCTTTATCGACCGAAGTAAGATGGTTGCGACGCAGACGAGCGCTTTGGAATGCTTTATCTACGATTCTTTCGATTTCATGGCGTTCATAGTAAAGTGTATCGACAACCGACTGTCCGTCCTCGCGGCGTTCTGATGGAGTACCGAAATAAAGCCCTCCCGTTAATTCACGGACAATTAACAGGTCGCTGTCTTCGACAAGTTCTTCCTTCAGCGGGGAAGCGCCAAGTAATTTCTTGAACCCTTTGACCGGACGAAGGTTGGCAAACAGACCAAGTTCTTTTCGGATGCCAAGCAATCCTTTTTCAGGACGAAGGTGGGAAGGGAGGTCATCCCATTTAGGACCACCGACCGCACCCAGCAATACAGCATCCGCTCCTTTACAAGCGGCGACTGTCTCCTCCGGAAGGGGAGCGCCATGCTCATCGACAGCTGTACCGCCGATGGCATGAGTTTCAAACGTAAACGAATGACCGTATTTTTCAGCAATTTCTTCCAGGACGGAACGGGCGGAACCGATGATTTCCTGACCGACTCCATCTCCAGGCAGCAATACGATATGTTTGTTCATTAAATTTCCTCCCTCATTAAAAGTAGTGGTCCTTTGACGTTTATACGTGCGCTTGTTTTTGTTCCTGAACGTGCTGGGTGACAAATACCCGGTTGACCGCATTCAAAAATGCATTGGCGGAAGCTTCTAATACGTCCTGGGCAGTACCGCGGCCGCTTGTTTCTGTGTCATTGACGGTCATTTTCACATGGACTTCTGCTAAAGCATCGCGTCCTTTACCGATCGAGCTCAATTGATAGTCCTCCAGGTGAATTTCTTCATGGACAAGACTTTCGAGCGTGTTATAAATGGCCTCGACACTTCCTTGACCGGTGCCGGCATGTTCGAGTCTTGTTCCTTCTGGAGTAGTCAAAGCTACTGTCGCTGTTGGCAGGTTGGCAGAACCATATTGGACCTGGAATGCTTCCAGCTTATATTTTTTGATGGCAGCACTGTCGACCTGCGTATCCATCAGGATCGTAAACAAGTCATCGTCGGTGACTTCTTTTTTCTTGGCTGTCAGCTGTTTAAAGGCTTTGAACGCTTCTTTCATTTTTGCATCGTTGAAGCGATAGCCAAGCTCATGAACTTTTTCTTTGAAAGCATGGCTGCCGGAATGCTTACCAAGCACCATGTTGTTTGATTTCACTCCGACCATTTCCGGTGTGATGATTTCGTAGGTGGAGGCTTCTTTTAAGACGCCATCCTGATGGATTCCTGATTCATGGGCAAACGCATTGCGGCCGACCACTGCTTTGTTTCCGGGAATCATCATGCCGGTCAGCTTACTGACCATGTCACTCGTCCGTTTGATTTCTTTCAAGTTCAGGCTGTTTGTAAACGGATAGACATCCTGGCGAATTTTCATCGCGACTGCAATTTCTTCAAGAGACGCATTGCCGGCACGTTCGCCGATGCCGTTGATTGTACCTTCCACCTGGGTTGCACCATTTTCAATCGCTGCGATCGAGTTGGCTACTGCCATGCCAAGGTCATCATGACAATGGGCAGAAAGGGAGACTTTATCGATATTTGGAACGTTTTCTTTCAGATGGCGGAACAGACTGCCGTATTCTTCCGGTGTCGTATAGCCGACTGTATCCGGAATGTTGATGACGGTAGCCCCGGCATCAATGACAGCTTCGATGATTTTAACAAGAAAATCTTTGTCCGTTCTGGTAGCATCTTCCGCTGACCATTCGATGTGATGGAATTTCTGTTTCGCATAAGCGACTGTTTCGACTGCCGTCTGCAAAACTTCTTCCGGTGTTTTCTTCAATTTATAAGTCATGTGAATGGGGGAGGTGGCAAGGAAGACGTGGAGGCGGGGCTCCACACCATCCTTTAATGCTTCCCATGCTGTATCGATATCACTTTTTACTGCGCGAGCCAATCCTGTCACCGAAACGTTTTTGATCGTTCGGGCGATTTCGCGTACCGCTTCGAACTCTCCTTCTGAGGAAGCCGGAAAACCGGCTTCCATGATATCAACGCCGAAACGTTCCAGCTGCTTGGCGATTTCGATTTTTTCCAGTTTGTTCAGATTGACTCCGGCTGATTGTTCACCGTCACGAAGGGTGGTATCAAACACCTTCACATGGGTCATATACTTACACCTCCTGTTTTTGTTTCTTCTGCTGCTTGACGAAAGGCATCAGTTCGCGTAATTCACGTCCCACTTTTTCGATTTGATGGTTATTTTCAAGGTTGTTGGTTGCGTTGAATTCTGGACGGTTGACCTGATTTTCTGTGATCCAGCCCTTCGCGAATTTACCTGTCTGGATATCACTTAGCACTTCTTTCATGCGGGCTTTTGTTTCTTCGTTGATGACACGTGGTCCGGAAACGAAGTCGCCCCATTGTGCTGTATCGGAAATGGAATAACGCATGCCTTCCAGTCCGCCTTCATACATCAAGTCGACGATCAATTTCAGTTCGTGCATACATTCGAAGTAGGCAACTTCAGGCTGGTAGCCTGCTTCTGTCAATGTTTCAAAACCGGATTTGACAAGATTGGAAAGCCCGCCGCAAAGGACCGCTTGCTCACCGAACAAGTCTGTTTCTGTTTCTTCCTGGAACGTCGTTTCCAATACGCCTGCACGGCCAGCGCCGATGCCTTTTGCGTAGGCAAGTGCTAACTCTTTTGCTTCACCAGTATAATCCTGTTCGACACCGATCAATGCCGGAACGCCTGCGCCTTCTTCGAATGTCCGGCGTACCAGATGTCCTGGGCCTTTCGGTGCTACAAGAAATACGTCGACGTCAGAAGGAGGGACGACCTGGTTGAAATGGACGTTGAATCCGTGAGCGAAAACAAGTGCATTGCCTTCCTGCAGATTCGGCTTGATTTGTTCTTCGAAAACTTTCGGCTGGTGTTCATCTGGAAGGAGCACCATTACTACGTCTGCTTCTTCAACTGCTTCTGGTACGGTTTTGACTTCCTGGCCGTCTTCTTCCGCTTTGTCCCAGGACTTTCCTGGTCTTAGACCAACAACTACCTGATGGCCGCTTTCTTTCAAGTTTTGTGCGTGAGCGTGACCTTGAGAACCATAGCCTACAACCGCTACCTTTTTATTCATCAATACCTGTTCGTTAATGTCGTTGTGATAAAGTACCTTTGCCATAATTAATCATCCTCCAGAATTTTATTATTTGTAATTTATTGTTGATATTTTAATGGGAGGCGGGGGAAACGACTCGCTTTCCGCGGGGAAGACGTCAAGCCTCCTCGGGCTATCGCCCTGTGGGGTCTTGTCAGTCTTGCTCTTCCCGCGGGAGTCTCGCCGTTTCCCATGCCTATGGGTGAATCAACAATGCTTAAACTAATAAACTATTATTTTAAAATAGAGTAGTTTTTCATTTCTGCTACTTGTGGCTGCTGGCCGCGGAGGAAGGCGGTGAGGCCGGTCCGTGCCAGTTCTTTGATGCCGTATGGGCGAAGCAGGTCGATTAATGCTTCAATTTTTTCGTGTTTGCCTGTCACCTGAACGGTCAGACTGTCCTTGCTGATATCGATGATCGACGCCCGGAATGGCTCGATGATACCCTGAATTTCATTTCTTATCTGTGCATTGCTGACTACTCGTATCAATGCAAGTTCACTTGCAACAATCGCTTTATCGGTAATATCGGAAACCTTGAGAACATCGATTTGTTTATTCAGTTGCTTGGTCAGCTGTTCCAGTTTCCGTTCGTCTTCAACGTCGACGACAAATGTCATTTTTGAAATACCTTCTGCTTCCGTGCGGCCAACAGAGATACTTTCGATATTGAACTGCCGTTTCGCTAACAGCCCTGTCACCCGGTTCAGTACGCCGCTTCGGTTTTGAACAGTTGCTGTCACAATTCTTCTCATGGTTTCACCCCGATCATTTCGTGGATTCCTTTTCCTGGTGCAATCATCGGATAGACGTTTTCCTGCTGGAGTACCCGGCAGTCAACGACAACTGGTTCATCGTTTGAGAGTGCTTCTGGAAGTCTTTCTTCCAGGTCCTGCTGTGACTCGATTCTCATGCCTTTTATATTGTAGCTTTCGGCAAGCTTTACAAAATCAGGCTGTGTCGACAGGATCGATTCGGAATAGCGTTTTTCATAAAAGCTTTCCTGCCATTGGCGGACCATTCCAAGTGCCTGGTTGTTGACGATGATCACTTTTACAGGAAGCTTCATTTCCTGAAGCAGGGACAGCTCCTGCAATGTCATTTGGAAACCGCCATCGCCAACGACAGCTACGACTTTATCTTCAGGAGCAGCAAGCTGAGCCCCAATGGCTGCCGGGAAGCCGAATCCCATGGTGCCAAGTCCTCCGGAAGTGACCCAGCGATTCGGTTTTTCCAATTTGTAGTACTGTGCAGCCCACATTTGGTGCTGGCCAACGTCCGTAGTCACAATAGCATCTCCACCGGTGTAGCTGTGGACCTTTTCCATCAGCCATTGTGGCACCATGTCCGTTTCCGGTTTGTTGTACCAAAGTGGATATTCTTCACGGTAGCTATCCAGCTTTTTGTACCATTCTTCCGTTGATGGGGAAGCATCTGCATTTTTTAATAGAGCTTCCAATGCCGCTTTTGAGTCGGAGACAATCGGTATTTGGGTTGGTACATTCTTTCCGATTTCTGCTGGGTCGACATCAATATGAGCGACGGTTGCTTTCGGTGCGAAATGTTCTAATTTTCCGGTCAGACGGTCATCGAAACGAGATCCGATGTTGATGAGCAAATCGCATTCATAAAGCGCCATGTTGGCTGCATAGGTGCCGTGCATTCCTGCCATTCCGAATGAAAGGGAGTGGCTGCCAGGGAAAGTACCCAGCCCGTGCAGTGTGTGTACGACAGGGAGGGAATGCTGTTCAGCAAAAGCCTTCAACTGTTCGGAAGCTTTCCCGTGATGCACGCCGGCTCCGGCGAGCAGCACTGGTTTCTTTGCCTGCGCCATCGCATCTGTCAGCTTTTTAATTTGGAGCGGATTCGGTTTCAAGTTCGGTTGATAGCCCGGCAAGGAAAACTCAACACTTGGAGGGTTATCATCCACCTCGGTTGAAATATCTTTCGGAATATCAACCACAACAGGTCCCGGCCGTCCGGTAGAAGCGATGTGAAAGGCTTCTTTTACAATTCTAGGCAGGTCGGACAGTGACTGTACCTGGTAGTTATGCTTGGTGATTGGCGTCGTAATCCCCATAACATCCGCTTCTTGAAAAGCATCTGTTCCGATAACGCCGCGGGCCACCTGCCCGGTGAAAACGACGACCGGAAGGGAATCCATCATGGCATCCGCAATGCCGGTAATCAGGTTTGTCGCCCCTGGTCCGGAAGTGGCAATGACAACGCCTGGCTTCCCGGTTACTCTGGCATAGCCTTCAGCAGCATGGATAGAACCTTGCTCATGCCGGGCTAAGACGTGATGGAATGCATCACCGGCACGATACAGCGCGTCATAAATCGGTAAGACTGCACCCCCCGGATATCCAAAAATGGTTTTGACTTCTTCCTGGATCAATGCATCCACGAGCAGGTCCGCACCTGACTTTGGTTTCGTTTGGGTTTCATAGTGCGGCTTCGCTTCTACCTTCATTTTTTAAATCCCTCCTAAGTGATATTTGATACTTTTAATCTAAACATTTTTAGCAATGAAAAAAGCCTTTTCATCCATCTCTTGTTTCCACATGGAACTAACGTGTGGAGCAAGAGGGGAGAAAAGACTTTGCTTTTCACGGTACCACCCTCGTTTACAGTATCCTCACAAATACTGCCTTGGGAAGCTGCCTATTCAACCAGTACAGCTTCTTTTGATAACAGGTGCTTAGGAAGGCACCTGGTCGGACCTAATGGATAAATCGTTCAGCCCGACACTCAGGGAGGATGTCGGAATAAGGTGTATTTCCGGGCTTCCAGCAACCCCGGCTCTCTGTGAATACAGTAACTTATCCCTTTGTTCCCGTCATGGAGTTAACTATTAATTTGTCAGCTTCAGCTCACTTGAACTTTTGCATCAGAATCATATACTTTCACACCGTCTTCGGTAGTGAGTTTACGGAATTCCGATAACAGATGGTTGGTGACCTTACCCGGTTTACGATTGTTAATTACCCGGGAATCCACTTCATTGACGGCAATGACTTCAGCCGCTGTCCCTGTCAGGAATACTTCATCTGCTACATAGACATCGTGGCGGGTGAATGGCTCTTCCCGCATTTCATAACCTAATTGCTTCGCTAAGTCGATGATTGTGTTTCTTGTAATGCCTTCCAGGGCTCCCAGGTAGACGGGAGGAGTTATGATGACCCCGTTTTTTACGATGAAGACATTATCGGCGGATCCTTCTGTGACATAACCCTGGTCGTTCAGCATCAGCGCTTCATCGACTCCAGCCTGGTTCGCTTCCATTTTCACTAAAATATTATTTAAATAATTCAATGATTTCACTTGTGGAGGAAGAACATCGGCACGGTTCCTTCGACTTGCAACCGATGCCAGCCGGACACCTCGTTCATAAAGTTCTTTCGGGAAGAGAGCGAGTGCTTCCGCGATGACTACGATTCGAGGTTCTGAGCACTTATTTGGATCTAACCCGAGATCTCCTGGACCGCGGGAAACAACGACGCGAATATAGGCTGTTTCCAACTGATTCTTGCGGACAGTCTCGACAATAATGTCCTGAAACTCCTCTTTTGTGTAGGGAATATTCAGCATGATCGATTTTGCTGAGTCATATAAACGGTCAAGGTGTTCATCGAGTTTGAAGATGTTTCCGCTGTAAACACGAATACCTTCGAACACCCCATCTCCGTATAGAAAACCATGATCATAAACAGAAACGACTGCGTCCTGTTTGGTGACGTATTCGCCGTTGAGATAAATCCATTGGTTACTCATCCTTTTGCACACTCCTCTCTTTAACTGATTATTGTTTAAAATT
Organism: Thalassobacillus sp. B23F22_16; assembly: GCF_043496955.1. Taxonomy (NCBI): domain Bacteria; kingdom Bacillati; phylum Bacillota; class Bacilli; order Caryophanales; family Bacillaceae; genus Thalassobacillus; species Thalassobacillus sp. B23F22_16. Next base: position 80,714 of record NZ_JBIEKD010000007.1, on the reverse strand, counting down.
CATAAAGGATTGTTGTGAAATTTATGAGCCCGGCTTTCAAAATATGTGTAAGTTTCAGGGCCCAAAACTTCCTGCCTTTCAGCTTTCAGAAAATTAATTTTTTTTGAATTTGACGATTACTATACGCCCTTATTTGCAGGGCGTCAACAGGGTAAAAGTAAATTTTCTGATAGTTTAGATAAATCAGAAAAACAGTAAACGCTTACATCGTTGAAATGACAACCTTTTGTTTTTAAAAAATATTTCTAAAAAATTTTAAAAGTATATTCTGTATGGCGGGTGAATACCTGTTCAGAGCGGGTTGGGGAAGTTTTGGCCTGGGTGTTAATGGAAAAAATATTGGCGAAAAAATAAAAACTTCCAGTCAAAAATGGCTGAAAGTTTTTTAGGAGAATTTATTATTTCTTTTATTTGATTTTCAATCAAGACCGTTTACCACGTTGATTCCAGGGGCGGAAGTTCATACTTCCAAGATAGGAGGAGGTATAGGAGCTTTTTTGAAAAGATTTGTTATTGGAGGGTGCCGGTTTCCGATCCAAATAACGATACAAATTTTTCTTCGCGCGGGAAAGAGACAATCGTGGTTTGGGGTTCCGGTAATCCTTGTCCAACTTCCCTAAATGGCGAAGTTCCTGAAAATCCTTTTTCTGAGCGGGAATATGAAAGTAATAGTTTCCTATCTGAATCAACAGGGTGGAATGCTGCTGACTTAATTTAGGATGATCAGAAAAGTGGAGACCGACTTTTTTGGCGCGGTTTTCCTTGAGAAGCTTCGCGATGGTTTGTTTTTTTAAATCATATAATTCTTTTGGTTCAGGTGCTGTCTTAGCGTGGCGGTTGATAATAAATAACGATTCGGCTAATTCATGGTCGGTCAAGGCATGTTTTTCTTTCAACGGATACACTCCTTTCTTACAACACTGGACAAGGGTAAAGGTAAAGGCGCACAATAAGGTGCGCCATTGGATTATTGTGTTTTCTTAAGGTCCTCTAAAATCTCTTCCATGGATCCCGATTCTGTACCACTGTAATGTTTGATTGCTTCTCCATCAGGATTCACCAAATAAAAGCGTGTACCATGCATCATTTGATCTGAATTGGGTTCTTCTTCCAGCATGGATTGAAACGACTTGATGGAAAGCTGACGGATTTCATCAAAATCATAGCCAGTCAAAAAGTCCCAATTGCCAAAGTCTGCCTGGAATTTATCTCCGAATTCTGTTAATGCCTCAGGATCATCATTTTCAGGGTCGACACTGAAAGAGACTAACTGCACATCTTCAATACCTTCTTCTTCCATCATTGTCTGAAGGCGTGCCATATTAGCAGTCATTGGCGGACATACGGTATCACAATTGGTGAAAATAAAATCAGCTACCCAATATTGACCCTGGTAGTCTTCTAAACTTCTTTCCTCGCCTTGCTCATTGATTGCTGAGAATTCTTCTACATCCCGGGACATATTTTCCTCAATTTCCTGACCGCATGCAGCAAGGAATAACAACACAGCAAAAAAAGGCAAGGACAGTTTGTACATAAGTTTCATCCTGTTCCCTCCAACCTGAAGCTGTCCATCTTCTTTAACATTCGGAATTTATTGTAACATGAAGGCTGGCGTGTTGCTATTTTTGGCTTATTTGTCATAAAAATGTCGTATTTTTCTCAACTATTTTTTAACGTATGAATCGTAATTTCCGGTTTACACAAGAATCGGTAAGGAAGCCGGGTGGTACCGAGACCACGGCTGACATAGAGATCGAGATTACCGATCGTATGCCGGCCTTCTACATATTTTTCAGCATAGGGTGGTGTGACAAGGTATCCGAAAAAAGGTATCTGGACTTGACCGCCATGGCTATGCCCTGATAATTGCACGTCTACCGGATAGTTGGCTACCTCATCCGCATAATCCGGTTCATGAACCATCAGAAGTACGAAAGAATCGCTATCTGCTCCCTGAAGTGTTTTTTCCATATCCGGTTTACCAAGCATGAGATCGTCAACCCCAGCAAGAATAAAGGAAGATTGTTCCTTTTTTATGACAGTATGTTCGTTTTGGAGCAGTTGAAAGCCGGCTTCGTCCATCTTTTTCTTGACGATATCTGTGCCATAACCACCATGGTCATGATTGCCGTAAATCCAGTACTTCCCATGGGGAGCTTGCAGCTTTTTTAATACCTCTACAATCTTGCCATTCCATTCGTAGGCGTTCGGACGATCGACCAGGTCTCCAGTGAAAAGTATCAGATCCGGGTTCATACGGTTAATTCGATCAACGACTTCTTTCAATTGCTCCAATGTATAGTGAAAGCCGATATGAGTATCGGAAAACTGTACGATCTTAAAGTCACGGAATGACCCGGGAATTTTACTATTTGTCAGTGTTTCTTCCTGGATGGTGAGCATATCCGGCTCCATGTATCTCGCATAATAGTATGTTCCGCCGGTTAGGCCCATGAAGGCAAGAAGACTGCCGAATGCTTTTTTCAGGAAAGCTCGCCGATTCATCTTCATATAAATTTCCTTTCTATATCCATGTAAATGTCTTCGGTTGCATCATCTATTCCCTCAGTCTAGGTTATTATAGCAGAAAGTAGGATATGTGCTAGATTTATGGTGAAAATGAAAATAGATTGATATATTTTGAAAAATGAACAGGAATTCAGTTTTTGATATGGAATACATACATAGTGAAGGAGGAGTTGTTATGGAAGGTCAAGTTGTAATAGTTACAGGCGGTTCCAGCGGAATGGGGAAGTACATGGCAAAGAAGTTCGTCCAGGAGGGCGCAAATGTTGTCATAACCGGCCGTAATGAGGAACGCCTGCAATCAGCAAAAGAGGAAATTATGGGGGATGACCCAGCTCAGGTACTTACCGTTGTTATGGATGTAAGAAATATAGAGGATGCCGAACGGATGGTAATAGAGACAGAAGCAGCCTTCGGGCGGATTGATCACCTGGTCAATAATGCGGCCGGTAATTTTATCGCTCCTGCAGAGAAGCTGTCTGCAAATGGATGGAAGACCGTCATTGATATCGTTTTAAACGGGACATTTTATTGTAGTCATGCTGTAGGAAATTACTGGATCGAAAATAAAACAAAGGGTACTATATTGAACATGGTGGCTACTTATGCCTGGAATGCTGGAGCTGGTGTCATTCATTCCGCAGCCGCAAAAGCAGGCGTACTCAGTATGACGCGGACATTAGCAGTGGAATGGGGCTCCAAATATGGGGTAAGGGTCAACGCGATAGCGCCTGGTCCGATCGAACGAACCGGAGGAGCAGATAAACTGTTTGAGTCAGAAGAGGCAGCGAAGCGGACGCTTCAATCGGTTCCATTGAGAAGACTGGGAACCCCGGAAGAAATTGCTGATTTGGCGCATTTCATACTTTCGGATAAGGCGTCTTATATGAATGGCGAGGTCGTCACCCTGGACGGCGGCCAATGGCTTAACCAATTCCCTTTTTAAGGTTATACGGGCCCCGATTTGCATAAGAAATACAAGAAGCACCACCTGAACCTGTCAGGTGGTGCTTCTCTTTTCTCTCTTATAAAGGTTGGTTTCTCTTTTACACTTATTTCATTCTCATATAATGCAGGTATTGTCTATTTTATTTTCAAATTTGTCTCTCATAATTAAAAAAATGTCTCTCTTATGATGTAGGCTGTCTCATATACGCTATTACATTCACTTATATAGATGAAATTCTAATGTGTTACACATCTGTGCCTGTTCTCGTTTTTATCAATGGATATAAAAGAAAATGGTGAAGAAGTGGAACATTGATCCTCCTAGCACGAACAGATGCCACACCATGTGGTGAAATGGAAAACTCCGCCACACGTAAAAAATACTGCCGATCGAGTACAGCACGCCGCCGACAACAAGATAGGTTATCCCTTGTGCCGGTAACTCCGCAGTCAGCGGTCCCCAGGCAAGAATAATCAGCCACCCCATCAAAATATAGAACAAAGTTGACAGCATGACGAAGCGTTTGACAAAGAAAACTTTGAAAACAATACCCAGAATAGCAATGCCCCACACGGTGCCGAACAACGTCCAGCCCAGAGTGCCTCTCAATGGAACGAGCATAATTGGAGTGTAAGTTCCGGCTATAAATAAATAGATGGCCGAGTGGTCAAAAATTTCAAAGAGATCTTTCATTTTCCCTTTTGGAAAACCATGACATAATGTGGAAGAAACGTACATTAATACCATGGTCGCCCCGTAAATAGCTACGGAAACAATATGCCACGGGTTTCCTTCCATACTGGCAAACACTAAAAGTAATACAAGCGCCGCCACACTTAATATCGCTCCGATCCCATGGGTAATCGTATTGGCTATCTCTTCCGGTTTCGTAAAGGTATGTGTTGACATTTTTGGACGAACATCTCCTTGTTTTCTTTCATTAACATCCATTATCTCATGTTTTATTTTGCCTGGCTAGAGAACACCACGGCTTTAATTGGTACATAAACTGTTAAAAAGGGTGTTTTTCTTATGTTTTATAAATGTCCTAAATGCTGTTTGCTTTATAGAAAGCCGGGGTATTGTAAGAAATGTAATAAAATTACATTAGTCGAAATTATCATTAATGTCGATAAAGAAGCTGCCAATGAGGAATAGGAGGGATCCGTCGGCCGCGAACGTTAAAAAAGTTTTCTTCCATAAAAGTCTACTCGCTTCACCGGATTATGTTAAAATAATGAGGTAGCATATCCCGTGGTTCCATGTAATATCCATGAACAGTGGGAGGGAAGGCTTTGATAAAAGCCTTTTTGCTATGTATTGTGTTTTCCGTATGCTCCTTCGACTGCTGGATGATAAGGGAGTGTTGAAGAATGATTAATGTACCAAACGATGAGTTGCTCCACACCACAGTAAACGAACTGATGATTCCTGCTGATAAAGTCGCCCATGTTCAGGTAGGCAATCCACTCGAGCACGCTTTACTGGTCTTAGTGAAGACCGGATATTCTGCTGTTCCTGTACTGGATGCTGCATTTAAGCTGAAAGGGACAATCAGCAAAGCCGCTATCATCGAACAAACATTAGGAATCGAACAATTTGAATTTAATAAACTATCCGAGATGTGTGTCAACACGGTCATGAAAACAGAAATCCCGATTCTTCACCGGGATGATTCGTTTGAAAAGGCGTTGAAGTATGTCATCGATCACCCGTTTGTCTGTGTTGCAGATGAAGAAGGTTCTTTTGATGGTATTTTGACGCGCAGAGCAATTTTAAAGCAGTTGAATCGTTATTTGCATACAGAAACGCACCTCTTACGGGATAAGGTGAAGGGGTAGAGAAAAAAGAAAAGGTAATCAACCGGGGCTCGACTCTATTAAAGAGTCAGCCCCTGTTTTATCTTAAGATGAAGAAAGTGAAGGGGATTTATGGAACAGTCTGTTGTACATAAAAAAACGATCAAACGGCCGCTCGTGTTAGCATCTATTATGCTCGCTATGTTTCTGGCAGCAATTGAAGCTACGATTGTTTCTACAGCAATGCCAAGCATTGTCGCCGATTTAGGAGGATTCAGTCTATACAGCTGGGTATTTTCTGCTTATTTGTTGACGAATGCTGCCACGGTGCTGATATTCGGTAAACTCTCAGACATCTTCGGAAGAAAACCGATATTTTTATTTGGAATATCGGTGTTTTTAATTGGTTCGACATTAAGCGGGTTTGCTGTTTCCATGGAAATGCTTATTTTCACCCGGCTGATCCAGGGATTAGGGGCCGGGGCATTGATGCCGATTGCCACGACAATCGTCGGCGATATTTATACGAAAGAAGAGCGGGCAAATATTCAAGGCTACCTAGCAAGCGTCTGGGGAATTTCTGCTGTAACCGGCCCGGCACTCGGCGGCTTTTTTGTTGATGTGTTGAGCTGGCCGTATGTATTCTGGATGAATATCCCGTTAGGTTTGCTGGCGATGGCAGGCATTATCCTTTTCTTTCATGAGGAACTGGATAAGACAGACAGGAAAATCGACTATGGCGGTGCCTTGTACATGTTCATTGCTGTCAGTGCCCTCATGCTGATTCTCGTGGAAGGCGGGGTCAGGATAGCCTGGAATTCACAGTTGATGCTCTTACTTGCCAGTCTATCATCTATCGGATTCGTCTTATTTTTCTTCCAGGAGAAAAGGATAAGCGCACCGATGATGCCATTTGAAATCTGGAAGCATCGCTCAATATCCATTGCCAATATCACCTCATTGACCACAGGAATGATCCTTATCGGTGTTTCCAGTTATTTGCCGGCATTCGTTCAGGGTGTGATGGAGAAGCCTGCGATTGTCGCCGGTTTCACGTTAACCACGATGTCGATTGGCTGGCCTATCTCATCTGCTCTTGCCGGGAGATTGCTGCTTCGGATCGGATTTCGGTCCACCTCATTAATTGGTGGTATTTCTTTAATTATCGGCTGTATCTTCTTCTTTTTGTTATCTCCTGAAAAAGGTCCGGTTTGGGCAGCGACAGGCTCGTTTTTCATCGGTGTCGGCATGGGGCTTTCGACGACTTCCTTCATTGTCTCGATTCAAAGTACGGTAGATTGGAAAACAAGGGGAATCGCTACAGCATCCAACATGTTCATGCGTTCCCTGGGGAGTGCGGTCGGCGCAGCTTTGCTCGGAGGCATGCTCAACAGCAGAATTCAGACAGCCATTGCTCAAGCGGACCTGGGCAAGGAGTTGACCGTGGATTCTACTAATCTGCTCCTGGATGCGGAAAAAAGGGAGAGTCTTTCCCCCGGTGCACTTGAAGTGCTGCAGGACGCCTTAACCTCCGGGCTTCATCTTGTCTATCTCGGTATACTGGTCCTTGCGATCATCAGTCTTTTTTTGATCAGTTTGCTGCCAAAAGGGGACAAAAGCCACATGTCGAAAAAATAAAGAAACAAGTGAAATTCTTGTCACAAACATTTCACTTTGATAAAGTAAATGAAGCAGTACGTTACATACCATGAAGGAGGAATTGACACATGAAACAAATGGATGCAAACGAAATTATTTCGTTTATTTCGAATAGCACCAAGTCGACACCAGTCAAAGTTTACCTGAAAGGGGAAAACTTGAAGAGCATCGACTTCGGTGAGAACGTTCAGGATTTTGTCGAAGAAAAAAGCGGTGTACTTTTCGGTGAATGGAAAGACATTGAACAGCTGCTTGAAAATAATAAAGATGCTATTGCGGATTACGTAGTAGAAAACGACCGCAGAAACTCTGCGATTCCATTGCTTGACTTGAAGGGCATCAACGCTCGTATCGAGCCAGGCGCTGTCATCCGTGACCAGGTTGAAATCGGCGATGGCTGTGTCATCATGATGGGCTCCATGATCAACATCGGTTCTGTTGTTGGTGAAGGTACCATGATCGATATGAACGTGGTACTAGGCGGACGTGCTACGGTCGGCAAAAACTGCCACATCGGAGCAGGCGCGGTACTTGCAGGAGTTATCGAGCCGCCATCTGCCAGCCCGGTAGTAATTGAAGATGGTGTCGTAATCGGCGCAAACGCAGTAGTACTGGAAGGTGTCACAGTCGGTGAAGGTTCTGTTGTTGCAGCAGGATCCATCGTTACAGAAGATGTCCCTCCAAATACACTGGTTGCCGGTACACCAGCGAAAAAAATCAAAGATATCGACGATCAGACTAAATCCAAGACAGAAATTAAGCAGGAACTACGCAAACTGGATAACTGATCAACCCTTAAGGCCTTGCACATCGCAGGGCCTTTTCTATAAGAATTATTGCATCCGTTTCCCTTTAATAGAAGACTCAGTTTCGAGATATATTTGTTTCCGTTACGGTAGTAACGGTAGGGAGGTCCGGGAAATCACTCGCTTTCCATGGGCGTACGGTGAGCTTCCTCGGGCTATAGCCCTGCGGGATCTCACCATGTACTATCTTCCCATTGGACTTTGAATAAGCTTCTTGAATAGACACCGCACGAAGGAAATGCGTAGCATTTTCGAGGAGTCTCGCAATTTCCCGGGCCTCCTTGCGTTTATGGGAAAAACGGAAACATTTATATGCAGTCCTTCAACAATGAGGAGAGCTGTTTATAAAAGCGTTCTTGTCACTTGCATCATTACGTGTAAGACATCTTTATATATGGCAGGGGTTCGTTGCTCTCAATCGTCGAATGGGGTGGCTGGGAAACTGCGAGACTCCCGCGGGAGAAGGAGCCAGGTGAGACCCCGCAGGGAGTGAAACGACTGAGGAGGCTTGCCGGTTCCCCCGCAGGAAAGCGAGTAGTTTCCCAGCCACCCCTGACTCCTTTATGATAAAGAACCCTTGACAAGTCTTCGACTTTTCGGCTTTTTAATTGAAAAATCAACCACAATGTTTTGCAGATCCTAGAGGAAAGAGGTGGGTATGGTTGGATAAAAACCAGCTTCAAATAATAAGAAGAGACTTGCATCAGATCCCGGAGCTTGGCTTCCAGGAATTCAAAACTCAACAGTATCTCTTAGATGAAATCGGACGGATGCCACAGGAACATATCGAAATTAAAACATGGCGGACAGGCATTCTAGTTTTTGTAAAAGGCTTGAATCCGTCAAAAACAATTGGCTACCGAGCCGATATTGACGGACTGCCTATCACGGAAGAAACCGGGTATGAGTTTCAATCCCGACATGAAGGCAGCATGCACGCCTGCGGGCATGACTTCCATATGACAATCGCATTGGGTTCATTAAGACGGCTTGCCGAAAACCCGGCAGCTGACAACACATTGTTTATTTTTCAGCCGGCAGAGGAAGGACCGGGCGGTGCTGAGCCGCTTTTGAATAGTAAAGAATTTCAAGCGTGGCGTCCTGATGTCATTTTTGCTCTTCATATTGCGCCAGATCTGCCAGTCGGGACCGTTTCCTCCAGAGAAGGCCTCCTGTTTGCCAACACCAGCGAGTTGTTTATTGATCTGAAAGGGAAGGGTGGACATGCCGCTTACCCCCATCAGACGCATGATATGGTAGTGGCCGCGAGCTATTTTGTCACGCAGCTGCAGCAAATCGTTGCCCGGCGTGTCGATCCGTTGGATAGTGCAGTCGTCACAATTGGTAAAATTACTGGTGGAACGGTCCAGAATGTAATTGCAGAACACGCCCGCCTGGAAGGGACCATCCGGACGATGTCCCCGGAAGCGATGAAAAAGGTAAAGGCGAATATTGAACGGCTGGCAGAAGGACTTGAAATCGGCCATGAATGTACCGCTTCTATTGATTATGGAGCCAATTATTATCAGGTGTACAATAACGGCAAGCATGTGGATGTTTTCCGCCAGATTTCCGAAAAAGTGGATGGTGTCACGTTCCAGGAAGCACCTCCAGCCATGACTGGGGAGGACTTCGGTTATATGCTGAAAGAGATTCCCGGGTTTATGTTCTGGCTTGGAGTGGAATCTGAATATGGACTTCATCACGCAAAACTAACACCGGATGAACGTGCATTAGCTGTTGGGGTGGACATAGTGGAAGCTGTCACTCGAAACTGGTAAGCATGGTTATCTGCATACCTCCTTTAACGTTGGTAACAATAGGGACGTAGACCTTACCCTATTCAAGGAGGAATAAGAAATGAGAAAAATTGCAGTAGAGGAAAGTTTGACAGATATTAGTTCCGCTTTACAGGAAAAAGGGTATGATATAGTAACCCTTCGAAATGAACAGGATGCACAAGGATGCGACTGCTGTGTCATTTCCGGTCAGGATAAAGATGTGATGGGAATGGCGGACGCACAAACAGAGCAGTCGGTCATCAATGCCCATGGTGCGACAGCGGAAGAAGTATGTCAGCAAGTGGAGCAGCGGATGCGATAAGCAAATGGGGCGCATTGCCCCGATACATAGTCGTTAGAGGAGAGATTGGATGGAAACCACGTTAAAGCTTTTGGCAGTAGCCTTGCTGATCGTATTGACGGCTTTTTTTGTAGCGAGTGAATTCGCTATCGTAAAGGTTCGGAAAACAAAAATGGATGCAAGGGCTGAAGCAGGGGATAAAAAAGCGAAGAGTGTATTACGGCTGACAAATAACCTGGATTATTACCTATCTGCCTGTCAGCTGGGAATCACCATTACCGCATTGGGATTAGGCTGGCTCGGTGAACCGACCCTCGAGGTGCTTCTCCACCCGTTATTGGAAGGATTTGAGCTGCCGAGTGCTGTCAGTCATACCATCTCATTCGGAATCGCCTTTTTTGTCATCACCTTTTTACATGTGGTTTTAGGAGAACTAGCCCCAAAGACAGTTGCCATCCAAAAAGCAGAGGCAATCACGCTGCTATTGGCAAAACCATTGATTTTATACAGCAAGCTAATGTACCCGTTGATATGGCTGCTGAATGGGTCTGCCAATATTCTGGTCCGTATGTTCGGACTTCATGCGGCCAATGAATCCGAAGAGGTGCACTCCGAAGAAGAATTGCGGCACATCTTATCGGAAAGTTATCAAAAAGGGGAAATTAACCGATCGGAATTCACCTACGTGGACCGTATTTTTGAATTTGATAACCGGACAGCAAAGGAAATCATGATTCCCCGTACGGAAATGGCTGTTATAGAAATCAACGATTCTGTCAAAGCGATCAGTCGTTATATACAGCAAGAACGTTTTACGAGATATCCAGTCATTGACGGTGATAAAGACCATATCCTGGGTGTCATTCATTTGAAGGAATTATTCTATAATGATTTCGAAGATCTGGAGACGCTAGAGCCTTTCATCCGCCCTGCCTTCAAAGTATTTGAAAATATCCCAATTCATGACTTGCTGGTCCGGATGCAAAAAGAACGGACGCATATGGCTGTCCTGATCGATGAATATGGAGGGACATCCGGGATTGTAACCATCGAAGATATTATTGAAGAAATCGTAGGGGAAATCCGCGATGAATTCGACCACGAAGAAGAGCGGGCGATCAAACGTCTGAAAAACGGCCACTTCCTTGTGGAAGGGAAAGTCTCTATTCAGGATATAAATGAATATTTTGATTTGGATCTTGAGAATGAAGACTACGACACGATTGCCGGCTTTATTTATACGAATGATATCGATGCTTCGGAAGGGACAGAGGTCACCTTCCGGAATCATCATTTTAAAATCGTCGATATGATTGATGGGCAAATTAGAAAAGTAGAGGTATGGGAAGAATAAAAATCCCGGGCGCAGGAGCCCGGGATTCTTTATGATGTTTAATGAGATAAAACCTGTTTATGTGAGAATACTCCTGCGTATCTGAGACAGTCAGGTTCGTAAATGAGACAAAATTTAAATTATGAGAGACAAATTCGTGATTTAATGAGACAAATACGAAAATTTTCGAGACAAACTACCCATATATGAGACAGCCGGTACAGTGGGGCCCTTAAGCTTCCGCAATATCCTTCTTCTCCATATAAACCTGATGCGGGAACGGGATTTCAATGCCTGCAGCATCAAGGGCTTCTTTCATCGCCTTGCGTAAATCTCTTTCGACGCCCCATTGTTCCATGTTTGTGGTTTTACCAAGAATTCGTAAGACGACATCGGACGAACCAAGTGTTTGAACGCCCAGGACATCCGGTCCTTCTTTGATTCGTTCATCGTTGGCTGCGAAATCATCACAGACGCGCTGAAGAACAGCTACGGCTTCCTCGATATTTTCATCATAAGCGATGCCGATGTCGATCATCGCGCGCATGTTGCCGCGAGAGTGGTTACTGACACCTGAGATTTCCCGGTTGGGGATATAATGAAGAGTTCCATCAAAGCCGCGCAGCTTTGTCGTCCGCAGGCCAACTTCTTCCACCACTCCGTCATAACCTGCTGCGGTCACGTAATCATCTACATCTACCTGTCGCTCAATTAAAATGAAAAAACCGGTAACGATATCACTGACAAGGCCTTGAGCACCAAAACCAATGGCGAGACCGACAATACCAGCACCCGCAAGTAATGGTCCGATCGGAATACCGACCATCTCAAGCAGCATCACCACAAAAACGAACATCATAATGTAGGAAAACAAATTGATCGAAAGACGTTCCAATGTTTTCGTGCGAGGCTCCGGAATTTTCCTATGCCTGCTGATCCGGTTGATGGCACCACTGGTCGCTTTTCGGCCAATCGGTGCTATGATTGCGAATGCTATGAGAAGCACCAGGATTTTTAACCCTACTGTAATCAATAGCTCTGTGATTTCCGTTAAGTTGATCTGGAAACCATCTTCAAACAAATTCATGTAAACAACTCCTTAGTTCATAACATGCTATGTAATAGAATAGCGGATTTTGTAATAATTTATCAAATCAAACGGTTGATTCGCTGATAACCGGGATAGAAAAGGTTTTTGCCGGATGTAAAGCCTATCATTTTACATTCATCAATCATTATTGTTTAATGAGAATGTGTAAGGGTTATATTATTAGGGCATGCTTGATTATGGAAGTCAAAGAAGCCAGATTAAATTTATTATAATTTAATATTGACTTTAAACAAGCTGCTCGTTATAATAGGAATTGTGAGTGATTACAACAACTAATTCAATATTTTTTGGAGGGATTTTCATGGCAGAACGTATGGTAGCAAAACAAGCTCCACGCTTCGAAATGGACGCAGTACTTCCGAACAAAGAATTCGGAAAAGTATCTTTGGAAGAAAACATGAAAAACGACAAATGGACAGTGCTATTCTTCTATCCAATGGACTTCACTTTCGTATGTCCGACAGAAATCACTGCACTTTCCGATCGTTATGACGAATTCGAAGATCTGGATGCAGAGGTAGTTGGAGTATCTACAGATACTATCCACACACACTTGGCATGGATCAACACTTCCCGCGATGAAAATGGTCTAGGCGATCTTGCTTACCCATTGGCTGCTGACACGAACCATAAAGTCTCTGAAGACTTTGGTGTACTAATTGAAGATGAAGGTGTTGCACTTCGCGGCCTATTCATCATCAGCCCGGAAGGCGAATTGATGTATCAAGTAGTTAACCACAACAACATCGGTCGTGACGTTGATGAAACACTACGTGTACTTCAAGCACTTCAAACTGGCGGACTTTGCCCTGCAAACTGGAAGCCAGGTCAAGAGACTCTATAATAGGGGTCATAAAAGGACAAGCTATTTACAAGGGTCTAACTTCATGTTAGGCCCTTTTATATCTAAATAATCGAACTGTACCTTTTTTAAGGAGGAATTAACATGCGTTTAAGAGCACCAATGCCTGAACTGGAAGGCGCAACCGAATGGTTGAACGGACAAGTCTCTAAAGATGAGCTTTTAGGAGATAAACCTACATTGATCCATTTCTGGTCTGTCAGCTGCGGCCTATGTAAAGAAGCTATGCCGAATGTCAATGAATTCCGTGACGAATACAAAGACGACTTGAACGTGGTTGCTGTCCATATGCCACGCTCTGAAAAAGATCTTGATTTGGATAAAATCAAAGAAGTGGCTGCTGAGCATGATATTACGCAGCCAATTTTCGTAGACAACAAACACGCACTTACCGATGCCTTTGAAAATCAATATGTACCTGCGTACTATGTGTTCGATGAAGAAGGCAACCTTCGTCACTTCCAGGCAGGTGGCGGCGGTATGAAAATGCTCCGCAAACGCGTCAATCGCGTCCTTGGCAATAAAGAAAAATAAGCAGTAACCGAAACCACCAGTTTAGGCTGGTGGTTTTTTTATGACTTATATCCTTCGTTTCCCTATGAAAATCCACCTGTCATGTACATTAGTGCTATCCAATTTTACAATAGAATAAAGCATGGAGAATTTTAAAAAAATTAGCTCAAAAAGGTGGATATTTATTTCGTAACCCGATATATTTATAATTACGTTAAAATTTTACAGAAAGAGGAGGGAGACAATGGATACTTTTAAAAAGCTGAAAGAATTTTACTGGCCTTATAAAAAGTATTTCTTTTGGTCGCTGTTATTTTTATTATTTGTGACGGGAATTACTGTGGTATACCCGATCATCCTGCAGATCACAATCGATGATGTGGTAGCAGATGAACGGTATAATCTTATTCCTTATTTGGCAGGCGCCTTCATTATCCTGATGGCCATCAAAGGGATTGCTACTTACTTACAACAATACTTAGGTGATTTATTCGGTATCACTTCCGTCTATAAATTAAGAGATGAACTTTATAAAAAATTACAGCGTCTCCCATTTAAGTATTATGACAACGCCAAAACCGGCGATATCATGTCCCGGCTGACAGCGGATGTGGAAGGGTTCCGATTTTTCCTTTCATTCGGTATTGCTGAATTGATCCGTATCACGTTATTGATTGTCATCAGCCTAAGTGTCATGTTTTATTATTCCGTGCCACTGGCGCTTGTAACGATGGCAGCCATGCCATTTCTGGCAGTCGTAGTTTTCCAGTTTGATAAACGCGTCCATCCAGCTTTCCGAGGCATTCGTAAATCGTTCGGGAAACTGAATACACGCGTACAGGAAAATATCAGCGGCATGACAACCGTTAAATCATTATCAAGGGAAGGTTTTGAAATCGGCAGATTCTCCGACCGTAACCAGGACTACCGACAGAATTACCTGACCACCGCCAATATCTGGGCAAAATACTTTCCATTGATGGAGTTCATCGGAAATGTGTCTGTCGTCGCATTGCTGGCGTACGGAGGCAGCATGGTCGTCAATGGGAATCTTGGCCTCGGGGAACTCGTCGCATTCTTCAGCCTCGTCTGGTATATCCTTGGACCATTAATGAACCTCGGCTTTGTGATTAACTTATTTTCTCAATCGAAAGCGTCCGGGGAACGCCTTCTCGAAATTTTAGAAGCGAAAGAAGATATTCAGGAAAAGGATAAACCAATTACTCTGGAGCGTTTAAACGGTCATGTCACTTTCCGTGATGTCACGCTGACTTATACGGAAGATGATGATTCAGCATTAAAAAATGTCAATTTTGATGCCCCTCCAGGCAAGGTCATCGGTTTAATCGGGGCAACTGGTTCCGGGAAAACAAGTATCACCCAGTTAATCACTCGATTTTATGAACCTGAAACCGGAGAAGTACTAGTTGATGGCAAACCTGTAGACCACTATTCCTTGAAAACTTTACGCCGCAATATCGGGTTTGTACTTCAGGAATCGTTCCTTTTTTCAACGACGATCAAAGAAAATATTGCTTATGGGAACCCGGATGCTACGTTAGAAGAAGTCATCGATGCTGCCAAGCGGGCACAGGCACATGAATTCATCATGGATATGCCGGAAGGTTACGATACGTTGTTAGGTGAGCGGGGAATGGGCTTATCCGGTGGACAAAAGCAGCGGATCGCAATTGCCCGGGCGATATTGATTGATCCGAGTATCCTCGTTTTGGATGATGCTACTTCAGCTGTGGATATGGAAACAGAATTCAAGATACAAAAAGCTTTGAAGGAAGTGATGCAAGGGAGAACGACCTTCATCATTGCACACCGAATTTCTTCCTTGAAGCACGCGGATGAAATTATCGTCCTGGAGGATGGGGAAGTAAAAGAGCGTGGTACCCACGACTTCCTGCTTTCTAACGGTGGTCCATATCAGCGTATCTATGATATTCAGTATCAGGATAAAGAACAGATTTTGAAAGCATCCAATACCTGAAATCAAAAAGGGGGGAGTCACCTTGGCACGCAGACAAAAAACGAAACCACAGGAAAATAAGCACTTGAACCGGTTTCATTACACCATCGACCAGGCAATTGAGAAGCCGTTCAACTGGGAACAGATGGTCCGGTTATTAAAATATTTAAAACCATACGCAAAAACGCTGCTGCCGGCAGCAATCATAGCTATGCTGGTATCAACGATCATCCGGTTAGTCGTACCGATCCTGATAGGTAAAGTAGCGATTGATATTGCGATTGCGAATCAGGACGTCAATATGCTGATTCAGCTCGTAGTCGGAATCGCCATTCTTTACTTATTCAGTTATCTTGGGAACGTATTCCGGATTAAATGGGTGAACATCCTGGGGCAAAACGTCATTTATGATTTGCGTCAGCACTTGTTCTCCCATGTCCAGCGGTTATCACACCGGTTTTTCGACTCGCGTTCAGCCGGTTCGATACTTGTCCGGATCATGAATGATATCAATTCATTGCAGGAACTGTTCACTAATGGAATTATCAATCTATTGATGGACATCGTGACCTTGCTTGGCATTATCATAATATTATTCGTGCTGAGCCCGAAACTGGCATTGGCGATCATGGTCGTCCTGCCAATCATGTTTTACATTTCAACAAAATTACGCCGGAATATCCGACGTTCCTGGCAGCGGGTTAGGATCCAGCAATCCCGCTTGAATTCTCATCTGAATGAAAGCATTCAGGGAATCCGGATCACCCAGTCGTTTTCGCAGGAAAAAGAAAATGCAGAGTTCTTTGATGGTGTCAATACCGACAGTTTTGAAGCCTGGCGGAACGCGACGAAGAAAAGTGCTATGTTCCGTCCATTTGTAGAAATGAGTAACGCCATTGGCACAGTCATTCTTATTTCTTATGGGGCGTGGCTGATCATTCAGGGACCGGCGAACGGGGGAATTGAAGTTGGTACCTTTGTCTCCTTTGCCTTTTTCCTCGGAATGTTCTGGGAGCCGATTTCACGTCTCGGACAGATGTATAACCAGCTGCTGATGGCAATGGCAGCGTCAGAACGGATATTTGAATTTCTTGATGAGCAGCCAAACGTGGCGGAGAAGCCAAATGCGAAACAGTTAGACCGCATCAAGGGTCATATCGAATTCGACCATGTCCAGTTTTCATATGATGATAAAAGGATTGCACTTCATGAAATTTCACTGGAGATGAAACAAGGGCAGACTGTAGCATTGGTCGGTCATACAGGTTCCGGTAAATCTACAATTGCCAATTTGATCAGTCGTTTCTATGATCCTACCAAAGGAGCTGTGAAAATTGATGGAACCGACCTGCGCGATGTTACCATTGACAGTGTCCGGCAGCAAATCAGTGTCGTCCTTCAGGATACCTTTATTTTTTCCGGCACCATCATGGAAAATATTCGTTTCGGCCGCCCGGATGCAACGGATGAGGAAGTAATCGAAGCGGCAAAGGTCGTCGGGGCTGATGAATTCATCCAGCGTCTTTCGAATGGATATGAGACAGAAGTGGAAGAACGAGGCAACGTTCTCTCTGCAGGGGAACGTCAATTACTCTCGTTTGCAAGAGCGCTGCTCGCTGATCCAAGAATCCTGATTCTGGATGAAGCGACAGCAAGCATCGATACAGAAACCGAAGTGAAAATTCAGTCGGCACTGCGCAGGTTACTAAAAGGAAGGACAGCGATCATTATCGCTCACCGTCTTTCTACGATCAGGGAAGCGGATAACATCATTGTTCTGGAGCATGGAAAGATTCTTGAACAAGGCAGCCATGATGAACTGATGGACCAAAAAGGTGAATATTACGACCTGGTCAAGACCCAATTCCAAATGCTAGACGCTATATAAAAAGCAAAGAAACCTCAAAACGCTTGGATGTCATAATCCAAGCGTTTTTTTAATTTAATCTTGTTTTGAAAACGGAGTCGAGCCAGGCTTTTTCTTTGGACAATAACGAAACAAATATTATACGATAAAAACTAGAAAGAATATGTGAAGTATGTCACAAAATAGTCATGATTATATTAAAAATAAAACGATTTCACATATTATACTAGGGTTAGTATTTTTAGGGTAGAGTAACCATAGAGACCATGTATTTTGAAGTGTAATGGGGAGGGAAGGTATTTGTTTGAATTAGATAACGTCATGCTAAGCAGGTTATTGACATCGTTAACGCTTGGTTTTCATATTATTTTTGCAACGATCGGGGTCGGGGTTCCGCTATTGATTTCCATTGCGGAATTCATGGGGATCAAAAAGAAAGACCCGAATTATACCCTGCTGGCCAGAAGGTGGACAAGAGGGTTCATTATACTCGTAGCGGTTGGTGTGGTAACCGGTACGGCTATTGGGTTGCAATTGTCCTTGTTATGGCCGAGTTTCATGCAGGTTGCTGGTAACGTCATCAGCCTCCCATTGTTCCTGGAAACGTTCGCCTTCTTTTTTGAGGCAATTTTTCTTGGTGCCTACTTATATACCTGGGATCGATTTAAAAAGCCGATCTATCATTGGTTTTTATCCATTCCTGTCGTGATTGGAGCCGGAATGTCGGCGTTTTTCATTACGACCGTCAACTCCTTTATGAATACACCGCAAGGGTTTGATGTCAAGGATGGAGCGTTAGTGAATGTCCAGCCGCTTGTTGCCATGTTCAATCCGGCGACACCGACGAAGGTGTTCCATGTGCTGTCGACAGCTTATTTGACATCTGCTGCGATCCTTGCGGCTATCACTGCTTTTTATATCATTAGAAAAAGAAACACGGAATACCATAAAAAAGCTTTAAAACTGACGGTCGGCTCCATATTCATTTTTGCTTTGTTGACGGCTGTCGCGGGGGATTTATCTGCGAAATTCCTGGCGCATGAACAACCGGAAAAACTGGCCGTAGCAGAATGGCATTTTGAAACAGAAGAAGGGGCAGACTTAATATTATTCGGTCGGTTGAACGAGGATAACGAGGTCGAAAATGCCCTTCGCCTGCCAAAAGCATTGAGCTTTCTTGCCACCGGAGATTTCAATGGCGAAGTAGTCGGGCTTGATCAATTTCCTGAAGATGAAATAGCTCCGTTATGGGTGCATTACATGTTTGACTTAATGGTGCTGATTGGATTCTATTCCTTAGGGGTGAGCTTGCTCTATTTGATAGTGGCTAAGGTGAAAAAATGGAATGAAAACAACAAATGGCTGTTGTGGCTGATTGTATTCAACGGGCCGCTTGCCATGCTTGCCATTGAATTCGGCTGGATTTATGCCGAGGTAGGACGGCAGCCATGGATTTTGAGAGGGTACATGACCGTTGCAGAAGGTGCCACTACCTCTCCGAATGTCGGCTGGATGCTCTTATTGTTCATTCTTTTATATACCGTGTTAGGGATCGGTGTCGTCACCGTGCTGCGCAAATTGTTCAAAAACAACCCTGCTGAATCAGAACTGGAACGGCATTATCCAGAATTCACGGCTAAAGGGGAGGAGCGCTGATGACATACGAACTGATAGGAATCACTGTATTATGGATCTTTTTATACGGCTACCTTATTGTTGCTTCGATTGATTTCGGTGCCGGATTTTTTGCCTATTATGCCAAGGTGACAAAGCGGGATCATTTAATCAATCGGTTGATTTCCCGTTATTTGTCCCCGGTGTGGGAAGTGACCAATGTTTTTTTCGTATTTTTCTTCGTGGGACTTGTCGGTTTCTTCCCGGATGCGGCCTATTACTACGGGCAGACACTGCTCGTTCCTGGGAGTATAGCAATTGTACTGATTGCTATCCGTGGCTCATTCTATGCATTTGAAAACTACGGGTCGAAACAGAGTAACGTTTATTTGTTCCTTTATGGAGCTACTGGTCTGTTGATTCCTGCTTCCTTATCAACAGCACTGACGATCTCGGAAGGCGGGTTCATAAAAGAGACCGCGGAAGGCGTACACTTACTGACAGGTGAATTACTAACCAGTCCGTATTCCTGGAGCGTGGTATTTCTAGCAATAGTTTCTGTCTTATATATCAGTGCAGCATTCCTAAGCTTCTATGCCCACCGTGCTGATGACCAGGGAGCATTAAACTTAGTGAAAAAGTATGCCTTGTTTTGGAGTTCGCCTACGATTATTGCCAGTCTCACCACATTTATTGCGATGAGTCAGCATAATGAAGATCACTTTAACCGGATGATGGAACTATGGTGGGTGTTTGGACTGTCTGTCGGGTTTTTCATGCTTGCAATCTTCCTGATTTACCAGGGCAAATATTACGGCTGGGCGTTCATAGCCGTCATGTTCCAGTTTTTCACCGCATTTTTCGGTTATGGTGCATCTCACTTGCCTTACCTGCTTTATCCTTATATTACCCTTTCCGAGGGTGTCGTCAATGATGCGATGGGGCTTGCACTGGTGATTGCCTTTATTGCCGGGTTGTTCCTATTGATTCCATCGCTCATTTTATTAATGAGGATGTTCTTGTTTGATGCTGATTATGTCAAAGGGAAAAAATGATGGTGACAGCCTCCCATACGCGGAGGCTGTGTTTAATTCTTTTGGAGTGGTCGTCGCAAACCTTAAATTATGATAGAATACTTCTATCTGATGTAAGCGAAAATGGAGGATTAACGATGAAGAAAGAGTATGCAGTCATTGGCTTGGGGCGCTTCGGCGGAAGTATCTGCAAGGAATTGAGCAAAGAAGGTCTTGAAGTACTCGCCATTGATTTAGATGAAGATAAAGTAAATGAATACAAAGAAATTGCATCACACGCTGTTATTGCTGATTCTACCGATGAAACCGTGTTGAGAGAACTGGGAATCCGTAATATCGATCATGTGATCGTTGCCATTGGCGACAATATCCAGGCAAGTCTTCTGACTACCGTAATCCTGGAAGAACTTGGTATTAAAAAGATTACTGTCAAAGCTCAGAATGATTACCATGAAAAAATACTGAGCAAAATAGGTGCCGATCACGTCATTCACCCGGAACGTGACATGGGTAAACGAATTGCCCATAACATCATGTCTAACAATATTCTCGACTATATCGAGCTTTCTGACGACCACAGTGTCGTGGAAGTGAAAGCCGGAAATAAAATGAGCGGACGTTCACTTGTCGATCTTGATATTCGTGCGCAATATGGATGTAACGTTGTTGCTATTAAGCGTGATAAGGATGTTATCGTCTCTCCAATGGCAACCGAGATGATTCAGGAAGGCGATATCCTGATCGTTATCGGTGCTGATAAGGATATCTCACGCTTCGAGAAAAATCTGGTGGTCGAAGACGATTAAATTAGGAATGTTTTACAAAAATTAGTGATAAGCTGATCAAGGACTGGCGGAAAATGAACTCTGTCAGTCTTTTTTGTATGATAATTTTCTGCCAAGTGTTTTTATGGGGAAGGTTTCCTTTGTTGCGGGGAAGGATATACACATGGATATAAGATAACTAGATGTAGAGAGGGTGCTTAATGGTGTTAGAAAAACGAACTGGTACAGTAATGACAGAAATGTTGATCGATTGGGGAATTGATCATGTCTATGGCATGCCAGGTGATTCCATCAATGAATTGATTGACGATCTACGAAAACAGGAAGAGAAATTAAAATTTATTCAAGTGCGCCATGAAGAGGTAGGAGCGCTCGCTGCCGCCTCGTATGCTAAACTAACCGGAAAAATCGGGGTATGTATGTCCATCGCAGGACCAGGAGCCATCCATCTGATGAATGGGTTATATGATGCCAAAGCTGACAGGGCACCTGTCCTCGCCATTGTCGGGCAAGTGGACAGTGAAGAAATTGGCACGGATGCATTTCAGGAAGTCAACCTGGAGCGGATGTTTGATGATGTCGCCGTCTTTAACAAGCGGGCAGCGACGGAATCCCAGCTTCCTGACTTATTGAATCAGGCGATTCGTGAGGCTTATGTAAATAAAGGTGTTTCGGTATTGATTGTACCGGATGATTTTTTTGCCAAAAAGTTTAAAAATGAAAGCCGGCTGACATCTCAAGGATCCTATCGTCCGCAAATTTTCCCATCAGAAGGATCATTAAAAGAAGCACGATCGCTGCTTGACGAGGCGAAAAAGCCGGTCATCCTCGCGGGTAAAGGGGTGAAAGGAGCCAGTGAGGAACTGGTGGCGTTTGCTGAACATATCAAAGCGCCAATTATCCTTAGTCTGCTGGCTAAAGGGGTGATCCCGGACCAGCATCCGCTTTGTCTTGGACAGCATGGGCAGATAGGGACAAAACCTGCCTACAAGGCAATGATGGACGCAGACTTAATTATCCTGATTGGTACACAATTTCCGTACCGCGATTTCCTCCCCGATGGTGTAAAAGCCATCCAGATTGATTATAAGCCTGAACATCTTGGAAAAATGTATCCGATCGAAGTGGGACTTGCAGGCGATGCCAAGGAAACACTTGCCTATCTTACTTCTCATATGAGTGAAAAGCAAGACGATTCGTTTTTAACAGAGAGTCAGGAAAGAATGAAAGAATGGCATGTTAAGATTCAGGAGGAGAAAAAGCTGGAACAGGATCCAATGCATGCCCCGCAAGTGATGTATCAGCTCGAGCAGGTGATGGACAAGAATGCGGTTATTTCCTGTGATGTCGGTAATGTGACCGTTTGGGTGACCCGCTTTCTTCCATTGATGCAGCAGGATTTCATCATTTCAGGCTGGCTGGCGACGATGGGAAGCGGGCTTCCAGGAGCAATAGCGGCACAAATTGCCTATCCGAATCGCCAGGCAATCGCTGTATGCGGAGATGGCGGCTTCAATATGGTATCCCAGGATTTTGTGACAGCCGTAAAATACGAACTTCCGATCAAAGTGATTATCCTCAATAACAAATCCATTGGCATGATCAAATACGAGCAGCAGCAAATGGGACACCAGACGTATCAAACTGACTTAGGAGAAATGGATTTTGCTAAATTTGCTGAAGCATGCGGCGGAGAAGGTTATCGCGTGGAAAAATTTGAAGACTTAAGCAGCAGTATGAACCAGGCATTCGCTAGCGACAAACCCGCCATCATTGACGTCGTAATTGAAGAGCAGGCGCCATTACCAGGTCACATCGGTTATACCCAGGCAGTCAATTACAGCAAATTTTTGATTAAAGAATTCTTCGATACAGGCAACATTGAACTTCCTGATATGAAAAAAACAATCGACCGACTAACCTGATGGCAGGGTAAGCCCTATTTTTCAGTTAGGGGAGAAGTTTCCGTCGTTAGGGCAGAAGTTTGTTGAGTTAGGGAGGAACGTCTGGTCGTTAGGGCAGAAGTTATTGGTGATAGGGAAGAACATGGAGGCGTTAAGTAAGAAGTTCCTGTTATATGCTTCCATTTAAGCCATCATCCGAATCTGGCTCCTGAAATGTAAAAAATCCCGGACATTTTATACATGTCCGGGATTTTTTATTATACCTCCATAATGATCGGAAGGATCATCGGACGGCGTTTTGTTTTATCAAATAAGAATGGTGCAATGGTATCCGTAATTTCATTCTTGATTTCCGACCACTGGGTCGTACGGCGTTCCATCACTTTTTCAACATGCTGGGAAACAAGCTTTTGCGCTTCTTTGATGAGATCTTCAGATTCACGCATATAGACAAAACCGCGCGATATAATATCTGGACCGGATGCGATCTTGAATTCCTTCATGTTGATACTTACAACTACGATCACAAGCCCTTCTTCAGAAAGGATGCGACGGTCGCGTAACACGATATTCCCGATATCACCAATACCGCTTCCATCTACATATACAGAACCGGATGGGATTTTACCTGCAATCATTGCATTATCTTTACCGAGGGCCAAAACGTCCCCGTTATCCATAACGAAGCAGTCGCTCGGATCGATGTTTGTCTGTTGTGCCAGTTTCGTGTGCTCTTTTAACATACGGTATTCACCATGTATCGGCATGAAATACTTAGGCTGCATCAAACGAAGCATCAATTTCATTTCCTCCTGGCTTCCATGACCAGAAGTATGGATGTCATTTAATGGTCCGTGAATAACATCCGCACCGTTACGGTAAAGCATGTTGATTGTCTTAGATACACTCAACGTGTTCCCTGGGATTGGGGAAGAGGAGAACACGACAGTATCTCCTGGCATGATCTGAATCTGACGATGTGTACCATTGGCGATACGGGATAGAGCTGCCATTGGTTCCCCTTGGGAGCCGGTACACAGGATCATGACCTCATGTGCTGGAAGACGGTTGATCTGATGGGCATCGATAAAAGTATCCTTCGGCGCCTGAATATAGCCGAGTTCCTGGCCGATTCGAATGGACGATTCCATGCTGCGTCCAAATACGGCGACTTTACGGTTATGTTTCACCGCTGCTTCTACCGCCTGCTGTAAACGATAGATATTGGATGCAAAAGTGGCGAAAATGACTCGTCCATTGACGCGGCTGAAAATATCCTGGATGCTTTGTCCGACAACACTTTCAGACTTTGTAAAACCTGGGACTTCACTGTTCGTACTATCCGATAATAGAGCTAAGACGCCTTCTTTTCCGATTTCAGCCATTTTTGCTAGGTTTGCTGGCTCTCCAACCGGGGTGAAATCAAATTTGAAATCACCAGTATGCACAACATTCCCTGGTGGTGTTTTCACAACGACACCAAAAGAATCCGGAATACTGTGTGTAGTTTTAAAGAATGTCACCGATGTTTTGCGGAATTTGATAACATCCTCTTCCTGAATCGTGTTCAGTTTCGCATTCCGCAATAAACCGTGTTCGTCTAATTTGTTTTTAAGTAGTCCGATCGCTAACTTTCCTGCATAGATAGGCACATTGATTTCACGTAGAAGATAAGGAATGCCGCCTATGTGGTCTTCGTGTCCGTGGGTGATGAAAAGACCTTTAATTTTGTCCTGGTTTTGCACGAGATAGGTGTAATCCGGAATGACATAATCAATTCCAAGTAATTCATCTTCCGGGAATTTGATACCCGCATCAATCAAGATGATTTCGTCCTGGAACTGGACGCCATACGTATTTTTACCGATTTCACCTAAGCCGCCTAGTGCGAAAACAGCGGTTTGATCATTTTTTACGAATTTCATGATCAGCCGTTCTCCACTTCAAGGTTTTCAACCGTTTGTTTTTCATAATTCAGGTGTTCCTCATCTAACCCCTGAATAAATTCAATATTAATCCCACGATCAGACAGATGTTCACGAACTTTTCTTTCTGTCTCTGCTTCTACATACAGAGCTTTTGTACGTTCTCTAACAGGAACTTCGGCAGGAAGTTCCTGATATAACACTTTATATACCATTTTCTAATATCTCTCCTAACTGCTAATGTTTTCCATTTTTTCCTAGCAATAATAATAGCGCATAGTTTATCGGATGTTTTTTGCTACTCCTAATTCGTAGGAGAAAACTGTCTCAGGCTAACGTTTTACGCTTCCAAAAATCTTTCCAACGTTTTTTCAGCTTTCTTCTTAAGCGCTTCAGCATAGCACTCATCTCCTTTCAAGGTGATGAAGAAAACAACTAAAAACGTTCAACCGACCCAATCCCGTTACTCTTAGTATAATACGGTTTGAGAAATAATGAAACAAAGAACTATCATCTGAGAGGATTTATTATCCAACGATACCCTAAATTGGCGCTTGAAATTCCTGTAGTTATCCCATAGTTTTTCCCTTCTCATCTTGTTTCAGTCATGCTATGGTGTATTCATTGATTAAAAATAACTGAAAAGAAATAAACAGATAATAACGGAACAGCAGGAGGATGTAAAAATGAATAAGAAGATTGCTTTTTTTGATATTGATGGAACTTTGCTAAATCATAATAAAGAACTGCCGGAAGAGACGATTCTGACAATCAAACGCCTTCAGGAAGAAGGAGTCTACTGCGCCATTGCGACTGGCAGAGCTCCATTCATGTTCGAGGATATTAGAAAAACGCTTGGGATCGAATCGTTTGTAAGTTTTAATGGCCAGTATGTGGTATTTGAAGGGGAGGTCATTTATGAGAACCCTCTTTCAACAGAAAGGCTAACCACTCTCTTTGAACATGCACAAGAAACCGGCCACCCGATGGTATTTATGAATCATGAAGAAATGAAGGCGACAGAGTCTGGACATGAGCAAATTTCGGAAAGTATGGGGAGCTTACATTTTGATTACCCGGATATCGACGATGCTTTTTATGATGGCAGGAATATATATCAATCCTTGATTTTCTGTGAAGGGGATGAAATTGAAGAATATCGTGGAGAGCACGACGCTTTTGATTTTATCCGCTGGCATCCGAAAGCCTGTGATGTCTTGCCTGGCGGTGGTTCTAAAGCGGAAGGAATTAAAAAAATGATTGAGGCAAGCGGTCTGAGCATTGAAGACTCCTACGGATTTGGTGATGGACCGAACGATAAGGAAATGATGGAAGTGGTCGGAACAGCCGTAGCGATGGGGAACTCAATTCCAGAGCTTAAACCCCTTGCTGATTATGTAACCGATGATGTTGACGAAGGCGGACTAGTCAAAGCCATCCACGAAGTCGGCCTTCTAGAAAACTAACAGCCATATAGTAATCGGTTCCAGTATAGTAGTGCACGGTTTCTATGGCAAAGCTCCCTTTAATGTTTCGAGACTTTTAATTGCGATTATGGCGGCCGGAAAAACGGATCGCTTTCCGTGGGCATGTGGTGAGCTTCCTCAGGCTTCGCCTTGCGGGATCTCACCGCTCATGTTCATCCCACAGGAGTCTCACCGTTTTTCCGGCCGCCATACGTTTGTTAGTGTCTCGAAACTGCTATCAAAAATAGCCTGCTTTTGGAACAGAAAATACCGATCAACTTAGCATTGTAATAGGATTCTCTTCACTAAATAGGTCTGGACTTTCCAAGAACGATTTCGAGTCTCTTATATGGCAAAGGGCGGGGGGGAAGGGTGAGACTCCCGCGGGAGAAGGAGCAAGGCAAGATCCCGCAGGGCGCAGCCCGAGGAAGCTTGCCAGGTCCCCGCAGGAAAGCGAATCCTTCCCCAACGCCCCTTAATGCCCAACATTATCTCGAAATCAAGTCTTCGACTTTTCGGTTTTTTAATTGAATGGGACCATAGTAAAAAGCATAGAGCCACGAGGGCTCTATGCTTTTTACTATGTTATGAAATGAAAAGTTGTGTTTAATGATCAAGGGCTTTGGCGTTTTCTGGTTCTTTGAATGGATTATCCGGATCGATATGGTCGTAGAACATCACGCCATTCAAATGGTCGATTTCATGCTGGAAGACGATCGCCGCAAAATTACGCAAACGTAATTTGACTTCGTTACCTTCCAAATCAACAGCTTTGATTGTGACGCGTGCATACCGCGGAACATATCCAGGCACTTCCCGATCTACTGACAGGCACCCTTCACCGCTCGTCAAATAAGCTTTTTCAACGGAATGACTGACAATTTTCGGATTAAACAAGCCATAGCTATATAATTTATCATTGAAATCCGCAAAATGGACCGCAAGCATCCGCTTGGATACCCCAATTTGAGGAGCGGCCAATCCTACACCCGGTCTTAAGCTGTAACGGTCACAGATTTGTTCGTCCTGACTGTTTATTAAATATTGCAGCATCTCTTCCAGGGTTTCTTTCTCTTCCTCGCTCGGGGGCATTTCCACCTCTTCAGCCACTTCACGAAGTACCGGATGACCCTCCCGGACGATATCTTTCATTGTAATCATACCAATGTCCATCCTTTCTCTCTATCTCTGTCTTCAAATATCTTCATATAGTTTAACATAGATGACATCAGAAGGGGGATAAGAGAAATCCCCATTCTACTACAATATTGGATAAAATATCCTTCCAATTTAATTTTTTTTATTATAGTATGTAAATTATGATGAAAAGTATGGAAAAATCCATACTTCTTTAAGGGGGAAGTTTCGTGTTTTTAAGAAAGCTATTCATACCATTAACACTTATCCTAGTTATGTTAGCAGCCTGCAATAATGGGCCGGCTCCTGAGGAACAGATCTATGAACATCTTGAAGAAGCTGTTTCGCTGGAGGAAGAATTCCGGGAACAACAAGAGCCGATCGTTGAATTGGAACGTAAGGAACAGGAACTGTATAACAAAATCATTAACCTGAGTATGGATGAGTTCGACCAGATTCAGGAGTATTCCCAGGAAGCTGCATCTTTAGTGGAAGAGCGTCAGGAAAAGATTGACCGTGAAAAAGAAAGCATCGATGCAGCTAAAGAAGAATTTGATAAAATCGAACCGATTATTGATGATTTAGATGAAGAAGAACAGGAAGAAGCCAAGGAAGAAGCACAAAAATTGGTGGAAACGATGAATAATCGTTACGAGGCTTACCAGCAATTGTATCAAAGTTACCAGTCAGCGATTGAACTGGATAAAGAATTATACGAGCTGCTTCAGCAGGAGGACTTAGAAGAAGAAACATTGCAGAATCAAATCGACAAAATCAATGACAGTTATGATAAGGTCATTGAAGCGAATGAGGAATTCAATCAGTATACGGAACAATACAACGAGCAGAAGAAAACTTTCTATGAAGCGACAGATTTGAATGTGGAATACAGCGAACAAGAAAATGGAGCTTCCGAATCGGAATCAAATGAGCAGGAGAAAGAAGATAACCCCGATTCAGAGGAAGAAGATACAGACCAGGAATAAAAAGGCCGCCCTTGGCGGTCTTTTTTTGTTGAGCATCTAGGAGATTAATCATTCAAAATAACAGAAGATCTATTTTTTACGGAGCCGTAACTGATACAGGGGTGCCATTTTACTGAAACAGACTTCTAACGCTACATGCCGTCCAGCCTGTTTCATCCTTGATGCCCCAGCTGTTATTAAAAAACCTCCATCAAAAATGATACAAACTGTTTGACGTTTCCTAGTAAGATAAGCTAAACTACAAACAGAACATTTCATTGTACCAGTTATTTTTGTGTTCTTATTGTAACAGTTTCCATTGTGTAAGGCTTATGATTAATATAAATGGCTAAAGGGTAAAAGAATAAGAGCAAATCGGTACAGGTTTTTTCAGCTTTTGGGAAAGCTAAGGAAAGTATCCATTTTTTTAATAGGAAGGAAGAGGTGAATCAGTTTGAAACGCTCACTTGAAAACATTGAAAATCAGTTCGAAATGTTTCAAATTCTGAATGAAAAAGGCGAAATCGTAAACGAAGATGCAATGCCTGACCTTTCAGACGATGATTTGAAAGAGATCATGCGCCGCATGGTTTACACACGTATCTTAGACCAACGTTCCATTGCCTTGAACCGTCAAGGCCGCCTGGGATTCTATGCTCCGACAGCAGGACAGGAAGCTTCCCAGCTAGGCAGTCATTATGCACTAGAGAAAGAAGACTTTATTCTTCCAGGGTACCGTGATGTACCTCAATTGATCTGGCATGGTCTGCCGCTGTACCAGGCATTCCTATTCTCCCGTGGACACTTTCACGGTAACCAGATGCCAGAAGGTGTGAATGCAGTCAGCCCGCAAATCATTATCGGTGCACAGATCACACAAGCTGCTGGTGTCGGTATTGGTATGAAGAAACGCGGCAAAGACGCAATCGCAATTACTTACACAGGGGACGGCGGTGCCTCCCAGGGTGACTTCTACGAAGGTATTAACTTTGCTGGTGCATTCAACGCACAAGCAGTATTCGTAGTCCAAAACAACCGTTATGCAATTTCCGTTCCAGTAGAAAAGCAATCCGCTGCGAAAACAATCGCACAAAAAGCGGTCGCTGCTGGTATCGAAGGCATCCAGGTAGACGGCATGGACGTTTTGGCTGTCTATGCAGCAACCAAAGATGCGCGTGACCGTGCAATAAACGGTGAAGGTCCGACATTGATCGAAACAATGACATACCGTTATGGACCTCATACGATGGCTGGTGACGACCCGACACGTTACCGTACAGAAGAAACTGACAATGAATGGGAAGCAAAAGATCCTATCGTCCGTTTCCGTACGTTCCTTGAAAACAAAGGCCTATGGTCTGAAGAAGAAGAAAATGAAGTAATCGAACAAGCGAAAGAAGAAGTTAAAGCTGCCATCAAAAAAGCAGACGAGCAGCCAAAACAGAAAGTTACAGAACTGATGGATATCATGTACGAAGAACTTCCTGCCAGCCTTCAAGAGCAACGGGAAGAATACGAGGCAAAGGAGTCGAAATAAACCATGGCACAAATGACAATGATCCAAGCCATCACTGATGCGATGCGGACAGAATTAAAAAATGACGAAAATGTGCTAGTCTTCGGTGAAGACGTTGGCCAAAACGGCGGTGTTTTCCGTGCTACAGAAGGCTTACAAAAAGAGTTCGGTGAAGATCGCGTATTCGATACACCGTTAGCAGAATCAGGAATCGGCGGTATGTCAATCGGGCTTGCCCTTCAAGGATTCCGTCCGGTACCTGAAATCCAATTCTTTGGTTTCGTTTTTGAAACGATGGATGCGATCAGCGGGCAAATGGCTCGTTACCGCTACCGTTCCGGTGGTACCCGTACCATGCCAATCACAGTTCGTTCTCCTTTCGGGGGCGGCGTACACACACCAGAACTGCACGCGGACAGTCTGGAAGGATTGATGGCTCAACAGCCTGGTCTGAAAGTAGTCATTCCATCCAACCCGTACGATGCGAAAGGGTTGTTGATTCAATCCATCCGTGATAACGATCCGGTTATCTTCCTTGAGCATATGAAACTTTATCGTTCTTTCCGTGAAGAAGTACCTGAAGAAGAATATACACTTGAATTGGGTAAAGCCGAAGTGAAACGTGAAGGCAAGGATGTAACGCTAGTGGCTTACGGTGCGATGGTCCATACTGCATTGAAAGCTGCTGATGAACTGGAAGAAAACGGAGTTTCTGCAGAAGTCATCGACTTACGTACCGTTGCTCCGGTTGATTATGAAACAATTCTTGAATCAGTCAAGAAGACGAATCGTGCTGTCGTACTTCAGGAAGCACAAAAGCAGGCTGGTATCGCTGCTAGTGTGGTTTCTGAAATTCAGGAAAAAGCGATCCTGCATTTGGAAGCACCAGTACTGCGCGTAGCTGCTCCAGATACAGTTTATCCTTTCTCACAAGCAGAAACAGTGTGGCTTCCAAACCATAACGACGTTGTAGAGAAAGTCAATAAAGTAATGAACTTTTAATTGAAACCTAGAAAAGGGAGGCAATATTCGTGGCTTTCGAATTTAAACTACCGGACATCGGTGAAGGCATCCATGAAGGTGAAATTGTAAAATGGTTTGTCAAAGCCGGTGACGAAGTAAAAGAAGACGATGTCCTTTGCGAAGTGCAAAATGATAAAGCAGTCGTAGAAATCCCATCTCCTGTTGAAGGTACTGTCAAAGATGTATTAGTGGAAGAAGGTGCTACCACTACAGTTGGTACCACAATCATCACATTTGATGCTGAAGGATATGAGTCTGACGACAGCGAAGACGATAAACAGGAAGAAGCTCCTGAAGAAGAAGCTAAATCTGAAGAGCCGGCTGCTGAAGACAAAGGCGCAGCTAAAGAAGAAGCTCCTGCTGCAGACGATGAAGAAGTAGATGAAGATAAGCGTGTCATCGCCATGCCATCTGTCCGCAAACACGCTCGTGATAAAGATGTCGACATCCGTAAGGTTCAAGGCAGTGGTAAAAACGGCCGTGTAACAAAAGAAGATGTTGATGCATACTTGAGCGGCGATCAGCAGCCACAGGCAGAAGCTGGCGAAGCGAAAGAAGAAGCACAAGACCAGCAAGCTGCGGCTTCTACTGAAAAACAACAGCCTGTACTGGAAGGTCAATATCCAGAAACTCGTGAGAAGATGAGCGGTATCCGTAAAGCGATCGCTAAAGCGATGGTCAACTCCAAGCACACAGCACCGCATGTTACATTGATGGACGAAGTGGATGTAACTGAACTTGTCGCTCACCGTAAGAAGTTCAAAGCAGTTGCTGCTGAACAGGACATCAAACTGACTTACCTTCCTTATGTAGTCAAAGCACTTGTGTCTGCCTTGAGAAAATATCCGGCACTAAATACACAAGTTGATGACGAAACGGATGAAATTATTCAGAAACACTACTATAATATTGGTATCGCAGCAGATACTGACAAAGGATTGCTTGTACCAGTCGTAAAAGATGCTGACCGCAAATCCATTTTCACTATCTCAAGTGAAATCAATGAACTTGCTGTGAAAGCTCGTGACGGTAAACTGTCATCTGAAGAAATGAAGGGCGGTTCTACTACAATCACCAATATCGGTTCTGCCGGCGGCCAATGGTTCACTCCGGTCATCAACCATCCGGAAGTAGCGATTCTTGGAATCGGCCGCATCGGCGAAAAAGCCGTTGTGCGCGATGGTGAGATCGTAGTCGCTCCAGTTCTTGCTGTATCCTTGAGCTTTGACCACCGTATTATCGATGGTGCAACAGCTCAGCACGCAATGAACCACATCAAGCGTTTACTGAACGATCCACAACTTATTATGATGGAGGCGTAAAGTATGGTAGTAGGAGATTTTCCAATTGAATTAGACACGTTAGTAGTTGGTGCGGGTCCTGGCGGCTATGTAGCTGCCATCCGTGCCGCACAAACTGGTCAAAAGGTAACAATCGTAGACAAAGGAACACTTGGTGGTGTCTGCTTGAACGTAGGGTGTATCCCTTCTAAAGCACTGATCCAGGCTGGCCACCGTTACGCACATGCAAAAGGTGCCGACGAGATGGGCATCCAGTCCGAAAACACGACAGTCGATTTTTCCAAAGTCCAAGAATGGAAAGGAAAAGTCGTTGATAAACTTACTGGTGGGGTTGAAGGACTATTAAAAGGAAATAGCGTGGATATCGTCAAAGGTGAAGTTTACTTTGTCGATAAAAACACGGTACGCGTCATGGATGACAAAAATTCTCAAACGTACACGTTCAAGAATTGCATCATTGCTACAGGTTCTACTCCAATTGAACTGCCTAACTTCAAATATTCCGACCGTGTACTGGATTCTACAGGTGCCTTGAACCTGAAAGAAATTCCTAAGAAGATGGTTGTCATCGGCGGCGGATATATCGGAACAGAGCTTGGTACTGCCTATGCTGATTTCGATACAGAAGTTACTATCCTTGAAGGAACAAAAGACATTCTTGGCGGCTTCGAGAAGCAAATGACACAACTTGTCAAGAAGCGTTTGAAGAAAAAAGGCGTGGAAGTTGTAACGAATGCGATGGCTCAAGGCGTTGAAGAAACAAAAGATGGCGTAAAAGTCACGTATGAAGTGAAAGGCGAAGAGAAAACGATCGAAGCAGACTACCTGCTTGTTACAGTTGGACGTAAGCCTAACACAGATGAAATCGGCCTGGAGCAAGTTGGTATTGAAATGTCAGACAAGGGACTTATCAAGATCGACAAACAATGCCGTACAAGCGTAGATAACATCTTTGCGATCGGTGACATTGTCGAAGGTCCTCCACTTGCACACAAAGCGTCTTATGAAGGTAAAATTGCTGCAGAAGTTATTGCAGGTGAAAAATCAGAAATCGACTACCTTGGCATCCCAATGGTTGTCTTCTCTGATCCGGAACTTGCATCTGTCGGCTATACCGAAAAAGACGCAAAAGAAGCTGGTTACGAAGTCAAAGCTTCCAAGTTCCCATTTGCGGCAAACGGCCGTGCGCTGTCCTTGAACGAAACAGACGGTTTCGTAAAACTGGTTACCCGTCAAGATGATGGCCTGGTTATCGGTGCACAAGTTGCCGGAGCCAATGCCAGTGATGTCATTGCTGAACTAGGACTGGCAATCGAAACTGGTATGACTGCGGAAGACCTTGCACTAACTATCCATGCTCACCCATCCTTAGGCGAAATCAGCATGGAAGCAGCTGAAGTAGCGCTTGGAACTCCAATTCACATCAAATAATAATGCATTCAAAAAAATCCTGAACCTTATTGGTTCAGGATTTTTAATAGTTTAAGATAATTTAACCTTGATCAAGGAATAGAGTATAAGAAACACTTAGGCTTTCGCAATAAAGTACTTGGCGATAAGCAAAGTTTTGCTAATATGTACAAAACTGCAGGAGAAGGGCAGCAGTATTTCTAAAAGAGAAGCGCAAAATTCGAGAAGGGGGTGGAGCATGTCGGCTGCATACACGAAGACAGCTCCATTTATTATAATTGAATTTATTTTATGATTTCCATTAGCTGCTCGACGATTTCCTCACTTTGCCGTTCACCGGTAATGGTAGCTACTGTTTTTTCGTCTTTTCGGATTAGAAAGGCGGGCAGCTTGTTAATGTGTTCCTCCACCTGATATAACGATGCAGTACTTTTGAAAAATTCAATTGGCTGCTGGTTGTGCTGGTTTTTAAAAGAGAGAAAGGCATCCATATATGCTTTGTCAATGTCTTTATCCTCTTCCTCGGTCAATAACTGAACTTCATATCCATTCGAATTGGCGCTGATGACTTCTATTTTTTTCTGTTCAGGGAAGCACCCTGAAATCATGATGAAAATCAAACCGACTGGCAGAAGTAGTTTAGTCAATGCAATACCACTCTCTTTCTATCATAGAAACTGGTTACATTTTATCAGAGAAGATACGAAAAAAAGCGAATGTTATCGAAATGTCATGGAAGTGAAAACCCATCGAAGTGTTGTTTAATCGCAATGTTAAATTGTAATAATGGCACAACGACAAGCACTATTCGTTGATTTGCTATTTACTCTAAGTGACTTATTCTATTAAAGGGCCGAAAGCGAGTGATTTCCCGGACCTCCAAACTGTTACTACCGTAACGGAAACAACATATCTTGAAACTGAGTCTTCAGTAAAAGGGAGCTTTAATTTAACAGTAAAAGGAAAATGAAAAGGCGAGTATAAAACCGATGAGGTTCCATACTCGCCTTTCCTAAACTGTAACAGGTTAATTACTTTTTAGCTTTTAATCCTATTTTTCTATCCTCTTCAGCAAACGTCCGTATTAACGAGATGCATAACATAATCATAATAATCGTAAACGGGAAGGCGGATATGATGGCTGCCGTCTGAAGAGATTCTAAGCCACCCATCCATAGCAGCACAGCCGCTGCACCAGACTGGATTAGCCCCCACGTAAACTTAACCGGGTTACGTGGATTCAAGCTTCCGCCTGTCGTCTGCATTCCAAGTACGAAGGTAGCAGAGTCAGCTGATGTGATAAAGAACGTACTGATCAACGTCAGTCCGATGATTGACATTACCATGCCAAGTGGTACATTCTCTAACATTGCAAATAGGGCAACTTCTGTCCCTAGTTCATCCACCGCGGACTGGATATCCATACCCTGGAAGAATTCAAGGTGAATCGTTGTACCGCCGAATACAGAGAACCAAAGAGCACCGAATATAGTCGGTACCAGCAGGACACCAAGAATGAATTCACGGACGGTACGGCCGCGGGAAACACGAGCGATAAACGTTCCTACGAATGGTCCCCATGAAATCCACCAGGCCCAGTAGAAGATGGTCCAGCCCTGAATCCAGGAGTTACTTTCTTCCGAGAACGGAGTCATACGCAAACTCATTTGCGGCAGGTTTGAAATATAAGACCCGAATGTGGTTGTAAAGTAATCCATGATAAAGTTTGTAGGACCTGCAAATAGCAGGAAGAACATCAACAATAGAGCCAATACAATATTCGTATTACTCAAGTATTTGATACCTTTATTCAATCCTGTCATGGCAGAAAGCATGAACAGTACGGTAACAACACCTATAATAGATAACTGCAGCGTGAAATTATCACTTAATCCTGGAATCAAATAAGCGAGACCACTCGAGATCTGCAAGGCTCCAAATCCAAGAGATGTAGCTACCCCGAAAATCGTTGCGAATACGGCAATGGAATCTATTATAGTGCCGATTGGTCCTTTAATTCGTTCTTCACCAAGCAATGGCACCAATGCTGCACTAAAGACACCTGGAGCGTTTTTACGGAATTTGAAATAAGCAAGAGCCAATGCGATTACAGCATAGATAGCCCAAGGATGAAGTCCCCAGTGGAAAAAGCTGTAGCGCATCGCTTCCCGGGCAGATTCCTGTGTTGCCGGATCAGCAGTAGGCGGTGCATGGAAATGGGATAGCGGCTCAGCAGCACCCCAGAAGACAAGTCCAATACCCATACCAGCACTGAATAACATGGCAAACCAGGTAATGTAAGGATACTCCGGTTCGTCATCCGGCTTTCCCAATTTAATTTTTCCATATCGGGAAAAGATTAAATAGATAGCAAATGCCAGGAAGCCTGTTGCAGAAAGTAAATAAAACCATCCAAACTTCTCAGTTAGAAAACCTTGTATGTTGGTTGTAACATTGCTAAGGTTCCAGGTTGGTAATGTTGAATCCGGTATGATTCCCCATATGATGAAGATTAAGGCGATAACAACCGAAATATAAAAAACCTTTGTAACCTGTTTCAATTTCATCATCCTTTCGTAAGAAATTACTACTGTTTAAGGTTATCAGCTCATCCCTTGCTGTTTTTTTACATATTGATAATAAATAGCTGCGTGTTTGGAAGTGGAGAGTTCCTTCAACTCTTCCATCACGTCATGCAAACAAAGCAATTCATAAAGCAATACCGTCTGCGGCGGTAAATGGTGACGGTATCTTGATTCGTGTTCGATATGTTCTTGTTTCCAGTCCCAAAACACATGATCCAGTTCTTCGATTTGCATGAAATGCTCTTCTGGAATTTCATGCTTAGGTGCTCTTAATATTGCCACAAATGAAGGAATCATTCTTCCGAGCAGATGTTTTTCACGGTGATTGAAATCACCTGCATCTGTGTGGATATACTGCAAATTTCCCAAGTGATAGATGATCTGCTGCAATAAGTCCAGCTTTTTTTGAGCAAATTGAAAGGCACGCATATCGAAATTGGTGTGCTTATGATAGGACCATTCTTCCCTTTGATATTGAGAAAGCTGGTGAGTCTGTTCAATATGTTTTGTAAGCTCTTGATACCTTCTATTAATAAGGCCCTTCTTTGCATGACGCTCTCCAATCACTTCTTTTAATATCAATTCCAGCAAGTCAGCTGCTTGTCCATACAGCCGGTCGATACTGCGGTGAATACTCGTAAAATAATTCGGCGGCAGCAAAAAAAAGTTGACTAGGGAAGAAACTACTATACCAATAGATGTAGTACCCAATCTTATGAAGAACGAAACAATGTAATTTTCCTGGAAATCAGGGATCATAGCAGTTGCCGTAATCGTCGCTACGAGTATCCCGTCCTGAAGCTTGAGCTTATGGCATATCGCGATGGTAAGCATAGCTACCAATGCATAGGTGAGTGCTCCTTTTCCAAACACTCCATATAAGGTGGTAGCAATTAGTGCTCCTATTGCCGAGGCGGGAAACCTTATGGCTGCCTTCCGGATAGAATCTGCTGCCGTGTGTTCGATTGTGACAATCGCTGTTATGACAGCAAAAATAACCGGCCAACCAAAATAACCGCAGATCAGTGCGGTTATAAAGACCGAGATGCCGGTTTTTAGTGTCCTGCTTCCAAAAAGTTTGAATTGCCGTAGACGTTCCATCATATAGATTCACCCTACATTTCCTTAGGCTCCAGCCACGATTTCTTATTATAGTATAAATTAATAAGAAACCATAGTAAAAACTATAAAAAATCAGGTATAATGAAATTGTTGGAAATACATAGAAAAAAATAACATCTGGGGGCCATTATGAAATGAGAAAAGGTTTGTTGCTGCTGTTGTTGGTGATGGTGTTAGGAGCATGCAGTATGGAAGAAGATGTAAAAGCAGAACAAGATTCTGTTAATGCAGAAGAAAAAGACAATCCAGTCGAGCAGCCGGAGGAGAATTCCGAAGAGGATAAAAAGACTGCTGAAGCAGGAGAAAAGGAAGATGAACCACAGGAAGAAGAGGCCTATCAGCAAGTGAGTGAGCCATTATATGAGTTATCTGGAAACTGGGCTGTGAAGCCGATTGATGACCAGGCAAACGAAAAGGTAGCGCTCGTCACGATTGATGATGCGCCTGATAAATTTAGTGTCGACATGGCGAAAACGTTGAAAGAGCTAGAGGCGCCTGCCATATTCTTTGTAAACGGCCATTTCCTTGACACACCGGAAGAAGAGGAGAAGCTGAAACAAATCCACGAATTAGGCTTTCCAATCGGAAACCATACCTTCAACCATGCTTCTTTGCCTAGTTTGACAGAAGAGGAACAATATGAAGAAATTGTCGGGTTAAATGACCGGATCGAAGAAATCATAGGTGAGCGGCCGGTGTTTTTCCGCGCACCGTTTGGACAGAATACCGATTACTCCAAACAGTTAGTGGAGGAAGAAGGTATGCTATTGATGAATTGGACATATGGCTATGATTGGGAACAGGATTACCAGACAGCATCGGCGATTGCCGACATTATGGTTGAATCTCCTTTATTAGCGGACGGCGCCAATCTGCTAATGCATGATCGGGAATGGACTGCAGAAGGTCTTGAAGATATTGTCATAGGGCTAGAAGAAAAAGGCTTTGAAATACTGGACCCGCTTTTGATCAAGCGCCCATAATATAAAACACCACCCTTGGCGGGGTGGTGTTTTGTCTCATTAAAGAGGATAGAGGCTCTCTTTTTTTAGTTTTTGTCTCGTTTAATTTTAAATTTGTCTCTCATAATCGAAAAATTTTCACTCATCCAATGTCTCCGTTCTCACTTAAAACGTGGTTGTCTCGATTATTGATCCAATGTCTCTTATACAATATAAAAGTTCAACCAGGCCGCTGCTTGACTGGGTTGTCCCCATTTTCTGAGAAAAAGAAATACATTCCCGTGCATTATTATTCTAATTACGATAGTTTTCGTTTATAATAATACATAATACGATCGTTGAATAAATGTAACTTTCCTTCTAATTTCTTCGCAAAGAATTTTGCCAGCTCATTCCCTTTGTTTTTATCTCCATGTGTAGCGGCTTCAGGCAGGGTTATTTGAATGAAAAATTGTTCCTGTTCGTCTGTCGATCCTTTTGTATTTCCTACTCCAACCAGTAAATGTTGATAATTTGGATCCGTGCCCCTTAAATGCAGGTAGTTGCCATTATCGTCGTTTTTCTCTGTCACTAAGTAAGGAAAAGCGTGGCTGTTGTAACTCCAATCTAGCTGTTCTCCGGTTTTTGAAGTGATTTCCTGATAATAGTTGAGTAAATCATGTACCTCTTTCAAAGAAATCGTTTGTTGGACACTTTCTTCTACTAAATGAATGAATGCACTTTTACCCATTTTTCCAACTCCTGTCATAGGTTTCTAATCTTATGTTAGCACTTCCCATAAAGGTAGCTCAATAACATTTGTCACGTTTCCGGAATAAAAGCTGGCATTTATTTCTACCAAAAAGCCAATCAGGCTTAAAATATTAAGGAGGTAAACATTATGTATATGGAAAAATTGTATGATGAAATGGAGCAGTCTAATGTCAGGTTTGTTGGATTCACTACGAAAGAAGGAAGGTATGACTTTGGTATTGTGTACACCAGTCAATTTTTCGGAAAGCCCCTCGTTGTATGTATGCAAACAGGCCAATCTTCGCTGCTTGACAGTTCGGATGTAAAGGATCTGGATTTCCTGCAGAAAAAATTCCGACTTCCGGATAAAATGGTTGCGATGGATCTCGCTGATTTTCTAAACGAGGTTGTTCCTCCGGCAGAGTTGATGGAAGCCTCTTACGAATAATTTCTTTCAGCTCGTTTACAGGTTATCTTAATTGGGAAAGAAAAAAATAAATGTGACATACTTTTTGGGCTTGATTTTTTAAATGTGTCATATTAAAATAAGACCATAACCTGAAAACGATTACAAATTACTTGTAAAGGAGCTGGATATTCAGATGGGTACAATTGTATGTCAAGATTGCCAGAAGATCATTGAGCATTATGAAGATGAGAAGGTTTCCACTCTTTATAGTACTTGTCCGTCGTGCAACCCAAAAAAGAAATAGTCATTATATGCACATACGAAAACCCCACCGGCCATCCCGGTGGGGTTTATTTTTTAAAAATGCTACATAATGAAAAAAGTATGTCTCATTATTTGAAAGCGCGATGTTCTTTTATGACACGGATGGTTGCCAGAGTTTCATCCTCAGGCCCTTGGACAGGAAGGCCAGCGTCGAGATTATCTCGTATATAGGCTACATTATCTTCAGTAATAATTTCGCCCGGAATGAAAATAGGTATTCCAGGGGGGTAAATCATCAACGACTCGGCACTGATTCTTCCAATTCCTTCATCTAAAGGTACAACCTCTGTTTCTGAATAAAAAGCTTCCCTTGGTGACAAGGCGAGCAGTGGAATTTCCGGAACCTTTACCTTGACGGGTTGTCTTGCCGCACGATCCGTTTGTAAGGCAGCAAGTTCTTTCAACGCTTGGACAAGACTTTCCGTTTCCTCGCTGGTATCTCCCGGTGTTACCAGACAGAGGATATTATATAAGTCGGATAACTCTACTTCAATCCGGTAGTGCTCCCTCAGCCAAACCTCCACATCATAGCCTGTCATGGCTAGTTCTTTTACTGAAACGATCAGCTTGGTTGGGTCGTAATCATAAGTGGCATCACTGCCTAGTATTTCTTTGCCGACACAATATAGGCCTGGTATTTCATTGATTGCCAAACGTGTTTCTTGTGCTAAGATGATCGTGCGCTCGAGCATTTCTTTTCCCTTGATGGCCAGCTGCCTTCGTGCCGTATCCAGCGATGCCAGCAGCACATAAGAAGTGGAAGTGGTGGTAAGCATCGATAAAACGGCCTGCACTCGTTCATGAGACACAAGTCCCTCTCTCAAGTTCAATACAGAGCTTTGCGTCATGGAGCCGCCCAGTTTATGGACACTGGTTGCAGCAAGGTCTGCTCCTGCCTGCATGGCTGAAAGAGGAAGGTGCTCATGGAAATGGATATGGACGCCGTGGGCTTCATCGACCAGTACAGGCACATGAAAATCATGAGCTACTTCGACGATTTTCTTTAAGTCAGCCGCTATCCCGAAGTAGGTCGGATTAATAACGAGTACTCCTTTGGCATCCGGATGAGCTTGAAGCGCCCGGTTTACTGCTTCGGGCGTAATCCCATGGGAAATGCCGAGCTGACCATCAAGCTCCGGATGAATGAAAATCGGTGTCGCCCCTGAAAAAATAATCGCAGAAGTTACGGACTTATGGACATTCCGGGGGACGATGATTTTGTCGCCTGGCTGGCAGACACTCATGACCATCGTCATGATGGCTCCACTGGTGCCCTGGACGGAAAAAAAAGTATAGTCGGCACCAAAGGCTTCTGCCGCCAAATCTTGTGCTTCTTTAATAATGCCCTGTGGGTGATGGAGGTCATCCAGCGGTTCAATATTGATCATATCGATGGATAAAGTATTTTCTCCGATAAATTCACGAAATTCTTTATCCATCCCTTTTCCTTTTTTATGACCTGGTATATGAAATTGAATCGGGTCCTTCTCTGCATGAGCAATGAGGCCCGAGAATAATGGAGTTCTGTCTTGAGACAATCGATACACCTCTTCATGTAATCATATAAAACAAATGAATTATAGCAGATGGCAGGCATTGTGGCTAGCTTTTTTTAATCGTGGTTATTAGTTGATGCCTTGTGAGTCAATCATGATAGAATGAAAAAAAGGAGGATGGGAACATGAATTGGGAAACGAAAGTAACGGAGCTATTAGGTATTACATATCCGATTATCCAGGGTGGTCTGGCTCACCTCGCTTATTCCGAACTTGCCGCAGCCGTTTCTGAATCGGGAGGGCTCGGCCAGATTACGGCTATGAGTATGGATGGACCTGAGCAATTGAAAGAAGAAATCAGACGTGTCAGAGCCATGACCGATAAACCGTTTGGCGTCAACTTTGCTATCGGTCAGCATGGCCGGCCGTTCGAACATATGGTGGAAGTTGCTGTGAACGAAAATGTCCCTGTCATTTCTGTTACAGGTGGGAACCCTAAACCCGTCTTAGAAATGGTAGAAGGGACTGCTATTAAAAAGTTGGTACTTGTCGCAGCCAGAAGGCAGGCAGAAAAAGCGGAACAACTCGGTGCCGATGCCGTCATGGTTGTTGGTCAGGAAGGAGGGGGACACATCGGCCGCGATGATATTGGCACATTTGTTCTCACTCCTCAGGTAGTAGACTCCGTGTCCATTCCTGTCATCGCGTCCGGCGGTATCGGAGACGGAAGAGGATTGATGGCTGCGCTTAGTCTTGGGGCGGAAGGCATCGAAATGGGCACCCGATTCATCGCCACGAAAGAATGTGTCCACGCTCATGAAAGTTATAAAAAGGCCTTAGTAGATGCGGACGAAATGAGTACCACGGTGATCAAACGTTCCTTGAAAGCACCGGCACGTGCGCTGAAAAATACATGGACAGATGAAATTCTTGCTCTGGAAGCGACGAACCAGGGCTATGAAGGTTTGAAGAACTATATCAGCGGGGAAGCCAATAAACGATATATCTATCAGGGAGAAGTTGAAGAAGGTTTTGCCTGGGCAGGACAGGTTGCCGGAAGAATAAAGGATGTCCCTACAGTAAAAGCTTTAATAGATAACATGATCAATGAAGCGGAAAATATCCGTAAGAAGTGGAGCACATAGAAGAAAGGGGATTCCAGTATGAATTATACCTATCCTATCGATGAAACCTGGTCCAAACAGGAAATTATCGATGTCGTCAATTTTTATTCGTTAGTAGAGCAGGCA
Source organism: Thalassobacillus sp. B23F22_16 (assembly GCF_043496955.1). NCBI lineage: Bacteria > Bacillati > Bacillota > Bacilli > Caryophanales > Bacillaceae > Thalassobacillus > Thalassobacillus sp. B23F22_16. The sequence continues at coordinate 38,266 of NZ_JBIEKD010000007.1, read as the reverse complement.
TATGAGAAAAGTGTAAAAAGGGACGAGCTGATGCTTGCCTATACACGCTTCAAACAGATTGTACCTTCCAAGAGTGAAGAAAAGCAATTATGCGGTAAGTTCGAGAAAGAATCCGGTTACTCCTGCTACCGAACGGTGAAAAAAGCAAAAGAATTGAAAAACGGAGATAAAGTAAGCATGTCCTAATAAAAAGTCTGACCCTAATGCCATTTTGGCTAAGGTCAGACTTTTTTAATAAAAGTGAGTCGCTTATCTTGCTGATCAACTCTGCATGGGCATGCGATCAGGCTTGTTTTGCCATGCGGTACAGAGGTTCGAGTGTTTCGAATGCGCCCTTGCAGCGGGCAAGAAACTTATCAGCATCTTTCAAAACCGGGTCATTACGATCGATATTCAGACCACAAAGCAGCTCAGCCTTCTTGACATTTTCCAGCCGATCGACTATCTCACTGAATTTTTCATCCGTCAATTCTTTTTGAGGAAGGACATCCGGCTTCGTGTGATCGATCGACCATACAAAGTCTTCGGGTATTTCTTTTCGGATTTGGTAATCTTCTTTCTTGATTGCTTTAGCAAAGTCCTGTTTTACGGGACTTTCGTAAATGACTGCGAACCAGACAAATACATGTGTTTCCCATAATCCGATTTGGAAATGAGGAAGTTTTTTATACCCCCGGTTATTGTTAGCAAGCGCTGCCCATGTATCTTCCGGTGGATTTTTCGTACGTCGGGCATGTTTGGCGACGTGAACAAACATTTCATCTCCGGTCAGAGCCGTTACATCCGGTGCGAGCTCAGTGGCAATCGCTTCGAGTTTCGGTGAAACTTGTGACCGGAGCACTTCCATTCGTTCCTCGAGACCAGGTATCGTGAATACATCAAAGTCCTTATCGGTAAACCCGTTAAAACGCTCCATGTACCATCAACTCCTAAACAATTTTGCTAATTGAAAGTTTACCATAGTATAGCCAAACTGCTAAATAATACGTTCTATTGGTTTGAAACCCGGTGAGATTGGTTAAATAAAAGTAAATAAAAACACATACCGAATAAGCAAACTGCTCATATAAATAGACAAAAGAGGGTTTCGACAAAGGGAGGGTAAACAATGAAGCGTGTTATGGAAGCGTTGTGGCAAAGAGAGGCTGAAGAGAAACTTCCCGTCATCCGTCTGGAAATAGATTATGAACTAATGACTTTATATGATGCGATGATGGAGGAGGATGAAGAGCAAATAGCCATAAGCAAGCAACGATTGAATGAACTGCGTTCCGAGCTACTTCAATGGATGGCATAAACAGGGCAGCTTATTAGTTGCTCTTTTTTTGTACTTTAAGAAAGTGTAAAGGATTAAAGTATAAGAAAACATGGAGGCTTTCGCATAAGTAATAGGCGACAAGTCAAATTTTTCTAATATATAATGAGTAAAAGAAATAAGTGTATGATATGGTAGATATTTGTTAGGCTAATCATACAGTATTTTTACGCTAAAACGTTAAAGGAGTTCTTGTCATGGAAACACAAACAAAGCAAAAACTATTCGAACAGGCGAGATCATGGGTGCTGGAAGCAGGGGAAAACATTCGTCAGCAGATGGAGCAGCCATTTAAGGTGGAGACCAAAGCGGGTCCCAATGATCTTGTGACAGAACTAGACAAAGAAACAGAAAAATTCTTTGTTGAGAAAATAAACTCCACATACCCGGATCATAAGCTGTTTGGAGAAGAAGGGTTCGGGGATGAAATAAAGACTCTTGATGGAACCGTATGGATCGTCGATCCCATTGACGGTACCATGAATTTCGTTCATCAAAAGCGGAACTTCGCTATATCAGTCGGGATTTATCAAGACGGAGTGGGAGAAATTGGAATCATATATGATGTCATGGCTGACGTCCTTTATACAGGGATTCGGGGAGAAGGTGCTTATAAGAACGGAAAGCGACTGGACTCTCTGAGTAAGCCTCAATCATTGGAAAGTTCGATTTTATGTATCAACTCGTTCTGGGCGTTACGCAATAAACGGGTGAGTGAAGAAGGAATTCACCGACTTGTTGAAACAGTAAGAGGGACACGTTCCTTTGGTTCAGCAGCACTGGAATTTGCATATGTTGCGGAAGGTATTATTGATGGTTATTTGACGATGAGTCTGATGCCGTGGGATATAGCGGCAGGAATTGTCATCGTTGATGAAGCCGGAGGAATAACCACCCAGGCTGATGGAGAGCCAGTCAATATGCTCGAGAAAAACTCCATCCTGACGTCTCATAAGGACATCCACAAAGAAATTGTCAGTGAGTATATCGAATTGAAGAAATAACAAATAAAAACGATCGTGACTCTGTAGTCACGATCGTTTTTTTCGTTTAGCAGCTATGCCAAAACCCATAACCCCAAAGCCAAGCAAAAGAAACAGTCCGGCTAGCCAGAAGTTCTTCATACCCAGGGCGAATCCTACAAATACAAAACAAAGGATCGCTAAAAAAGCGGTAAACATCCTTTTCCAGTCTATTTTTCCCATAACTATCACCTCTTTTATATGTACTATTCAAGTATAGCTGAGTTATCGTTTGTTGAAAATGGTCGAATCCTAAGGGGAGTCCTGATAATTTCTTCTAGCGCCAGCTGCATTTGTTTAGTATGATGGAGACAAGAGAGAACAAGGGGGAACATCATGAACGAGGATAATGTTTTAAATGTACCCAATGATTTATGGCCGATAGCAGATTTCTTCTTCCAGGGCTTGGGTACAGAAGTGAATATGAATAATGAAAATGAAGTAGCCTTGCTTTTCCGTGGCTTCTTTTTATTGTATTTGACCGTCGTCATCCTGGCGATCGTTACTTTCAAGCTTGGTTTTGCAAGGAAACTTCCTTTAATACAGAACATTATTGTATATGCTGTATTAATTATTGGTACTTTCTTTTTGACGCTGATTCTGGGCTTAAACCTCCCGATTGCGGAAAGTCTGCTTGCTTCTGCAGTCGTATTAGGGATTTACCGACTCCGGCTCCATAGGGAACGAAGTGGAAGAAACGAAGGATAACTTAAGGAGAGTGAAGGAATGCGCTCACTGCAGGATGCTGTTTATAATTGGCTTACCATCAAAGTAGTTGCCGAAAACCGTCCCGACGACCTGTCTGCAAACGAAACAGCCGATTTTTTTTACGAAATGCTGAAGGAAGATCATAACTTGACAGACATAGAAATCCATCGGGATGAAGAAATGTACCAAGTGGAATGCAAGACAGAGGAAGAAGTGCGCAAGTTCCGCTTTCCGACTGAACTAATTGAACTGATCCTTAACCAGATTGAAGAAGAGCCACATAAATTTAAAAATTATCATTAATACTAGAAGAACTTGGGTTGTCGCCAAGTCGTCACTATGACTTAATAAAGTAAAACATTCTTCATGTACAACAAAGGCTGACCTAGATAGAGAAGTGAATCTCTCCGGTCAGCCCTTTTTCTAACTAAGATATTTTTCTGTTTTCCGCTCTTTGTAGATGCGGAAGTCGCCAGTTGCCAATCTTTGTTTAGTTTTTTCCTCAATACGATCATGGCAGCTTGGACACATGTACGTAGTGAGGCGTCGGTTTCTCAGCCGTTTTGCCTGTAGGCAGTTACTGTCGATATTGTTTATATCATCACAAATGACACATTTTACTCGCATAATTTCACCTCAGTTAATCATTGGTTTCTTTCTGATACAGGCTCATCCAAAAGACAAAGCCTGATTTTCACGAGGGCTTTTATTTATAGTAGTTCACCTATTAGCTTGAAAGCCTATAGTAAAAGTATAACATACCGTATATAGACACGCATTAAAGCAAAGGTTTATCAGTTATACCTCAAGGCTGGTTTAAACATAAAGGAGGAATAAGAATGGCGAATCAAGTAGAACAAGCTTTAAACGAGAAGCAATATGAACTGCTGCAACAAGAAACATTTATGTTGTTATCCACTTATCATGAAGAGACGCGTTCTCCGATGGTGAATGCGATCAGCTGGGTATATGCCAAAGACAGAAGAACCCTTGTATTCGCAGTTGATAATCGTTCGGTCATTGTCCGGAATATCAAATCCGCCCCCAAAATCGTGTTGACTTTAATTGATGCAGACTCCACTTATTCCATTAAAGGAGAGGGAAAGGTGCTGACCGAACGAATCGAAGAAATTCCATTGAAGCTTGCCAAAATTGAAGTGGACATTGAAGAAGTAAGGGATGTCATGTTTTACGGAGCGAAAATTTCTAAAGGACCTGACTATGATAAAACATATGATGAGAAAGCTGCGGCCAAGCTGGATCGCCAGGTTATGACCTCCTTAAAGGATTAACCAGAAAAATACTGTTTCAAATAAATACATTTCGGGAAGTGTATGTACAGAAGACCAAGAAAGGATGATTTCTTTGAGGAAAAGATGGATTTTTTCAACGGTAGGTGCACTAGGCGCAGGTACTTTAGCATACTTGCTGAAGGACGAAGAACGCCGGGGTCAATGGAAAGGGAAAGCGCAGTCACTTTTCACCAAGTCTAATGGCAGTGATTTACCAGTAGAAGCAGCTGGAAATCCGCAGGAAGACAATCACGAAAATACTAAGATGGTGTCCGAAGGTTCTCAATTCGGGGTCCAGTATTATAATGAACTGACCGAAAAAGAACGAGAAATACTTGAAAAAGCAAACAGCTAAATCCTGCAAAGGATTTAGCTGTTCTTTTTTTGGTTTAATTATTTTCTTTGTTCAAATGTTCGTTGGATTGCTCTTCTTCGATTTCATCCAGCTTCTGTTCTTCTCTTTCAGGAACAGATTCTTTATTCGGATCAGGCTCTTCCGGGCGGTCGTCATCAATTGGCATTTCCGGCATGTAACGGCCGACAATGGCACTTAATTCTTCACTAATGGCCTGAATCGGATGGCCTTCCTGCAGTTTGTTGTTCAATTGCCTGATGCGTTCTACACCATCTGCATCGGCAACAACAACTGCTTGTTTTCCGTATGGGTCATGTTTCAATGATTCTCCTACAGAATATTTAATCGTGCCCACCCGGGACCGATCTAATTCCTTATCAACGTCTATGCCCACCACAACATAAGGACCTAGCACAATCGCAGTAGCATCATGCACATTTGGGACTTCTGTTGCCAGTTTAGCTAAGTGTTGCGCAATCTCCTGGTTGGAACGATCTTCCTTTTCTATAGGATCTGAATCTTTTACCATCAACGGTTCTGTTCCATCACGCTCTTGCTGTAATGTTTCCGGATCGTCGTTCTGACAAGCCGTCAAAGCGAATAAAGCAGTCAATATCAAGGCGTTAAGCATATGTTTTTTCATTGTAAGTTCACCTTCTTTTTTTACTAGCGTTTGTCAGGTCGTCTATCCTTATGCATCGGAACATATAAATGAGGTAAGAACCCATGAAACCCTTCAACCTGATATATAGGAGGCGTACTGTTTGAAAAAAATTTATGTCTTGGATACGAACGTCCTGCTTCAGGATCCAAACGCAATTTATACTTTTGAGGATAATGAAGTCATCATTCCAGCCGTCGTATTAGAAGAAGTGGATACGAAGAAAAGAATCATGGAGGAAATAGGCCGCAATGCAAGGCAGGTGTCGCGTATCATTGATAGGCTTCGCGTGAAAGGTGAACTGCACAAAGGGATTCTGCTTCGCAATGGAGGTAAATTGAAAATCGAATTGAACCACCGATCTTATCAAAAAATGGAAGAAATATTTGTAGAAAAAACAAATGATAACCGGATCTTGGCAGTAGCGCTGAATTTGCACGAAGAAGAAAAACAAAAGAAAGACGGCAAACAGGTGATACTTGTTTCGAAAGATATGTTGATGCGGGTGAAAGCGGATGCGATGGGGATACCAGCTGAAGACTTTCTAAATGAACGGGCCATACACAAAGATGAAATATACCCAGGCTTTTCCGAACTTTATGCTGAAAAAGAAGTCCTGGACCGCTTTTACAAAGATGGACAGCTTCCCATCCAGGAATTGACACGGTCTTATTACCCGAATGAATTTTTTATTTTAAAAAACCGGAACAACCCGTCCCAATCAGCAATGGGAATGGTAAACCAACAGGGATTTTTAAAACCCTGCCAATTTTCCAATGAACATGTGTGGGGAATTAAACCAAGAAATGCGCAGCAGATAATGGCGATGGAACTGCTGCTAAGACGGGACATACCATTAGTGACGATGACGGGGAAAGCTGGGACAGGCAAAACGCTGCTGGCACTGGCCGCCGGATTAATGCAAATTGAAGATTTAGGATTGTATAAAAAGATGTTAGTAGCACGTCCGATTGTACCACTGGGGAAAGATTTAGGTTATCTTCCAGGAGAGAAAGATGAAAAGCTGAGACCGTGGGTCCAGCCGATATATGATAACCTGGAGCATTTATTCAATGTGAAAAAGCCGGGTGAGCTGGACGGCATTTTATCAGGTCTTGGTTCGATACAAGTAGAAGCATTGACTTACATCAGGGGCAGAAGTATACCTGATCAGCTCATACTAATTGATGAAGCGCAGAACCTTACCCGCCATGAAGTAAAAACAATCCTGACACGAATCGGGGAGGGAAGCAAAATTGTCCTTCTTGGAGACACTCAGCAGATCGACCATCCTTATTTAGACGAATATAATAATGGGCTTATGCATGTGGTGGAGAAATTCAAGCATCATAATTTGAGCGGACATGTGAAGCTGATAAAAGGGGAACGTTCACCACTCGCCCAGCTCGCAGCCGACTTCTTGTAAAGATACGATAAATAATAAGCTGGCAGGCAGGAGACTTGAGCAAACCTGCCAGCCAGCTTAATTTGTATGGGTGCAAATTAGTTGAAGATGATTTTCTTAACGCCTGTGACCGGCTCGTTTTTGTTGCTTCCGTCTGCCCAATAGAGATGAATTGGCCCGTCTTCTTTAAGGGGACGGCCTTCAACAGAAAACAACGCAAGTGCCTGCCTCATGTCTTCGATTGACACTTCTTTGTTGCCTTTTGTTGTTTCTAACGTAACGCCTTTCGAATCATTGGCAGGTTCGCTTGTCTTAATAAAAGGTTTTAAATCCATTAAATATGTCTCTTTTAGGATTTTTTCTTTCTCAAAACGGGAAATACTCCTATTAACGGGTGGGTCGATTTTTTGTTGGTAAATTTCACGATCCCAACGCATGGAAGCTTTCTGGAGTTCATCTTCCTCCGTATTTTCTTTATCAACCGTACCGAATGCTTCTTCCATAGTTACCTTCCGATCATCAAAGATCCAGACGGTCGGATCCAGAGTAATTGGATAGTTCACATTTCCTGCTATTTGGACAATCATGGCAAGGGCCACCTTTCAATAAAATAATCACCATAATTCAGAATAGCAAAAAATTGTAATCATTGCACCCGAAGGAGGTAATAAAAGTGGCCAAAAATTTAACGAAAGAAGTATTAGAAGATTGGCTGGAAAACGTAAGACCCTTAGCGAGAGATGGAAAGGTCGCAGACTATATACCTGCATTAGCGAAGCAGGACCCCGACGAACTGGCAGTCGCTGTCTATGATCTGAATGGAGAATGTGTCAGCGCCGGGAACCTTGTCTGTTGTTTTACACTGCAAAGTATCTCCAAAGTATTTTCCCTTGCTTTAGCTTTAATGGACAATGGAGAAGAATATGTCTTCGACCGTGTTGGCATGGAGCCGACCGGAGACCCATTCCACTCGATTTATCGACTGGAGCAGCATGCACCTTCAAAACCCCTGAACCCGATGATTAATGCCGGCGCCCTGGCTGTAACCAATATGATTCACGGGGCAACGCCTGATGAAAAAGTAGGGAGACTGCTCAGCTTCATTCATGAAATGACAGATGACCAGTCTATTCGGTATAACGAAGACGTGGCGGTGTCTGAATTCCAGACAGCATACTTGAATCGCTCCCTTTGCTACTATATGAAACAGCATGGCGTAATTGAGGGAAGTGTGGAAGAAAACCTGGATGCTTATACGAAACAGTGTGCAATTGAAGTAAACATCCATCACCTCGCCCGTATCGGTGCTATTTTTGCCAATGATGGCAAAGACCTAGAGTCTGGAAGGCAAATCATTCCAAGGCATTTGGCCCGTATATGTAAAACATTCATGGTGACGTGTGGCATGTACGATGCTTCTGGTTCTTTTGCCATCCGGGTAGGAATACCAGCGAAAAGTGGTGTATCCGGAGCAGTGGTTGGTTCGGTTAACGGCTTTGGCGGGATCGCCGTATACGGGGCAGCTCTCGACGAGAAAGGAAACAGCGTTGTCGGCTTAAAGCTATTGGAACTCCTCGCCAACCGCTATGATTTATCTATTTTTTAGGTTCTGTTATCCGTTACGGTAGTAACGGTGTGGAGGTCCGGGAAATCACTTGCTTTCCGTGGGCATGTGGTGAGCTTCCTCAGGCTTCGCCTTGCGGGATCTCACCGCTCATGTTCATCCCACTGGACTTTGAATAAGCTTCTTGAAAAAACACCGCACGAAGGAAATGCGTAGCATTTTCGAGGAGTCTCGCAATTTCCCGGACCTCCTTGCGTTTATGAGAGAAACGGAAGCATCGGTATATCGTTCTTCAAACCAAGAGTGAGCTATGCACGAAAAACAAAGTTTAACAGAGCCATTTTTTAAAAGACAATATTATAGCATTCAGGCACGAGAAAAAGGATAAAAGGGATAGGTTTTGAAGTTTGACATATATCTTATATTGCAATTTGGCGGGACAGACGATAATATAGTAGATAGAAGTCTGTTATTGGAGGGGATTTTTGATGTTATCTGATTTGGCTGTAGATCATCGCGAAAAAGCCTACGCCCTTCTCAAGGCTGATGCAGATAAGATCTTGAAGTTAATCAAGGTTCAAATGGATAATCTGACAATGCCACAATGTCCTTTATATGAAGAAGTTTTAGATACACAAATGTTCGGGCTGTCACGTGAAATCGATTTCGCGGTACGACTCGATCTAATAACCGAGGAGGAAGGCAAAGCTTTGCTGGATAACTTGGAACAACAGTTGAATGTATTACATGAAGCTGCACAGAAATCTTGATATATAAGCTCAAATTGCGACAGCTAATGTTGTGATTTGGGTTTTTTTATACTTTGAGAAAGGATTATTTTAGAAGAGATACGAAGGCTTTTTCGATAAGGACCTGGCGATAAGCCAAGCATTTAAATTACGTAATGTAAACCTTTGGCGTCACACCAGGGCTTTTCTAATTTCTATATCATACATAACACGACAGCTATAAAAATACTTGGTTATAAAAAGAAGGAATTTTGCGACGAATCTAGTAAAATATTATAGAGGGATGGAACGTAATGCGACAAAAATTGAAAAATATCGACTTTACATTGTTTATCATACCGATTATTTTAACCGGTTTTGGTGCCGTAATGATCTATAGCGCCAGCATGGTTTATGCCCCCGTGATGATGGATACCTCCAGTTTTCACTTTTTGCAAAAACAGCTGATGTGGGGAGTAATCGGCATAGGCCTTCTGTTCTTTTTCACTATTTTTCCATATAGACATTTGCAGCGCATGACTAAACTGATTGTATTATTAATGATATTCATGCTGGTGGGACTTTTCTTTTTCGGTAAGAATGTCAACAATGCGACTTCCTGGTATGACTTAAAATTCATGAGTTTTCAGCCAGCTGAATTTGTTAAAATCGGATTGATTATATACCTGTCTGCAATTTATGCGAAAAAACAGCGTTATATAGATGAATTCGGTAAAGCCGTCCTTCCGCCTTTGATTTTGACAAGCTTGATTCTGGGTTTAATTGTATTGCAACCTGATATTGGTACTGCTGCAATCATAGGATTGATTGCCAGCTTTGTCATCGCGAGCTCCGGGATTAAAGGTAAACATATAGCTTTATTGATCGGGGTTACACTGGTATTCGTATTGCTGCTGGCTCCGCAAATGGTTACAGACGAACGGTTATCCCGTTTTACAGGGGCATTCCAGCCGTTTGAAACACCAGATGGGGACGGCTATCATTTAATCCAATCCTATGTAGCAATCGGAACAGGCGGGTTATTTGGTGAAGGCCTGGGACAAGGTGTGCAGAAGTTAGGCTTCCTTCCTGAGCCGCATACCGATTTCATCATGGCAGTCATTGCGGAAGAATTAGGCTTCATTGGTGTCATTATTGTTGTAGGACTGCTGGGGGGACTCGTACTGAGAGGATTATACATATCCAGACAGTGCAAGGATACGTTCGGTTCCCTGCTTGCACTCGGAATTTCAGCGATGATCGGTATCCAGGCATTCATCAATCTTGGTGCCATGTCCGGTATGCTGCCAATCACCGGTGTGCCGTTGCCATTTGTAAGCTATGGCGGTTCCTCCTTATTGATTATGATGCTCTCTGTCGGTATCTTGAATAATGTCGCACTCACCGTCCATGTAAAAGAAGAACAGACAAAAGATCGTCGGCCAGTGCCGGCCGGTAAAAGTACTACGATTCAAAACACTAATCAACCAGAACGACAAGGAGTGAGATCATGACTGAAACTAGAAAAATCAATAAAGTTTTAGTAGCAAACCGAGGCGAAATCGCTATCCGTGTTTTCCGTGCCTGTACAGAAATGAATATTCGTACGGTGGCGGTTTATTCAAAAGAAGACACTGGTGCTTTCCACCGTTATAAAGCGGATGAAGCCTATCTTGTCGGTGAAGGTAAAAAGCCGATTGATGCCTATTTGGATATCGAAGGGATTATTGAAATTGCAAAAAACGTAGGAGTAGATGCGATCCATCCAGGTTATGGCTTTTTATCTGAAAACATTCATTTCGCCCGTCGCTGTGAAGAAGAAGGAATCATTTTTATCGGGCCTTCCAGTGAGCATTTGAATATGTTTGGAGATAAAGTAAAAGCCAGGGATCAGGCTGTCCAGGCAGGTATACCCGTTATTCCGGGAACAGACGGACCGGTTTCGAGCTTTGATGAAGTGAAAGAATTTGGGGAGAAACATGGATATCCTATCATCATTAAGGCAGCTTTAGGAGGCGGCGGCCGAGGCATGCGTATTGTCAGAAGCGCTGATAACGTCCACGAAGCCTATGATCGTGCCAAATCAGAAGCCAAGGCGGCATTTGGCAGTGATGAGGTTTATGTCGAGCGGTTAATCGAACAGCCGAAACATATTGAAGTTCAAATTCTCGGGGACGTAGACCAGAATATCGTCCACTTGTATGAACGTGACTGCTCGGTGCAGCGTCGCCACCAGAAAGTGGTCGAAGTAGCCCCGAGTGTGTCACTTACAGTAACTTTAAGAGAAGAGATTTGTGAAGCAGCAGTAAAGCTGATGAAAAATGTGAATTATATCAACGCCGGGACAGTAGAATTCCTGGTGACCGATAATGAATATTTCTTTATTGAAGTCAACCCACGAGTGCAGGTAGAGCATACGATCACCGAATTGATTACCGGGGTCGACATCGTACAGACGCAAATCCGGATCTCGGAAGGGTATAACCTCCATGAAGAACAGATCGCCATACCTCAGCAATCCGAGATACGGACCCATGGATATGCCATCCAGTCCCGTGTTACTACAGAAGATCCATTGAATAATTTCATGCCGGATACAGGAAAAATCATGGCTTACCGTTCCGGCGGCGGTTTCGGAGTGCGGCTTGATGCAGGTAACGGCTTCCAGGGAGCTGTCATTTCCCCGTTTTATGATTCGTTACTTGTCAAGGTTTCCACTTGGGCGCTTACATTTGATCAGGCAGCCAAGAAGATGGTGCGTAACCTTCGGGAATTCCGTATTCGCGGTATCAAGACGAACATTCCGTTTCTGGAGAACGTCATCCAGCACAATCAGTTCCTGTCTGGGGAGTATGATACAACATTCATTGACCGCTCCCCTGAGTTATTCGTCTTTCCGAAACGAAAAGACCGTGGTACAAAAATGCTTAATTATATTGCAGACCGGACGGTCAATGGTTTTGAAGGGTTAGAAAATAAGAAAAAACCGGTGTATGCCAAGCCAAGAATCCCTAAAGTGAAATATTCTGAACCGATACAGGAAGGGACCAAGCAAATATTGGACCAGCAGGGTCCGGATGGCCTGGCGAACTGGCTGAAAGAACGGAATGAGGTATTGCTGACAGATACTACGTTCCGGGACGCCCATCAGTCCTTGCTGGCGACGAGGGTTCGTACAAAAGATTTGGAGACAATAGCTGAACCTACTGCACGTCTTTTGCCTGAGTTGTTTTCTGTGGAAATGTGGGGAGGAGCGACATTTGATGTGGCGTCACGTTTCCTGAAAGAAGACCCATGGCAGCGTTTGTTGAAGCTGCGTGAAAAGATGCCGAATGTACTATTCCAGATGCTTTTACGTGCGAGTAATGCGGTAGGTTATAAAAACTATCCGGATAACCTGATCCGTGAGTTTGTTGAAAAGAGCGCTACAGCGGGCATCGATGTCTTCCGTATCTTTGACAGTCTTAACTGGATTGATGGCATGAAGCTGGCCATCGATTCCGTCAGGGAAAACGATAAGGTTGCAGAAGCAGCCCTTTGTTATACAGGGGATATTCTCGATTCCTCCCGTCCTAAATACGACTTGGATTACTACGTCCGAATGGCAAAAGAATTGCAGAATGCCGGAGCCCATATTCTTGGAATTAAAGACATGGCGGGACTCTTGAAGCCTGAAGCTGCTTATCAGCTTGTATCCAGTTTGAAAGATTCGATCGAAATCCCGATTCATCTTCATACACATGATACGAGCGGGAATGGTATTTTCACCTATGCCCGCGCCGTTGAGGCAGGAGTGGATGTCGTGGACGTGGCAGCTGGCCCAATGGCAGGACTCACCTCCCAGCCTAGTGCGAGCAGTCTATATTATGCTTTAGAAGGCAATAACCGCAAACCGAACATGGACATTAAAGCATATGAAGAGCTAGGCCATTACTGGGAAGACATCCGAAATTATTACGCTGACTTTGAAAGCGGAATGAAATCACCGCATACGGAAGTTTATGAGCATGAAATGCCTGGCGGGCAATACAGCAACCTTCAGCAGCAGGCCAAGGCTGTCGGTCTCGCAAGTCGCTGGGATGAAGTAAAGAAGATGTACCGGAAAGTAAACGATATGTTCGGAGATGTTGTTAAAGTGACACCTTCCTCCAAAGTAGTCGGGGATATGGCATTGTTTATGGTACAGAATGATCTCACAGAAGACGATGTCTATGAAAAAGGAGATTCACTAGCATTTCCTGATTCCGTCGTCGAGTTCTTTGAAGGGTATTTAGGGCAGCCGTATCAAGGCTTTCCTGCTGAATTGCAGCGTATCGTATTGAAAGGCAGGAAACCGATTCAGGTCCGTCCGGGGGAACTGCTGCCACCGGTGGATTTCAAGGAATTACGGGACACCTTATTCCATTCACTGGATCGTCAAGTTACAAGTTTTGATATGATTACGTATGCACTCTATCCGAAAGTATTCATGGATCATCACCGCTTCTATGAACAATACGGAGATATGTCTGTATTGGATACTCCGACGTTTTTCTATGGCATGAGACTGGGTGAAGAAATCGAAGTGGAAATCGAGCAGGGGAAAACGCTGATCGTTAAACTTGTTTCTATTGGTGAAGCACAAGCCGATGCAACAAGAACGGTTTACTTCGAACTGAACGGCCAGCCACGGGAAGTGGTCGTCAAGGACAATAGCATAAAATCAGCTGTCCAGGAACGACCGAAGGCGGATAAATCCAACGATAAGCATATTGGTGCAAGTATGCCGGGCACCGTCATCCAAGTGTTGTCTGAAAAGGGTGAGAAAGTAGAGAAAGGTGATCACTTGATGATTACGGAAGCGATGAAGATGGAAACAACCGTCCAGGCTCCGTTTTCCGGTCAAATTAAAGATATATATGTTAAGAACAACGAGGCAATTCACGTAGGGGATCTATTGATTGAATTTGAATAAGTGGTAACACTAAGGGCTGGCCTCATCAAACAGGCCAGCCTTTTTTAATGGAAATCTCTTTGTCACATTTTTGTTTATTTTGTATTGTTAACAGCATGGAAATGTAAAAAACACTTGCAAATGAAGCTGTTGTTTGCTAGAAATATATAGGGGATATTGAAACGGAATAAACGTAAAAACCTTGATCTGAAGGCATTTCCAAGTCAATAGTAAAACATGGAGAAAGGCTGGATTGCCTTTTATTTTATTATGGGGGCATGTTTTCACAAATTTGTCACATCTTACAAAAATAATGTGATTAAATAGATTGAAAAGGTATTCCGTGATACAATGGCTTTGATGCCCCAAGGGCTATTTGAGAGGGTTCTTGCCCCTTCCATGATTTTTTTGAAACCCCACCCTAAAAAAACAGCTTCCATTTTATGTCGAACCATTGTTTTGTGAGGGAGGTTGAAGGAGGAAGATAAACTGATGAACAATACGAGAACAGTCGAGACGGCATCGTCACAAGCCATCAACCATTCGACTGTCAGCAAATCATCACTTTGGGCTGATATCATGAGTCTGATCAAGATAGGAATCATCAATTCCAATTTGATTACGACCTTTGCAGGCTTTTGGCTGGCCCTGCATTTTACCGGGTCATCCTTCATAGCTCATTGGCCGACATTTTTGCTTACGATGGTCGGAACCGCTTTCATTATAGCGGGAGGTTGTATCCTTAATAACTGGTATGATCGGGACATCGATCCTGTTATGTCACGAACGCAGACACGTGCTACTGTCACTGGTACGATCTCACTTTCCAATGTGAAGACAATGGGCATCGTCGTATCCATCGTTGGATTCTTATTATTGTTATTTACAACTGTTGAAGCTGCACTTCTCGGTGCTTTTGGGTGGTTTGTCTATGTAATTTTGTACACGATGTGGTCAAAGAGAAGGTATACGATCAATACGGTCATCGGGAGCTTTTCTGGAGCGGTTCCTCCGCTTATCGGCTGGGCTGCGATTGAACCAGGCCTTCGCCTTGAAGCGCTCATCCTATTTTTGATCATGTTCATTTGGCAGCCGCCTCACTTCTTAGCACTAGCTATGAAGAAGAAAGATGAGTATAAAGCGGCTAATATTCCGATGTTGCCAGTCGTCCACGGCTTCGGCATCACGAAACGTCAAATGGTCGTCTATGTGGCATGTCTGTTGCCACTGCCTATCTATTTAGCTTCACTGGGGATCACTTTTATGATTATCAGTGGTTTGTTGACAGCAGGCTGGCTGGTATTGGCACTGGCCGGTTTCAAGATGAAAGATGACATTAAATGGGCAACATGGATGTTCCTTTATTCCTTGTTATACCTGACCATCCTATTCCCATTGATGGTTATTGTCACACTGCCTTATTAATCAAATCAGATGATGGCATAGAAGCCATCATCTGATTATGAAATAAAAGTAAAGCTAAAAAGAGAAAGAGAGGTTGTATTCATGAAAGGATGGATGGGAAAATTCCGTGCTTTGTTCTTGCTCGGATCGCTCTCCTTGATCCTGTCAGGCTGTGGAGTTGATAAAGTCAGCGCACTTAAACCTGAAGGGTATGGAGCGGAACTACTATACGATTTGATGATTCTGAGTATTGCCATTATGATCTTTGTATTCATCGTCGTTATGGCCATTTACACATTTGTTCTGATTCGTTACCGTCAGAAAAAAGGGCAAGAGGATTATATTCCTAAACAAACCGAAGGTAACAAAATGCTTGAAATCATCTGGACAGTCATTCCGATTATTCTATTGTTAGTGCTTGCAGTACCAACAGTGACGGCTGTCTTTGACTTGGCAGAAGAGTCATCAGATGAAGCAGACATACGAATTGATGTCACCTCCGCACAATTCTGGTGGCAGTTCGATTATGCTGGCGAAGAAATTTCAACCAGCCAGGATTTATACATCCCTAAAGGGGAACGCGTATACTTAACGATGAAGTCAGCTGACGTCATCCATTCCTTCTGGGTGCCATCGATTGCAGGTAAAATCGATACGAACCCGGGGGATAACGAAAATACAATGTACCTGGAAGCAACAGAAGAAGGCGTCTATTGGGGACAATGTACTGAACTTTGCGGTCCTTCCCACTCCTTGATGGACTTCCGTGTCGTTGTTGTTAGTCCGGAAGAGTATGAACAGTGGGTAAGCGATATGCAAAATGCAGACCCTGAAGCTGAGCCTGAGACAGAGGTTGCACAAGAAGGTAAAGAAATCTTCGAAAACAACTGCTTAAGCTGTCACGCCATCGGTTCTCAGCCAAAAGGTGTCGGTCCTAACCTGACAAACTTCGGTGATCGTGCCAAAGTGGCAGGGATTCTGGAACCGACAAAAGAAAACATTGTAAATTGGATCCTGCATCCTAATGAAATCAAGCCAGGCAACACCATGCCTCCAAACCTTGTAAACGAAGAAGAAGCAGGTAAGGTGGCTGAATACTTGATGCAATTGAAGCCTTCAGAGGTAACACCGGAAAGTGCACAATAATTTAAAAGCTATGTGATATAGGTATTTAGTTTAGAGGGAGGTTAAAAGCGTGAGTACTGCAGTAGCGCAAAAGAAAGGCTTCGGCGCTTTTATGTGGGATTACTTAACGACGGTCGACCATAAAAAGATTGCGCATCTTTATCTTGTCGCCGGTGGTTTGTTTTTCCTATTGGGCGGCCTGGAAGCTATGATTATCCGGATTCAGCTGATTAAACCGGACAATGAATTCATCAGTGCAGGTTTATACAACGAAATGATTACGATGCATGGTACAACCATGATCTTTTTGGCAGCGATGCCATTACTATTCGCATTAATGAATGCCGTGGTTCCACTTCAAATTGGGGCACGAGATGTAGCATTCCCGTTTCTTAACTCATTAGGTTTCTGGCTGTTCTTTTTTGGCGGTCTGATCCTTAACTTTTCCTGGTTTATGGGTGGAGCGCCTGATGCCGGGTGGACAGCTTATGCTCCATTATCCACAACTTCCCCTACACATGGGGTAGACTTCTATGTGATGGGTCTTCAGATTTCAGGTGCCGGTACATTGATCGGTGGTATCAACTTCCTGGTGACAATCGTCAATATGCGTGCGCCAGGTATGAGCTATATGCGTATGCCACTGTTCACCTGGACAGTATTTGTCACAAGTACATTGATTCTGTTTGCATTCCCGGCTTTGACAGTCGGTTTGTTCTTGATGATGTTTGACCGTATGTTCGGGTCCGTCTTCTTTGATGTCGCATCCGGCGGTAACGTCATTATCTGGGAGCATTTATTCTGGATTTTCGGTCACCCGGAAGTTTACATTTTGATTCTTCCTGTGTTCGGTGTCTTCAGTGAAGTGTTCTCTACATTTTCCAAAAAACGTCTGTTTGGGTATTCCGCCATGGTGTTTGCAACTGTGTTGATCGGTTTCCTAGGGTTCATGGTTTGGGCTCACCACATGTTCACAACAGGTATGGGGCCGGTTGCCAACTCTATTTTCGCTGTAACTACAATGGCGATCGCTGTTCCGACAGGTATTAAAATCTTTAACTGGTTATTTACCATGTGGGGCGGAACAATTCGAATGACAACAGCAATGCTTTGGTCGGTAGCATTTATTCCGACATTTACTATCGGTGGTATGACTGGTGTCATGCTTGCAGCAGCTGCTGCTGACTATCAGTACCACGATACGTATTTCGTTGTTGCTCACTTCCACTACGTCATCGTAGGTGGGGTTGTATTCGGTATTTTCGCTGCTTTGCATTACTGGTGGCCGAAAATGTTCGGTAAAGTTCTGAACGAAAAGCTTGGAAAATGGGCATTCTGGCCATTTTTCATCGGTTTCCATTTGACATTCTTCATCCAGCACTTCCTTGGTCTGATGGGTATGCCTAGACGTTACTGGAAGTTCCTTGATGGGCAAGGGCTTGATACTGGAAACCTGATCAGTACGATTGGTGCTTTCTTCATGGCGCTTGGTGTCATCATCTTCCTATGGAATGTCATCTATACAGCTATGAAAGAGCCGAAAGCATCTGCCGATCCATTTGATGGACGTACACTGGAATGGTCTATTCCTTCACCGCCTCCATTTTATAACTTTAAACAGACACCTTTGGTACGTGGTCTGGATGCGTTATGGATTGAGAAGTCGGAAGGTAAGAAAGCAATGACACCAGCTGAGCCGCTTGGAGATATCCATATGCCTTACGGTTCCATCATTCCTTTTGTGATGTCCTTCGGGCTGTTCATTGCAGGTTTCGGTTTCATCTACCAAGTCGATAATCCTGTCTGGTTGTCTCTTGTATTCATTGGTATGGGTATTACACTTGGTTCCATGTTCGTCCGTTCTGTAAAAGACGACCTTGGTTATCATATCCATAAAGAAGATCTGGAAAAGGGGGATGGCCAGGTATGAGTAACGAAGATATTTTAAATCCGAAACAAATGCCCCACGAACCGGAAAAAGCCACCCTTGAAGGTAAAAATAAATTCCTGGGATTCTGGTTTTTCCTTGGGGGAGAAACAGTTTTATTCGCAAGTCTATTCGGTACCTATCTGGCATTGAATGATTCTACTGCTGGTGGGCCAGGTACGGAGGAATTGTTTGGCCTGGAGCTCGTATTTGTCATGACCATGCTGTTATTGACAAGTTCTTTGACAAGTGTCTATGCCATGTATCACATGAAAAATAATAACTTTTCCAAGATGATGGTCTGGCTTGGAGTAACAGTTGCTCTAGGTTTTACTTTCCTTGGATTTGAGATTTATGAATTCTATCACTATATTCATGAATATGAATTTACTTTCCGGTCTTCTGCGTTAGGGTCAGCTTTCTATACACTCGTCGGTTTCCACGGGGGCCACGTACTATTCGGTCTTCTTTGGATTCTTACATTAATGGGCAGGAACGCCAAGCGTGGTTTGAACCTGTACAATGCTCCAAAGTTTTATATTGCCAGCTTGTACTGGCACTTCATCGACGTCGTTTGGGTATTCATCTTTACAGTTGTATACCTGATGGGAAAGGTGGGTTAATCAATGGCAAAAGACACCAATTCCACTCATAACGAGTTTGAAAAAGCAGAACATAAACAAGAGATGCAGCATCAGGTAATCAGTTTTGTCATGATGATCATTTTTACTATCGCAGCTTTTGCGTTAGTGGTCAGTGATGTCAGTAAATATTTCACGATACCAATCATTCTGCTGTTGGCAGTAGTCCAGGTCGTATTCCAGCTTTATTATTTCATGCATATGAAAAATAAAGACCATGAAATGCCGGCATTGATGATTTATGGAGGAATCGCGGTAGCGTTCATGACAATTCTTACATTCACAACGATTATTTGGTGGTAAGAATAAGCTTTATGAGATCGGGACAATTTGTTCCGATCTCTTTCTTCAATTAGGGAAAGATTTTGTCTTTTTTGTGAACATTTCAGCGATCAGGTAAAAATAGTCGAGAATTTCAGCGGATTTAGTTAAAATAGGGTTATAACAACAGACCAATATGGAGTGAACATTATGTGGTTAGAATTACAGATATTCGGGTTCCGGGCACTGTGGAGTCCTTACTATTTTTTATTTATATTGCTATTGGCCGGGCTTTACTATTACATTACCGGTCCAGGCCGCCATCACTTCACGGATGAAGGGCGCCCGACTGGGAAGCAGCAGGCCTTGTTCTATACGGGTTTAATCGTCTTGTATATTATCAAAGGATCGCCAATTGATTTGCTTGCCCACATCATTTTTACGGCACATATGACGCAAATGGCTCTTTATTACTTATTGTTCCCAATATTAATCATTAAAGGGATTCCTAAATGGATGTGGAAGAAATTATTCCATATCCCGGTAGTTCGTCCGATTTTATTGCTCCTTTCTAAGCCGTTGATTGCCTTGTTATTATTCAATGCTTCATTTTCACTTTATCACCTGCCATCGGTATTCGATTACGCGAAAACCGGGGAGTTTGCTCATGCAGGCATAACCCTTGGTATTTTGTTTACTGCCTTTTTGATGTGGATGTCCGTTTTTCCTCCACTGGAAGAATTGGATCGCCTCAGTGAGCTATTGAAAATTGGTTATATCTTTGCCAATGGCGTATTGATTACACCGGCATGTGCTTTGATCATATTTGCAGACGCTCCATTATACGCGACATTTACGGAAGGAGGACCATGGGTGCAAGCTTTGAGCCTATGTGTTCCTCAAGATGTATTAAATGGGATGGCTGGACTGAAAATGAGCGGGCCTGAGCTGTTCTCTCCGTTATCTTTATTAGATGATCAGCAGAGTGCAGGCATTATTATGAAAGTTGCCCAGGAGATCATTTTCGGGGCTATTATCGCAAAGATCTTCTTCACCTGGTTCAACAAAGAGCGGGACATCATCGATCCGGTGCCAGCACATATAACCCAAGATTCTTGATAGCCTGGAAAGCTTTCCTGACTTGTCAGGAAAGCTTTTTTTCATACTTTATGAAAAGCTGAAGGTTGTCTTAACCGGTACGATGATAATGTTCTGCGATTTTCTGGAGTTATTTAACAAACTTGTGCATTTTACTTATCTTTATTAGTATGAAAGAGTATCAGGATTTTGCTTGAAGGGAATGACCGTCTATGCCTTTACTGCCAACAATCAGCACATTATTTATTGCTATAAGCGGTACGCTTGTAGCGATTGGATGGGTGCTGATTGCTAAAGGACACCGTCGCCGTCACCGGCAAGTGATGTTGTCCGCGGCCATCAGTGCCCTATTATTTTTTATTATTTACTTAACTAGAACTATTTTAGTTGGAAATACAAGCTTCGGCGGACCTGAAGGGGTAGAGACGTACTATACCATCTATATGATTTTCCATATCATATTGGCTACCACAGGTGCGATCTTCGGCTTAGTAACACTGAGGCTTGCTTTGAAGCGTAATATCTCTAAGCACCGTAAACTAGGGCCAGTCACCAGTGTGATTTGGTTTTTCTCAGCTGTTACCGGTGTCATTGTATTTTTCCTTCTATACATCATCTACGAACCCGGCGAAACAACGAATGTTTTTCGAGCAATTTTCGGTTTCTAATCAGGAGAGTCGCATGGAGTCCAAAACGGTTTCATGCGATTTTTTTATTCTTTAGGTAAAGTAAACAATGAATACCGGAAACGAAGAGAGGAGAAGGTTCATTTGTTTTTAGAAACAAAAAGGCTTCAGGCTCATGCGATGACTCAGCAGGATGCACAATGGCTGATCAATGAAAGGAATAGGTTTTTTCAGGAAAATCACTTGATTAAAACCACTGAGTGGCCAGGTAATGGTCTGCTCGCTCTGCTTCCTTTTTATACAGAAGCCGTGGAAGCAAAAGAACTGGAAGCCGGCTTCGGTCCCTGGTATTTGATTGAGAAACCAATCAGGAAAGTAATCGGTAATGTTAACTTGAAGAGTGCAGATAAGGGAGAGCAAGTGGAGATAGGCTATACGATTGTTCCATCTGCAAGGGGAAAGGGCTTTGCCCAAGAAGCGGTAGCAGCAGTATCTGATTGGGTCTTCACGCGAAAAGTCGCTGTTATTACTGCTCAATGTGATCAATCCAACCTTCCTTCGTTACGAGTACTAAAGAACACAGGTTTTAAAATTTATGGTCGTGAGGATACCATATTATTTTTTAAGAAAGTGAGGAACAGTAGATGAGTGAACTGAAAAAAATCACAGACACGAACTATGATGATTGTTTGAGGTTAGGTGAGAACGCTTTTAATTATACATTGACGCAAACTCAAATAGAAGACAGGAAATGGCAGATGGATAAGCAGGATATTTATGGAATATTTGATGAAGAAAAACTGGCTGCTAAACTTCATCTTCATTCGTTACATGTAACATTAAATGAACAGATGATTAAAATGGGTGGTATTGCCGGTGTGGCAACATGGCCGGAAGACAGGAGGAAAGGATATGTCGGAGCACTGATGAAGCATGCTTTGCTTACAATGTACGAACAGGGAACATCCCTTTCCATGCTTCATCCATTTTCTATACCGTTTTATCGGAATTATGGCTTTGAGCTCACGCAACATACTTACACATATAAAGGGAAACTGGAACATCTTATTTCAGGGAAGACCCCTGAGAAGGGAAAGTTGAAGCGAATACATAAGGAAGATGCAGCCCGCCTGTTGAATCCTGTTTATGAACAGGCAGCATCAGACTATATGCTGATGCTAAAGCGGGAACCATGGTGGTGGGAGCGGCGGGTCATCTCGGAAAATACCCAGATCATCGCTTACGAAGCATATGGAAAAATAGAAGGTTACCTGCTGGCGGAAATGAAAAGAGACCGCCTGGTGATCGAAGAGTTCATTTACCAAAGTAACGAGGCATTCACAGGTCTATTGCAATGGATGAAGAATCATGATTCCATAACAGGCGATATCGAACTCTCTATGCTTCCAGGTGATTTGGACGCGTTTCATTTTGCCAATCCTTCTTTCAAGGAAGTAAGAAAACCATACTTTATGGCAAGAATTGTAGATGTGGTTAAATTCTTTGAGGAGTACCCTTTTGTGAAACAGGGGAACGGTTCACTTAAGTTGAAGGTCACAGACCGCTATGCACCATGGAATGAAGGGGTATGGGTATGCACACTTACTGATGGCAACATGGAGGTTGAGAAGACAACAGGTGGTGCGGATATAGAAATGGACATCCGGACTCTCTCCGCTGTTGTCCTAGGAAGTCTTTCTGTAGAGAAAGCCGCTTTTATGAACAAATTGTCAGGGGCATCAGACAGTTTGACGCTGCTGACGAACTGGCTTCCAAAAAATAACCCGGCATTTCTTGATTTTTTCTAAACCGATAAAAAAAGCTGAACCATTTTGTCTTATTACAGACTTATTGGATCAGCTTTTTTTTATACCCAGTAATATTCTGTTATATCATATTTTGAAGTTCCAGCGGATAATGCCAGCTTCTTTGGCTGAATTAAAGGCAATTAAAATTAATGGTCCGAGAATGAAACCCATAATCCCCATCAATTGAAGACCGAGAAACATGGCAACCAATGTCGCCAGTGGAGACAGACCGATATGTCTTCCCATCACTTTCGGTTCTACAGTACGGCGGATGGCAAGGAGCAGCACGGCTAAGATAGCAAGTTTCGTACCTGCCACTGCGTCCCCGGCAAGGTACATATACAATGACCAAGGAGCTAAGATGACAATCGAACCGATGATCGGGATGAAGTCAATAGCCCATATGATTAGAGCCATGACTACGGCAACCTCGGGTGAGATAAACAATAAGCCGATTAAGGTTACTATAAAAATGATGATACTTACAAGAAATTGGGCTTTTAAAAAACCGAATACCACATAAGATAAACGAGCATTCATGAATTTCACTTTTTCGGATGTTTCTTCTGTCATAAATTCGTACGTATTTTCTTTCAGCCTTGGCATTTCAAGCATGAACAGGAATAACGCGATTAAATAGACGATAAAACTTACGAGATACTCTGGAATTTTAGCAAATACTTTCGTTATGTTTTCGATGGTAAGCGTATCTGTTATGGTTTCACTGAGATTTCTCACATTGCTTTGCATACCTGCAGTGATTTCTGTTACAAACTCATCCGGCAGGTCTTGGGCATAGCGGTCGATGCTTTCTTCCCAATTCTGTACCATCTGGTTGATCTGTTTCACATATGTCGGTGCATTTTCTGCCACATGCGCTACTTGGGTTACTGTTTTGGTGACTACAAATGTACCGAGTATACTGATCAGTAATAAAAAGAGAAGAAAGGTGATGATGACCGCCAATTTCCGCTTCATGCGGAAACGGAATTGCATCATCCGGATGGCCGGATTAAGAAACAAAGCGGTCACGAAAGCCATAATTAAAGGGACAGATACTGGCAGTAGGAAATAAGCCGCAATGATGAAGAGTAAGGTAATTACAATCAAGATCCATTGACGTTTTGTAAGGTAGTGGAACAATTTGTTTATGTATCTCCTTTCCTAAATAACACCTATAATTCAAAATATAGCAAAGTCTTGAGTGTTTGAACAGTTAATGAGTGTAAGATGTTAAAAAACCGCAACCTGACTAGTTAGTTAGGATGCGGTATCAGTTATTGCTTAAACCACTTCTTGATGATTCTTGATATCCCCGGCAGCTCTTTCGACTAACTTAGCTGCACGGTCCATCAAGTCCTTAGAAAAGCCTTCCTGCTCTCCATATTCAACCCCGTGAGGATAGTAGTGGCGGCCTAGTAAAGGTGTCAGCATTTTGAAGACAGCGTTTCCTGCATCTACATCTCCTTCAATTGCATAACCCTGTACACGCACATAATAAGTAATATTCTTTTCAGGTGAGCCGATTTTGTAATCATAGGTGACGCGTTCGTAATCCCATTGCCCGCCACGGATAAAGCCGGCTTTGTTCATGACATGATGAAGAGCTTTTTGTTTAATGACTAAACCTTCGATACCAGTACCTTCTAGTTTCATTCCAAACACCTCTCAAAAATTGTATGTAGTTAAGATTATCATAGTATGAAATTGAGCACGTTGCAATTCATTATACTATAAATCGTTTAACGTTGCATGCAAACTTTCTTTCGTTTTGGATAAACTACCTGATGAATGGACAGTTATGACTGTCTTTTTATTAGAAGGAGGGTACAAATAATGAAATCAGTTCGTGAAGTGATGACTTCAGAAATTTCATCCTGTACAGCAGATGATCACTTATTCGATGCAGCAACATTGATGAAAGAAAGAAATGTAGGTGCTGTGCCTGTAGTAGGAAGCAATCAGGAGCTGCTTGGTATGGTGACGGACCGCGACTTAGTCATTCGTGGCTATGCCAATAAAAAGCCTGGTTCTACCCCGATCCAGGAAGTAATGAGTGACAAGCTTTATCATGTTACGCCAGATGCCACTTTGCAGGAAGCAAGTGAAGTAATGGCAGACCACCAGGTACGTCGACTGCCGGTAGTCGAACAAGGTAAACTTGTAGGAATTCTTTCTTTAGGCGACTTGTCACTGGATGATATGTCCGATCAAGCGGCAGGAAAAGCCTTAGAAGAAATCTCCGAACGTCCAGAAGTGCATTAATCTCTTAAACACGAGCCTGTGATGCGGGTTCGTGTTTTTTTGTGCCTAGCTATGTTAAATTACAGAGTTGATTTTCCATTTAAGCTCCCTTTAATGGAAGGCTCAGTTTCGAGACTTTAGATAGCGATTATGGTGGCTGGGAAAACGGATCGCTTTCCGTGGGTAATATCAATAGCAAACAGAGTTATGGTAATAAAGAACTGTTTCTGATGCGGTTAGGATAGTCATAAATAGTTGCAGGTTCGACTATACTGATGGTAAAAATATAGTAGCATCTGTGATAGAATCCACATGATTTAAAATAAGGGAGAGAAGACATGAATCTGATACGCCTCGTCCTGCTGGTTTTGATAGCTGGGGGAATCTACCTGGCAGTTACAGGAGATTTCGCTGATGGAAAACTTGAAAAAGGGCTGCAGAAAGGAAAGGATGCTGCAGTAAAGCTTGCTGAAATGTTAGAAGAAGATCAATCACAAGAACCACCTGATACAAGCGAAGAAGAGGAAAGCTTGTCTATTGAAGGGGATATGTATAAATGGATCGGTAAAGACGAACAATCCTTGATCGAGGAGTACGGAGAGCCGGAGCGAAAAGACCCAACCGCTTATGGCTATACTTGGTGGGTTTATAATCAGGATTCCGATAAGTATTTACAATTCGGAATCGATGAGGAAAAGATTGTGACCTGGTTTCTGACAGGAGACGAGACGAACGCTGATCCACTTACCATTGGTGATGAGTATCAAGCGGTTCAATCCCAGCATGATTTTGAAAAAGAAGTCTCTTATAAAAAAGGTGTGGAACAATACACTTTTCAATTATCCGAGGATGATTTGAAGACCCGGCCGCTGGTACAATTAAGTCACAGTGTTTATGCCCAGCTTTATTTCGACACCTTTACTGAACAGCTTTCATCTATTCGCGTCATGAATTATGAAGTTCTGTTAAAACAACAGCCATATCAGATTTCTTATCGGGGAAAACTGCCCAAGGAAACAGTATTGGAGGAAGACTGGGAAGCAATTGAAGAAGCGAGGGAGCGACAAATCTTTGATATAACCAACCGCTACCGGCACCGGTTTGGTAAAGGTGCGTTGGAGTGGTCGGAGCCTGTAGCAGAAGTGGCTTTCAAGCACAGTAAGGATATGAGGGATAATAATTATTTCTCTCATTATACACCGGACGGCGTTGGGCTGCAGGAACGGTTACAGGCTGATGGAGTGACCTACTCGCGTGCTGGTGAAAATATAGCCGCCCAATATCCGGATGCTGCTGCAGCTATGGAAGGATGGTTGAATAGTGAAGGTCACCGGGAAGCCCTGCTTCATGATAACTATTCCCATCTTGGCGTCGGCGTCTACAAAGACTACTATACGCAAAACTTCCTGGTGCCTCGTTAAAAATAAAATGTAGAATGATGCCATTCGCCAGATAACCGGACATGTTCCCCGGTACGGAACCCAGCCTTCTCATGGTCAGAGGATGCGGGTTCTTTTTTTATCGCTTTCACTCTTCCTTGCTTACTATCGACCCACAATTCCGTAACCAGCAGATAAAGGTCCTGGTAAAACTTTTCTTTATAAGAGACGGTTCGGAGGATTCTCCCCTCCAGAATAGCACCGGATGTAACTTTTCCGTATGTTCGCCATTCCTGTTCATATTTTTCCCGTTCTCTTTTTGTACGCAGATAAAAATAAAAAATAAGGATAGGAACCACTACGGATGCAATGAACATATAAATCCTCCTCGTCCTCCCCGCACATTTTATAGGCGTGGGCATAGGCTGATAACAGGTAATCCTTGAGTAAAAGAGGTGCAGCATATGGTAAGCAACAAGCTTCATCCAAGTGTTGAACAGTTCCGAGAATTCGTAAATAATCACCCGAAACTGAAAAAAGAGCTGCGCAGTAATCGTGAAAATCTCCAACACTATTATGAAAAGTGGCTTCTATTAGGAGAAGATGACCCTTTCTTTGATGATTATCGAAGCGATGACCATCACGATCAATCACAAGAGAAGAAGTCAACAGATAAAAAGGAATGGATGAACCAGTTTGTACACATGGTCGACCAGGTCAATTGGGAAAATATCAATGGCCATATCCATCACTTGAATGGCGCGCTTGGAAATCTGCAGACACTGGTAAAGCAGTTTCAGGAAATGAAAAGCTCCCCTAAAGGCCCAGGTAACAACAATTTTCCGTTTTTAAAGGACTGATCTGAATTGCAAGCAGAAAACTATCGTTTTTTACAGGAGAATGAGGAACGCCTGGCTTTCATTCGCATGAATCCTGAATGGTACAGAAAGTTGACAAGAGACCCAGGACAGCAGACAGTCTTTGATAAAGAGATGAAACGGTTCTTTGGACGGACACCGATTCAGCGCGTGGAAAAAATCGGGAACCAGCTGCAAATGATGAATATGCTGGTTCAGATGGCCAGAGCTATGAAAGATGAATAACCTGGTGCATTTCTTTCTACTATCATATTTGATATGATAGTAGTGGAGGTGAAACAAATGCTGGCCACGATGGAAATCGTCGATTTGTTGGATTCCTCTGAGCAAATCGGGCAAATGATTTTGCAATCAGAGGTCATGGAGGACTACCAATCCGCAAAAAAGCAGCTGGAAGAAGACGATCAGGCACAACGGCTGATTCATGACTTTCAACAAATCAAAGATCAATATGAAGATGTGGAGCGGTTTGGCCGCTACCATCCTGATTACTACCGTATAATGAAAGAGGTCCGATCCGTAAAACGGGAAATGGACATGAATGATAAAGTTGCCGCTTTCAAGATGAAAGAACGGGCACTCCAGAAGCTTCTTGATGAAGTGAGTCAACTTGTGGCCTTCAGTGTTTCAGAAAATATCAAGGTACCTCGTGATGGCATGGCCCTAACTGACAGCGGCTGTGGATGCGGTACTGGCGGAGGCTGTGGGTGCGCCTCCTGATTCATAAGGGATCAGTGAAACGGATGCAGTCATCACAAAGGTTTCCGCAACAGAACATTTTACGCTGAGGGACCAGAAATCGGACCCTATACACATAGAACGCTTGGCTTTTGCGAACGAAACTCATCGCAAGAGTCAGGCGTTTTCCTTTCATAGCACCTGCTGCAGAGCGTTTCAGGAGCTCTTCCAATTCCTGCTGCGAGGTTTCCGGCCGGGGTTGGATATAAATGAAAGGGAGGCCGGTAAAGGATTTCACTTCAAAGGTACGGATGCTTTCTGCTTCTTTCATATAGTTGATAAATTTCTCCCATGCACGTTCGTGATCCGTCATTCCCATCTCTCCATTCCTGCACCGCGTTTATTCTATCCTATCTTTCCCACCTGCGTTTTTCAATAACAAGCAAATCCTATGCCACAATAATTGCCTGAAAATTATAATTCTGATACACTTGCTGTAAATGCCTATAAAAGCGAGGAAAAACTATGAACGTCGAGCGACAAGGTATGGTCATTTATTTTCAGCATATGAAGAACTTAAGACAAATAAAAAAGCATGGTCATTTGATCTATGCTTCCAAAAAGAGCAAGTATGCCATTTTATACGTAGATAAAGAGCAACACGAAGATACGATGGAAAAACTCGAACGTTTTCCGTTCGTCTCGAGAGTGGTTCCTTCCTATAAGCCGGAGGTAAAAACAAACTACGAAAACGCAAAGCCAGATAAAGCTAAACAATACGATTACAAAATGGGAATATAAGAACAAAAGCGCAAGCGCCTTGCTCACCCCCGACAAGCTTAAGCCAATCCTCGCCGTGACGTTTTTTGTCACAGAGAGGATTGGCTTAAGACCTCGAGGGGGTAGGCGCTGGAGCTGGATGGGACCAACCACGTAAAGTTATCCACAAAAAGAAAATTTTATAATTTCCTAGACATCAAAAAAGCCAGTCTGCCTGCTATAGGTGAGACTGGCTTTGTTATTGGCCTGGATTACTCAGTTTTTTGATGCGGACAAGCCATGAAAAGGCCGGTAAATGTAGACTATGAATCTAAGTTAATGGTGCAATATAACGATTCATCCTTAGGATACCGATCAGATGCTGATAATAAAGAGCTGTCTCATAAAATTGATCGGAAGACTTCACTGTAAGAGGAATGATAGACTTATCCAGACGGACTGCGAGCTGTTCAAACATTTGATAACGTTGTGTTTTCTTTTCTTCAGGATCCGGAATACCTTCCCGGCAGATATAAATCGGCTGGAATTTATCATCGCCTGATGGATGGAGAACGACAGCGAGTGAAACGACAGGCTGTCCATTCTTAATTGTAGCAAATGTCATCAGGTGTTTAATGCGGTCAGCCATCCGGTCCCCGATTTCAATCAGTTCATACAAGTCAGCGGTTCCTTCTCCCAGTTCAATGAATTTTTGATTCATGTATATGCCACCTCATTTTATGTAATGTGTCCCGCATTTACTTTAGCATGTAATACAGAAGTTGTGAACGGTTAAGTATAGCAACGACTTACCTTCGAGGAAAAACAAAAATAGGGCTGCCCGGTAAACGGACAGCCCGTCTTTTTGTTTCTGACTTGGAGAAACAAAAAGCAAAGGGAGAGGAGAAACCGGAGGAAGGCTTATGGGGATGTAAGCCTTCTCCGTCTTCTAAAGCAGTAAGCCATTGCTTCCTGCTTCATTGGTTATTATGAACGCTACAACAGGAATTTATACAAAAATTTTTCCTTATTTTTATTAGCAATGGGAGAAGTTTCACGAAGAAGAAAGTTTGTGGTAGGATAATGTAGAATGACTTGGCATCACCAATCCTTGTTCCAGGTTATTTTAAAAAAAGAAATTAGCTGATAACTGTTCTACATAAGGAGGATATCTTGTGAGAGTGATTGCTGGAGAACATAAAGGAAGACAGCTGCGTCCGGTCCCTAACCGCCTTACTCGTCCGACAACGGACAAAGTTAAGGAAGCATTATTCCAAATCATTGGTCCTTTTTTCGAAGGCGGCCAGGCACTTGATTTATTCGCAGGAAGTGGCGGTCTTGGCATCGAAGCATTGAGTCGGGGGTTGGACCATTGTGTTTTCGTCGATAAACATCCAAAAGCAATTCAGACGATATACGAGAATTTGAAGTCGCTTAATATAGAAGAGCAGGCAGAGGTATTCCGAACAGATGCTTTCCGTGCTATGAAAGCTGCCGGTAAACGTGGCTTGAAGTTCGATATCATTTTCCTTGACCCTCCCTATCAGCAAGTATCCTATGAAAAACTGGTGGAAGCGATCAGGGAACATGATCTGTTGAAAGACGAAGGTATCATCATATGTGAACATGATGCCGATGAACACTTGCCTGATGAGCTGGCTGGTGTACCTTTAATGAAACATGAAGTCTATGGTGGCACGATTGCCATCAGCATATACCGATGAGGAGGATATAGTATGACACGTCTAGCCATTTGTCCTGGCAGTTTCGACCCGATTACATATGGACATCTCGATATCATCCAAAGAGGTGCCAAAGTTTTTGATCATGTCATTGTAGCCGTATTTAATAACCAGTCAAAAGCCCCGCTTTTCGATGTGGAAGAACGAAAGGCATTGATTGAAGAAGTGACTAAAGACATTGAAAACGTTTCCGTTGATTCCTGTGGGGGGCTATTGATGGAATACGCCCAAAGCAAGAACGCACAGGCGATTCTTCGCGGGCTGAGAGCCGTCAGTGATTTTGAATACGAAATGCAAATCACCTCGATGAACAGGAAACTGAATGAAGAGATTGAAACCTTTTTTATGATGACAAATAATCAATACTCGTTCCTGAGCTCGAGCATAGTCAAAGAGGTAGCAAAGTATCAGGCGTCCGTTTCTGATCTCGTGCCGCCTCCAGTAGAAGCCGCGTTAAAGAATAAATATTCTTGATAATGAAAAAACCTGCCGTCAACGATTGGCAGGTTTTCCTTGATTATTTAAAGAAATGACTTGTTTTACGCTGTTTCCAAAGGATGAGACAACCGGCCATCAGGCTGGCAATGGTAATGATAGGACCGTAATGCGAGAGCTGTTCCAGGACATGCATCGGCCACCCAGATTCTTTAATTTTTGAAAGCACTGGTATAGCACCTGACGATCCCTCGGTTTGGGAGGCATATAGCGGCTGGAATAGTAAAATACATAATACACTCGCGAAGAGGCCATGCATCAGGCGGCCCAGGAAATATGGATAAAA
This sequence comes from Thalassobacillus sp. B23F22_16, assembly GCF_043496955.1. Classification (NCBI taxonomy): domain Bacteria; kingdom Bacillati; phylum Bacillota; class Bacilli; order Caryophanales; family Bacillaceae; genus Thalassobacillus; species Thalassobacillus sp. B23F22_16. The sequence goes on along the minus strand of NZ_JBIEKD010000007.1, from coordinate 6,932 downwards.
ACGTATATCTGTCTCCGCCAGGATGCTTGCGACTTGAGCCTGGACGGAAAAACCATTGAAGCCAAGGATAAAGCTGACAGCGACAGCTGCAAACAGCATTTCGACTCCTGATTGGGAAATCATTTGAGAACCCATGGTAATTTCCATCAAGCCAGAGAAAATCGGGATACTTAATACTTCCGGCAAATGCAGGAAAGTTAATAAAAAAGTAAAGCTGGCCGCAATTATTTCGGTGACTCCTGTAACGAACAACAGTTTATTTAATACAGAAAAAATGATGATGAACCCGCCAATCATCAATAATGTCTGAATCGAGGACAATACAGCATCACCGAATAGTTTTCCAAAGGGACGCTCGTCCTTTATCCTAGTTTCGTGCAGCTCCCGGAATGCCCGTTTGATCGAGAAACGCTCATGATTAGCTTTGGAGCTTTTATCTTTACGGTGGTAATAGCGCATGACTATTCCGACCATCGTGTTGCCGCCATAATGGCTTACCGCGAGGAGCATTCCTAATACAGGATCATTAAAAAAACCAACAGCTATCGCCCCAAAAATGAACAATGGATTCGAAGCGTTTGTAAAGGAAACCAAACGCTCTGCTTCAATTCGGGTTAATTGTTTTTCCTGTCTGAGACGGGCGGTGATTTTAGCTCCGGAAGGGTACCCGCTGGCCATGCCCATTGCCCATACGAAGCTCCCGGCACCGGGGACATTGAACAGCGGCCGCATGATCGGTTCGAATAAGACACCGATAAAGGTCACTACACCAAACCCGATCATCAATTCTGAAATGATAAAGAAAGGGAGCAGAGAAGGAAAGACAATTTCCCACCACATATTCAGACCACGGATGCTGGCAGATAAAGCCTGGTCGGGGTATTGAATTAGCAGAATAGCAAAAAGAATCGTTATAAGGGCGAGTATGAAAGATTTGATTTGTGACTTCATGTCCGCCTCCTCAAGAAAAACGTTCAGATTTCTGTACTTCTATTTTTATCCATAGTAGAATGTTTACAATTAAGACAAGCATACGTTCGTCTTTTAAAGATATGCACATAGTGCCTTCTGATATGCCATAAAATAGAAGTAAAATAACGACACCAGGGAGAGATCAGGAGTGAAACGTCCAAAAATTGGTCTGGCATTAGGTTCAGGTGGAGCGAGAGGCTTTGCCCACCTGGGAGTGTTGAAGGCTCTTCATGATAACAATGTTCCGATCGATATAATTGCCGGGAGCAGCATGGGGGCACTTGTAGGTGCATTTTATGCAGCTGGTCAGAAAATTGATGACTTATATAAGTTGGCAGCAACGTTCAAACGGAAGTATTACCTTGATTTCACTGTCCCGAAAATGGGTTTCATTCAAGGGAAAAGAATCAAAGAATATATAAGACTATTCACGTACAACAAGAATATCGAGGACTTCGTTGTTCCGATGGGAGTGGTGGCCACTGACCTGTATGCAGGAAGCAAGAAAGTATTCACGAAGGGAAATGCGAGTAATGCGGTACGTGCCAGTATTAGCATTCCGGGTATTTTTGTGCCGGAAAAAATTGAAGGTCGATTGTACATAGATGGCGGTGTCATTGACCGGGTACCTGCTTCCGTCGCAAAGGACATGGGAGCGGATATGGTGATAGCTGTAGACTGTGCCCATTTCAGCGGAGATGCTGAAATACATTCGATCTATGATGTAATAACCCAAAGTATTGATATTATGCAGGATGAACTCGTCAGTCATTTAGGTGTTTCAGCAGATATCATGATTCGTCCTGATGTCTCCAGGTTCAGTACACGAGCATTTACGGATATTGAAGAGATTGTAGCAGAGGGAGAGAAAGCAGCAGTAGACCAAATCAGCAAGATCAAGGGACTGTTGGCAAATTGGAAGGAGTCATAGCATGAAGTTAAGCAGGCGTTATATTATAACAGCAATCATAACGATCTTATTAGCATTGTTTCTAGGTGGTTACCGGCTGCCATTTTATATTTATAAACCGGGAGGAGCGGAAGAACTCAACCCTGTCGTCCAGGTGGAAGGCGCGTATGACAGCTCAGGAGAAATGCACCTGGTGACAGTAAGAGGAGGACAGGCGACACCGATCCAGTACTTACTGGCAAAGGTAAGATCTTATCATCAAATTTATCCGATAGAAGATATCCGGCCGGAAGGCATTTCTGAAAGCGAATATTATCATGCCCAGCTGCAGATGATGGAGACCTCACAGGAAGCTGCCCAGGTAGTGGCCTATCAAGCGGCAGACAAAGATATCGACATTCAGTATGAAGGCGTCTATGTGATGAACTTACTTAAAGGTATGCCAGCCGAAAAGGAATTGAAGCCGGGAGACAGAATCATTCAAGTGGATGATACGAAAATAAACGAATCCAGTGACCTGGTGGAATACGTAGAAAAAATGGGTGCAGGAGATTCTGTAGAACTTACGCTTGAAAGGGAAGGCGAAGAAATGGTCAAAGAAATCGAATTGGCTCCTTTCCCGGATCAGAAAGAAAAAGTAGGCGTCGGTATTACCCTTGTTACGGACCGGAGTGTGGAGGTCAATCCTAAAGTTCAATTCAAGAGCGGGGAAATAGGCGGTCCTAGTGCCGGTCTGATGTTCTCCCTGGAAATTTATGATCAGCTGACTGATGAGGATATAACAAAAGGTTATATGGTTGCTGGTACGGGTGAGATTTCCTATGAAGGGGAAGTAGGAAGGATTGGCGGGATTGATAAAAAAGTATTGGCCGCAGACAGAGAAGGCGTTGATATTTTCTTTGCTCCTAATGAAGGTGGCAAAGAAGGATCAAATTACGACATAGCAAAGAGGACAGCAGAAAAGATTGATACTTCCATGAAAGTTGTTCCGGTTGATACCTTCCAGGAAGCCCTCGACTACCTGGAACAATTAGAACCGAAAGCATAAACGAAAAAAGACCTGGCAGCTATGTATGCCAGGTCATTTTTCATTTATCTTGGATGGCATGTACCCGGAGCGGGGGCTGTAATTCCTGTTGCAGCATATATTGTTTCAGTCGAGCTGGAAAGATACTGTAGTAGGCGTTCGAAGCTCGTTCATCTATCTTTAATAGCGGGTCGTCCATTTGCTGGATTTGATTGATGTATGGTACGTCAGCATCTTTACGTACTTCTTTCAAATAGGACTGCCCTGTTGCATTCATGCCGAGAATCCGCACATAAGGCATTTTTTCAAGTGAAAGCAAGGCCTCTGCTTCATCTTTTTTTGTGTTGCATAAGATATGGGTGAACATCCGTTGCAGCCTGGTCCAGGTGTACCGTTTTGTTTTCATACCTTCCATCAGTTCCCGGAAAGTTCCGGCTTGTTTGGCAACCCGTTTCATTCTGTTTTCCAGTCCCTCTTCAACCGTATGGATGTTCCTTAACTCTGTCGCACTCATGGTTAGGATACGATAATGCAAAAAGGGAAAATATAATTCCCAATCATGCCACTGGTGTGTTTTTCGCTTATAGTCGCTCAGCACAGTTCTTGTTGTTACAGGGAGGGCTTGTTCAGCTATATCCGTGATGGATCTGGCAGACAAAAGCTCCTTACGAATACTTGTGGCACTTGCGATTTCGCCGGTGATGGTTTCATCATGGTAGTCACTACTGATTCTCTGGATTGTCGCTGCTTTTACTTCTGGAGCATATTTGAGCAATTGTTTGACATAACTAAAACCAAGTATATTATTCGGTTTGGCTAAATCGACTTCTCCCTCGGTCAGTCCGATAGACTGGTAAGCGTGTCTTGCCGCCTCCGGAAAAGATAGCCCGGAGGATAACAATTCATGCAGCTTACTGTCAAATTCTTTTTGAGAGGATGCGTATACTTCAGCAGCTTCTGTGAAGCTCGTGATATTTCCATGTTCACTCCCGAAGCATAAGGCGTCAATACCAAGCTCTTTTAAGGTCAGAACAGCCCCCTTGCTGAATAAGTCACTATGCTCCACAGCAAACAGGGAAGGAAGTTCCACTACCAGGTCGACTCCTGATTCCAGTGCGGCCCTGGCTCTTGACCACTTATCTATGATAGCCGGCTCACCACGCTGCAGAAATGGCCCGCTCATGACAGCAATCATACATGCAGCGCCTGTTTCTTTTTTGGATTGTTCCAGATGGTGAAGATGTCCATAATGAAAAGGGTTATATTCAACCACCAGTCCACATGCTTTCATCATAACCGTTCCTTTCCTTACAATAGTATGTATTCCGTATTATTGACTGTTTAGACTTATTGTAGCAAAAATATCCAGGCCATGTAGTGCAATGATTCGCCAATAAGGTTTCAGATGTGTTATTTTAGTAAAACATGATATAAATGCGGGGCAGAAATCCAGGCACTTCCGCTTTTCGTGTGTGTAAAGAAAATATGTTGACAAAAGGTTAAATTATATTTACAATTACTCTTGTTGCCATGAGGTGATATTAATGAAATTTCCGCTACAAAAGCTCAAGCAAGCTGGTGATGAGCCGTTTGTATTTGAAGATGATGTAGATATTAGTGAATTAGAAGAAATGAAAAATGATATTCGGCAGCTGCCGCCAGTCCAAGTCAAAGGGCAGGCGACGATGCAAGGGGAAGAGATTACTTTTCAATTTACCATTGATGGAACGATGATCCTCCCATGTGCCCGCACACTGGTAGATGTTGAATATCCATTTCACGTGGATGCCATAGAAGTCTTTTCCACGTCACCTTTTTATGAGGAAGAAGATGAATCAGAAATTCATCCAGTTGATGGAGAAGTTCTTGACTTGACGCCTTATATAAAGGAAAATGTACTCTTGGAGGTTCCTTTTCGCGTGTTTTCCGAAAAACAGGAAGCATATGATCAGGCACCACAGGAAGGTCAAGGCTGGCAACTGGTCACAGAGGAAGCCAAGGAGAAAAAAGTGGATCCTCGAATGGCTAAACTGCAATCATTACTCAATGATAACCAAAAAGAAGACTGAGAAAATCCCTATAGAGATTTTCGATCGATTGAAGGAGGTGTAGAACATGGCAGTACCAAAGCGTAAAACTTCTAAAAAAGTGAAGAACCAACGTCGTACCCACAAAAAACTTCACGTACCAGGTATGGTGGAATGCTCCAACTGTGGAGAATACACGAAGCCTCACCATGTTTGCAAATCTTGTGGACATTATGATGGAAAGCAAGTTGTCGAACAATAAGCATGGAAAAAGATGTCTGATATCATTTCAGACATCTTTTTTATACCTTTATCAATGTTTAACTTTGTTAACAGATTAAATAGAAAGACATAATACTTTGAAAATATAGAGTTTCTGATGAAAACTTGGCGGGAAGCCAAGTTTTTTATATATAATGGATGTTAGTAGTATGCAGGAGGAGATTGCTATGAGTTATGAGACGATTACATATGAAAAGTTTCCGTCTGGTTTTGCAAAGATTACATTAAATCGTCCAGACAAAATGAATGCTGTTTCTAAGCAGATGACGGCTGAACTCTCTGAAGTGCTGAAACAGGCCAGAGAAGAAGAAAGCTTGAAATGTCTAGTTGTTACCGGTGAAGGAGGTCGGGCTTTTTGTACTGGAGGAGACTTAAAAGATTTACATGGCGACTTGAACGCCAGTGAAGCCTTCCAGGTCTTATATCCAATGAAAGAAGTCCTCTATCAACTTGCATCCTTCCCAGTCCCTACAGTTGCGGTGTTAAATGGACAGGCTCGTGGCGGAGGTTGTGAAATTGCTACGGCATGTGATTTCCGCTTTGTCGTCCGAAATGCTTCGTTTGGATTTGTCCAGGGGAAATTGGGCATCACCCCTGGCTGGGGTGGAGGTGCGCTGTTATATGAAAAAATCCGCCCCGAATTCGCTTTCCAATGGTTGGTAGAAGCGGAAATGTATAGCAGTAAGCGTGTCGCTGAGATTGGCTGGGCACATCGTCTGATAGAGAGTGAAGAGCTTGAGAGCCTGGAACAGCTGCTCTCCGGTTTTCTTGATAAATCCATCGAACAAATGAAAGTATGGAAGAGGCAGTACGATAAAAAACTATCGATGCTTGCTATGTCTCCCGTTATGGATGAAGAAGTACGTGCCTGTGCGCAGCTATGGGAATCAGAAGAACATAAACAGGCTGTCAACCGATTCATGAACCGCCGCTCCTGAATCAACTCACCAGCCTATTCAATTAAAAGGCCGAAAAGTCGAAGACTTGATTTCGAGATGTTATATGAGGGGAAGAGGTGTTGGGGAACAACTCGCTTTCCGTGGGCGAGTGATGAGCCTCCTGATATGAACGAAACTGTCAAGGCTCCCACTCTCCAAGGTTTTTTAAATTATTTTTGGGCAATTTTAAGAAGAGAAGCTGTTCTGGCTTCTTTCTTTGGTTACTCTTATTAGCCATTCTGGCTAAATTATCTCTTACCTTTAGCTTACCAATTACCTCTCACCTCGCAGAAGGGCTGTCAAGTGTATTCCTTGACTGGTCTTCTGCGAGGTGAGACCCTACTTTAAAGCTAAAGATAACGTCGGTTCGTCCCTCCTTTTATCCCTTTTAAACAGTTGAATAGAGGGTAAGAACACGGCACGAAGGCAAAAATCTCTACTGCGGTTTGCATTCTGATATCCGTGGGTTTTCACAATTTATCTTTCCGTATAAAGGACTAATCCACTAACTCGAGACGTGCGTTATCCTTATAGAAATAGCACAGAGGAGGCACGTGGGTTTTCCTTTCCGGTATTACTCTTTGCCTTCGAGCCCTATTCTCATCCATCTATCTAATTTAAATGAAGCTTATAATGAATTCAGTTAAAACTCTACATTTCAAATGTTTGAAACATCTTCTAACTCTTGAGTGATCGCCCAAACAAAACCAGCTAATTCTCTAGCCACTGCAGTAATAGCTTTACCGCTTTCTTTACCTCTGGATAATAATCGATAA
>NZ_JBIEKD010000006.1:0-164191 GCF_043496955.1 Thalassobacillus sp. B23F22_16 | reverse complement strand
TTATCTTGAAGTTTCATTTCCACATCCATAGGCAAGATTACTTGGTTCATGTTATACTGTTTAAACATAAGGACACCTCCGATGGTTGTTGTGTGGTAACTTTAATTTTATCAGAGGTTGTCCTTATTTTCTTTATTGAAAATAAAAGAAAACCATAAAAAAGTGGTCGGCATCATTTTGATGCCGACCACTTTCCGTTTAATTTACTGGGTTTTGTCCCAGCCTCTTTTCGATCGACATCAGTTTGAGACTGCTGCCTCTTGTTTTTGATATTCTTTTTTATAATGGCGTGAACTTTTAAAACCGGTATACATTTGCATCCCGCCTAGAATGAGGAATACGATCCCGATATATAGGGAAAGTTTTGTACCATAAAAAAGGTATTGGTTGATACCGAAGAAGAATACGAAGCTCCCTAGACAGATACGTGCTTTTCCATTGAAATATAATTGTGTCAATCTGTCCCTTGTCCGGGTAATATTCACTTTATAATAAATATATAGAACGAGTGATACCAGAATCAAGGTAGAAAATATCAACATGAAATCTACTCCCTAAAAATGTCTTAAATCAATACCATTGTAGCTTGTTTTAAAGATTTATGCTACCTGATATTAAGTTTCTATGATTAAATAAGAAGTAACCATGCAAGGTAAGGAGAAATCATATGTGCAAAAAAGAGATCTTCCAGAAAATTAAAGACTACGAGAAAATCATTATTCACAGACATGTACGTCCTGACCCGGATGCTCTGGGATCAACGGGTGGACTGAAAGAAATCATCCGCGCCAGTTTTCCAGACAAAGAAGTTTTACTTGCCGGGGAGGAAGACCCATCACTAAATTTTCTTATAAGGATGGATGAGGTATCCGATGATGATTATAACCATGCGCTTGTCCTCGTCTGCGATACCGCTAATGAAGCAAGAGTTGATGATCAACGCTATACAAAAGGAAAAGAAGTAATTAAGATTGACCATCATCCCAATGTAGACAAATACGGGGACATCCAGTGGGTTGACACGGATGCGAGCTCCACCAGTGAGTTGGTTTATGAATTTTATCTTGAAATGAAAACAGAGGGAGCCAGGCTCACCGAGGAAGGAGCCCGCCTTTTGTATGCAGGTATTGTGGGGGATACGGGGCGCTTTCTATTCCCTAGCACCACTCCGAAGACGTTGAAATATGCCGCGGATTTAGTCGAATATTCGTTTGACCGTCCAAGTTTATATGATGGGATGTATACAACGAGGATGAATATTGTACGGCTGAAGGGGTACATTTTGCAACATTTCACAGTTTCCTCTTCAGGGCTGAGTACGATTCGGATAACAAAAGAGATTATGGAAGAATACGGGGTTTCCGTCCTGGAAACAAGTCAATTGGTAGGCATACTTGGTGATGTGGAAGGGGTTCTTTCCTGGGCATTCTTTGTTGAAGAAGATGAGGTAATCCGGGTGCGATTGCGTTCCAGAGGCCCTGTGATCAATGGGGTTGCGGCAAACTTTAATGGCGGTGGCCATCCAATGGCAGCAGGCGCTTCAGCCCATTCCTGGGAAGAAACGGAAGCTATCGCCGCGGAACTGGAAGAAGTGTGCCGTAAGTATAAGCTTGAGCACAGCTGACACTTTGTAAAAAACAAACAAAATAACCCTCCGACCTGTATCAGGTCTGTGAGGGTTCATCATTATTAATGCTTAGACTCGATCGGATCTACCGGAATAAACCAACAGCCGGTATCGGTACGATCGAAAAAGACATTAAGCTGGCGTCTGGCTACATCTCTTTTCATTAGACGGATGAGTTCATCAGTTTCTGCGTATGCGGTGTAACCGTTCATAAGCTGTGCAACCTTTTCTTCAACCAGACGGTGACGGTCCATTATCAACATATCACTCACCCCTTTGGATAGAATGCTATTTATCTAACTCTATTGTATAATGTTCAACAGTTTTCTGCTACATTTTTCTGAAAATTTCATCATTTTGTCATAATTTCAATTTTGCTCATTAAGTATCAATAGAAATGCTTAATTCTAGGCTTAGCTGTCTGTAAATGATAAGCTGAACGACCTCTACCTGGTAGGTGAACTCATCAATTTGATACCGTTTATTTTCTACAGCTTTAATGAGGAAGTCACGGTTTTCGCCGACATCTTCTACATTTCTCCCTATGACATCCTCTAATTCTCCTTTGATTAGAGTTTCTAATTGATGTTTCGTCAGCCGATCCAATTGCAGGCGTTTATCGTTTGTGAAGGTGATCCCGATTTGTTTAATGGTGAATTGTTCCTGTTCTTCTTCATGGGTGTTCAATAGTCCCTCATACGCAGATTCAAGTTCTGTCAGTTTTCCGCGCAGTCGAATGTTTTCCTCTACCCAATGTTCAAGCAAGCTCCCGTTTACATATAAAAAAAGACCATAGGCAATAATGGCACCGACGACTGCCCCGGCAAAAAAACGCTGCCAGCTTTCCCGTTTATAGTATGTCGGTATATGCATTATGTGATATCCTCTTGCAGGATCCATTGAAAAAATACCATTGCTGCTTTTACTCCACCCATGGCTGCAACGATGACCATGATCTGCTTAAATAAATCAAAGGTTGATCCATCGAAAATTCCTTTTTCAAACCGGGCAATCGTATCAAATGTTCCTCCGATAGCTGCAACAATAGCCCAAATCCTCAATCCTTTGGCAATCCGTACCATCGATGTATAAGGAGCTTCTCCGGTTATAAGACTACCCAGACTTCCGATAAAGGCTCCGCCCACCATCACCCCGAACGCAATGAAAAAAACATGAATCATGGAGACAATCAATCGTTCTTCCACTATCATTCATCCTCTCTTGCATGTACTTCTCGGCCTGTCTTTTTATACACTTCTATTATATTTATGAATTTTACAGACAAGGTATGCGGTCTGGTTTCATTCCGCTTCATGTATCAGCTATAATTATAGTTAAGGAAGAAAGGTGATTGGAATGGCTTCGTTTACCCACTTGCAAGTACGTAGTGGTTATAGCTTAATGAAAAGCAGTATTTCCATAAAAAAATTAGTGGAAAGAGCAAAACAGAGCGGCTTTAATTCATTGGCACTAACGGATGAGGGGGTCTTGCACGGGGCCTTGGAATTTTACCAGGCGTGTCATGAAGCGGACATCCATCCGGTAATTGGCATGTCAGTGGAATTGTTGGAAGGAGAAACCCTCTTTTCTGCCGTATTATTAGCAGAAAATCAGGAGGGATATAGAAATCTCTTAAAATTGAGCACATACATACAAACTGGAGATACACGTAGTTTGGAACTGGAGGAGTTACAGCCCTACACTACCGGCATAATTTTTATCTTGCCGGCAGCAGGGTCCCCGTTAGCAGTCTATCTTGAGAAGGGACAGGAACAAGCTGCCTATCACTTTTTCTCGGAATGGTCTTCGTTATTTGAAAGGTCAAAGGCTTATATAGGGGTAGAGGACCACCAGCTGGAAAAGGAAAGAAGATTACACAGAACCCTGAAGCCGTTTGTCGATCAGTATGGAATTGCTGCAGTCGCTTTGCAGGATGTCCGATATCTGCAGGAGGAAGATGCGCAGGCATATGACTGCTTAACAGCGATCAGGGAAGGGCGGCGCTGGTTATCTGATGCAATGGATAACTCAAACAAAAATCGTCATCTAAGAAATCCTGATGAAATGGAAGAGTTGTTCTCTGACTGGTGGCCAGAAATTCTTACATCATCCAATCAGATTGCCGATCAATGTAAGGTGACACTGGCCCTGGAAGAAAAAAGAATCCCCAATTTTCCAGTCCCTGATGGAAAAAACTCCGATGAGTATCTAAAGGAATTATGCATGAAGGCATTAGAAAAAATGGAGGAAACGGAAAGAAAGCAGGCAAAGGAACGCCTGGAATACGAATGGGGAGTAATCGCTTCTATGAATTTTAGCGATTATTTTCTGATTGTTTGGGACTTTGTTGCTTATGCTAAGCGGAATAATATCAAAGTAGGACCAGGGCGGGGATCAGCTGCTGGATCGCTAGTCGCCTATCTGCTTGGTATCACGGAAGTCAATCCGATCCAATATGATTTATTGTTTGAACGATTTCTAAATCCGGAGCGGGTGACAATGCCTGATATTGACATTGATTTCTCTGACCATCGAAGGGATGAGGTGATCCAGTATGTCACCAACAAATATGGGACCGATCGTGTAGCTCAGATCATCACTTTCGGTACATTTGCAGCCCGGAGCTTGTTAAGGGAACTTTTTAAAACCATAGGCATCGATCAACAGGATGCGGCTTTTATACTCAAAGAGTTTTCTGCCAGCAGTGACAGAACAATTGTAGGAACTGTAAAGCAGTCCGAAGAGCTGGCGGCCTATATCCGCCAGTCTCGAAAGTTACAATTATTGTTTAAAATTGCCGCCAAACTGGAAGGTTTGCCACGACATACTTCTACGCACGCAGCCGGTGTAGTCATCAGTGATGTTCCGCTCACCCAGGAAGTACCGTTGATGGCTGGTCATGAAGGTGTCCCCCTCACGCAATATGCTATGGGAGATTTGGAAACAATCGGCTTGCTTAAAATGGACTTTCTTGGTTTACGGAACTTAACGCTGCTCGAGAGAATTGAAGCAAATATTATACGTTCTGGCAATCCGGGATTTTCACTTGATTCTATTCCTTTTGAAGACACGGAAACCTACCAACTATTGCGTGACGGGCGTACGAATGGAATTTTTCAATTAGAATCCCAGGGAATGAAAAATGTTTTACAAAGACTAAAGCCAAATCGGTTTGAAGATGTGGTAGCGGTCAATGCGTTATACCGGCCAGGTCCGATGGAATATATCCCGGTCTATATCGCACGGAAACACGGAGAAACTTCTGTAACCTACCCCCATCCGGATGTAGAGCCGATATTAGAAAAAACATTCGGTGTGCTGGTCTATCAAGAGCAAATCATGCAGGTAGCCAACCAAATTGCAGGCTTCAGCCTGGGGCAGGCCGATATTTTAAGAAGAGCAGTCAGTAAAAAAAAGCAAGGTTTGATAGAAGAACAGTACAAAGCCTTTATCGAGGGCGCCAGGCAACAGGGCTATCAGGAAAATGTAGCAGAAGAAATATATAAGTGGATTGTTAAGTTTTCCAACTACGGATTTAACCGAAGCCACGCGGTAGCGTATAGTATGATTTCCTATCAGCTCGCTTATTTGAAAACTCATTATCCCGCTTTCTTTCTAGCAGAGCTGATGAATGCTAATGCAGGTAATCATGAAAAGCTTGCATCGTATATCAGGGAAGCTAAAGACACTGGTGTTCAGGTTCTTTCCCCTTCCATCAATCATAGCAATATGGTTTTTCGAGTAAAAAAAGGAAATATCCACATGGGGCTGCTTTCCATAAAAGGTGTAGGAATGCAGGCGGTACAGGAAATACTGGAAACCAGAAAGCAAGGCCCATTCAAAAATATCTTTGATTTTTGTTTAAGGGTTCCTTTAAAGGCAGTAAACAGACAAGTGATCGAAGCGCTTATTCTGGCAGGGGCATTTGATGAAATATACAATAACCGGGCTAGCCTCCTTGCCAGCGTCGATCATGCTATAGAACAAGGAGAACTTTTTAAGGAGTTTGATGATCAGCCATCCTTTTTTCAGGATGAATTGACGCTGGACGTCAATTATGTTCAAACAGAGCCGTTTTCCCAAATGAAACAATTGTCCATGGAAAAAGAGGTGCTTGGCACCTACATGTCGAGGCACCCCTTAGAAACTTACCGGCAGAAACTTCGTGCCAATGCCTTTATCGCATTAAGGCAAATGGATGCCGTCAAGCAGAAGAAACGGTTAAAAGCTTGTGGGGTAGTCGAACATATTAAGCAAATCAGGACCAAGCGCGGAGACCCAATGGCTTTCATGACTATCAGTGATGAACAAGGAGAAGCAGAGACCGTGATATTCCCTGAGCTATACAGAAAGGTAAGGCCATGGCTTCAGGAAGAAATGTTGATCTGTTTTGAGGGGAATATTGAGGATCGGAACAATCAGCTTCAATGGCTGCTTGCTGATATCCAGCCATTTTCAGAAGATATTCTGGAAGCGGACATAGAGACTCCTAAAAAACTTTTCATCAAACTTTCGGAACAGGAAGAGCTTGATGCTTTGCAGGCGATTCGGCAAATAGCTGAACATTTCCCAGGTAATACGCCTGTTATTGTCCATCATGCCAGAAAGGGAAAAACCTATCAGCTCTCCAGCGAGTATTACGTAAAACTCACAAGAGAATGCCTGACAGCGCTGCATGATTATTTCGGGAAAGACTCAGTCGTTCCAGCATCTGCTAAATGAACAGGATGGGCTTAGCAGACCAAAAAAGGTCTGTTAAGCTTTTTCTTATATAAAAGCTCTAAACTTATTAATTTTTCAATAGAGACTTCTTCAACAAAAGGTCCGAAAAGTCGAAGACTTGCTTCCGAGATATACACTTACCACCGTAAGGGAAACAGTTTCTCTTGAAACTGAGTGTTCAGCAATTGGGAGATTTACTGGGAAATCAACATGGTGATTTAACAGATCTAGGTAGATGGTGGGTGTCGCTTTACACCTATATAACATCTGTTATAATTAAGGAGTCTAATAATGGTGGTCTGACCACTCGATGCTTTTATATTATTCATCATCTATTGTTTATAAAGGAGCGGTTATAAGTGTCAAATTTAAGAGATGAAGCATTACATATTCATCGTGTCAATAAAGGGAAATTAGCCACACATTCAAAGGTACCAATAAAGAATGCTAAAGATCTCAGCCTCGCTTATTCCCCAGGGGTGGCAGAGCCGTGTAAAGAGATCTATGACCATAAAGAATCGGTTTATGATTATACGATGAAAGGGAACATGGTAGCTGTTGTCAGTGACGGGTCAGCCGTGCTCGGATTAGGTAATATTGGCCCTGAAGCTTCCTTGCCTGTCATGGAAGGGAAAGCTGCATTGTTCAAAAGTTTTGCTGGTGTTGATGCTTTCCCGATCTGTCTGGACACGCATCAAGTGGATGAAATTGTAAACACAGTCAAACTGATGGAGCCTACTTTCGGTGGAGTGAATCTTGAGGATATCGCTGCTCCAAATTGTTTCCTTATTGAAGAAAAACTGAAAAAAGAAACGAATATCCCCATTTTCCACGACGACCAGCATGGTACTGCTATCGTAACAGTAGCTGGTTTGATGAATGCTTTGAAAATAGTAGGAAAATCGTTTTCTGATATCAAAGTAGTCGCTAATGGTGCCGGTGCTGCCGGAATTGCTATCATCAAACTCCTTTACCACTTCGGTGTCCGGGATATCATCATGTGTGACTCGAAAGGCGCCATTTTTGAAGGCAGAAATTATGGTATGAATGATGTGAAAGATGAAATAGCTAAAATAACGAATAAGGATAAACAAGAGGGCTCATTGGAAGAGATTATGACAGACGCAGATGTATTTGTCGGCGTTTCAGTGGGTGGATTATTATCGAAAGAAATGGTGGAGGCCATGAATGATGATCCAATAATTTTTGCTATGGCCAATCCAGATCCGGAAATCATGCCAGAAGATGCAAAGGCTGCAGGAGCACGTGTAATTGGGACAGGAAGATCGGATTTTCCTAACCAGGTAAATAATGTTCTCGCCTTCCCGGGAATTTTCCGTGGAGCGTTAGATGTGCGGGCAACTCGCATCAACGAAAAAATGAAGATTGCGGCTGCAGAGGCAATCGCTTCTCTTGTTACAGCTGACGAATTAAACGCGGATTACGTAATCCCTGCACCTTTTGATGCACGTGTAGCACCAGCTGTAGCTGCTGCAGTGGCTAAAGCGGCAATGGAGTCAGGAGTAGCACGTATGCATGTAGATCCGGAACAGGTAGCTGAAAAAACAAGACAACTTACTATGATTGATGAAGATTAATGAAGGGAAGGGAGAAAGCATCCATGTCTTTCTCTCCTCATTACATAAAGGAAGATATTTCTCTCTTTTGGGAAGAATAAGTCAGGTGTTGGTATAAAGGAGTGGCTTTCCCGTGTCTGGGTCGCAAAAAGTAAAAGTTTATGAAGAGGTATTGCAGCAAGTTAAAGCATATATTGAAGAACATCACCTTAGCCCAGGAGATAAACTCCCCTCTGAACGTGAACTTAGTGAGTTGTTGAATGTCGGCCGTTCTTCAATCAGGGAAGCATTCCGTGCCCTGGAGCTGCTTGGTCTGATTGAAACGAGAAGGGGCGAAGGTACTTTCATGCGTACTTACCGTCCTTATCATATGGTGGAATTGCTCTCGACTTTTATCTTGCATGAGGCAAGGACGAAAGACGAGCTGGCGGCTGCAAAAATGATGCTCGAGCTCGAAGTAATTAATAAGATTCTTCCGTTGCTGACGGAAGGACATATAGAGCATCTAACAAATTTGGTGAAAGGCACCAATTCCGAAAAGGAAGCTCAAACTCTTCATCATTCTTTTTTTCAATATCTATTTGAAATATCAGGGAATGAACTGCTCAATCGAATGTGGCAGTTGATAGACGGGTTCGCCAATACGGTCCATGATATTACCTTCTCGAATTCCTTTTATAAAAAGGTGTTGGAGGAAATGGAAAGAGGCAAATTGAATGACTTGAGAAGCTGGTATGAAAAAGAGCTCAATTTGTCGAATTAATATTGACATAGAACGACAATCTTTTTGAAAGATTTTCGCTACATTAAACAGAAGAAGTTTTGTCCCGAAGGAGGAATAACCTTGCTTAGAGATATATTCAACAAGAAACGTAAATACGCCTCTCTACCCAACCAGGAGGGGAAACAGGATGTACCAGAAGGTTTAATGCAGAAATGTCCAGGGTGTAATAAAATATACTATCGTAAAGAATTGGAAAGAAACTTGAATGTATGTCCCCATTGTGATTATCATCATCAGCAAAATGCTTACGAAAGGCTTGAGAGTCTTTTAGAGAAGGATTCCTTCGAAGAGTGGGACAAGTATATGATTTCAACCAATCCATTGGGATTTCCGGAGTATGAAGAGAAGCTAGAAAAAGACCGTAAAAAATCAGGTTTGAATGAAGCCGTTATTACCGGAAAAGGAAAGATAAGAGGATATGAAACGGCTATTGCTGTTATGGATGCCCGCTTCCGCATGGGAAGTATGGGAGCGGTTGTAGGAGAGAAGATAGCTAACGCAATTGAACAAGCAAGAAAAGAAAAAATTCCTTTTATCATTTTTACAGCTTCCGGGGGAGCCAGGATGCAGGAAGGGGTCATCAGTTTAATGCAGATGACCAAGACATCCGTAGCCATCCAACGTCTCCATTCAGATGGTGGATTGATGATCTCTGTCATGACGCATCCGACTACAGGAGGCGTTTCTGCCAGTTTTGCCTCGCTTGGAGACTTTAACTTTGCAGAACCGGGTGCTTTGATTGGGTTTGCTGGAAGGCGAATCATTGAACAGACGATCCGCGAAAAGCTTCCGGAAGACTTTCAAACGGCAGAGTTTTTATTAAAACATGGACAGTTAGATGATGTTGTTCATCGTCATGACTTGAAAAATAAACTGGAAACGATCCTCAGCATTCATCAACCTGGAGGTGAGTTGTCGTGAAGCAGGTACTGGATTTTGAAAAACCGGTTATAGAACTTAGAGGAAAAATTGAAGAATTGAAGAAACTCACACAGGAAAGTGAGATGGATTTAAGTGAGGAAATTGAAACGTTGGAACAGCGGCTCGAAAAGCTGGAAGAAGATGTTTATGATCGCCTGAGTCCATGGAATCGAGTTCAAATGGCACGTCATCCAGAGCGGCCTACCACCCTCGATTATATTCATTCCATTTTCACCGATTTTATGGAATTGCATGGTGACCGGTTATATGGGGATGATGAAGCGATCGTAGCCGGAATTGCTAATTATAAAAATCAGCCCGTCACGGTCATTGGCCATCAACGAGGCAATGACACGAAAGAGAACCTTCGACGCAATTTTGGTATGCCTCATCCGGAAGGGTACCGGAAAGCTTTACGGTTAATGAAGCAGGCGGATAAGTTCAACCGCCCGATAATTTGCTTTATCGATACGAAAGGCGCTTACCCTGGAAAGGCTGCTGAGGAGCGGGGTCAAAGTGAGGCGATTGCGCGAAACTTGATGGAGATGGCAGGGTTGACCGTTCCTGTGGTATGTATTGTTATTGGAGAAGGAGGTAGTGGAGGTGCTCTGGCATTAGGTGTTGGGGACCACATCCATATGCTGGAAAATTCTACTTACTCGGTTATTTCTCCTGAAGGAGCTGCTGCTTTATTATGGAAGGATTCCAATCTCGCTCAGAATGCTGCAGAAACCATGAAAATTACTTCCTATGACTTGAAGGAGCTCGGCATCGTGGACAAGGTCATTCCTGAAATTCGTGGTGGTGCTCACCGGGATATTAAGGCACAGTCAGAGAAAATCGATCAGATACTGCAGGAATCGCTGGAAAACCTGAAATCACTCAGTAAAGAAGAATTATTGGAGTCACGATGGGAAAAATATAAGAAAATTGGAGATTATACAACTCTTCCATTATAATAGAAGTAGTCTGAAGGACAGGGGAAAGTCGCACAATTGTGCGACTTTTCGCATCTTATCAGGAAGGGAGCGCTTTCATGCTTAAATACCTGAATCTTCCTGTTCTTCATATTTGCCAAGGGTTTGTGCATGCCGTATAATTTTTTTCGCAAACTGAGAGGCTCGATTGTTACAACTGCCTAAACATGAAAATGTCACAGAATCGATGTTGCTATTCGATACGTTTAGATTTATCTTGAGATGGGGACAAAAGAAACAGTGGAACCTATAAAATGAGGTGATTGGTTATGAAAAAAATAGGAGTATTGACGAGTGGCGGAGACGCCCCGGGGATGAATGCCGCCATCCGCGCGGTAGTAAGAAAAGCGATCTATCATGATATAGAAGTGTATGGCATTAAATATGGCTATCAAGGTCTGATTGATGGAAATATAGAAAAAATGGAGCTTGGGTCTGTCGGTGACATTATCCAACGTGGCGGCACGAAGCTTTATTCTGCACGTTGTGAAGAGTTTAAAACGGAAGCAGGACAGCAGAAAGGTATCGAGCAGCTGAAAAAACACGACATTGATGGTCTCGTTGTCATTGGCGGAGACGGTTCTTTTAGAGGAGCTAAAAAACTGACAGAAAAAGGTTACCCTTGTATCGGGGTTCCAGGTACTATCGATAATGATATACCAGGTACCGACTTTACCATCGGTTTTGATACAGCGTTGAACACGATAATTGAAGCCATTGATAAAATTAGAGATACAGCTACCTCTCACGAGCGTACATACGTGGTGGAGGTTATGGGAAGAGATGCAGGTGACTTGGCATTATGGGCAGGTCTTGCTGACGGAGCTGAAACGATAATGGTACCTGAACGTAATGAAGACTTTGATGATGTAGTGCAACGTTTGAAACGTGGTCACGATCGTGGGAAAAAACATAGTATCATTATAGTCGCTGAAGGAGTTGGCAGTGGCTTTGACTTTGGCCAGCGCATCAAAGAAGCGACCGACCTCGAGACGCGCGTTACGGTTTTAGGCCATACCCAGCGTGGAGGTTCACCAACAGCTGCAGACCGGGTATTGGCGAGCAGATTAGGTGCGAAAGCTGTAGATATTCTTCTTGCCGGCAAAGCCGGCCGCATGGTGGGTATCCAAAATAACAAACTGGTCGACCATGATATCCTGGAAGTATTGGACCAGGGGCATATGCTGGATATGGATATGTACAAGCTTTCCCAGGAGCTGTCTATCTAAAGTTTGCAATAGGTCTGTCAGTTTTCAGTTTAATAAAACGCAGCTTGAAATAAGGAGGAAAAACATGATTAGAAAGACTAAAATCGTATCGACGATTGGTCCGGCATCCGAGCAGGTTGAAACGTTGACCAGGTTAATTGAAGCAGGTTTGAATGTAGCACGTCTTAACTTTTCCCATGGTGATTATGAGGAGCATGGCCAGCGGATCATAAATATCCGTGAAGCCGCCAGTAAAGCCGGCAAGAATATTGCCATTCTGTTGGATACGAAAGGCCCGGAAATCCGTACTGGTGTCATGAAGGATGGAGGTGTCAAGCTTGAGCAAGGGTCCAGCCTTTATGTAAGTATGGAGGAAGTGGAAGGAACAAGTGAACGTATTTCTGTCACGTACCCAGGACTTATCGATGATGTCCATCCAGGCTCTAAAATCCTCCTGGATGACGGTTTGATCGAATTGCAAGTAGAAGAAATCAATACTGAGAACAAGGATATCAAGACTACCGTACTTAATTCGGGGCTGTTGAAAACTAAAAAGGGTGTAAACGTGCCGAATGTAAGTGTAAACCTGCCTGGTATTACAGATAAAGATGCCAAGGATATTGAATTCGGCATTGAACAGAATGTGGATTTTATTGCTGCATCTTTCGTGCGCCGTGCATCCGATGTACTGGAGATTCGAGAGCTGCTTGAGAAACATGATGCCACTCACATTCAAATTATACCTAAGATTGAGAATCAAGAAGGCGTGGACAATATTGATGAAATCCTTGCGGCAAGTGATGGCCTGATGGTTGCTCGTGGGGATCTTGGCGTGGAGATTCCTGCTGAAGATGTACCACTGGTACAAAAGAAACTGATCCGTAAGTGCAATCAAGTTGGCAAGCCGGTCATTACGGCAACACAAATGCTGGACTCAATGGAACGAAATCCTCGTCCTACACGGGCAGAGGCTTCTGATGTAGCAAATGCTATCTTCGATGGCACGGATGCGATCATGCTTTCAGGAGAAACGGCTGCCGGTAATTATCCAGTAGAAGCTGTTCAAACAATGAACAACATTGCAAAGAAAACGGAAACCGGGTTAGACTATAAAGCGATTCTACAAGAACGCTCCAAAACAAGCGATATGACGATTACGGACGCAATTAGTCAATCGGTTACACATACCGCTATTAATTTATCTGTCAACGCGGTAGTAGCACCAACTGAAAGTGGTCACACAGCACGGATGATTTCAAAGTATCGCCCAAAGGCACCGATTGTAGCGATTACCTCTAATGAACGTGTACTTCGCCAGCTTTCACTAGTATGGGGAGTACATGGAGTGTTAGGTAAGCGAGCTGCTACTACGGATGATAT
The DNA here is from genome assembly GCF_043496955.1 of Thalassobacillus sp. B23F22_16. Lineage (NCBI taxonomy): Bacteria > Bacillati > Bacillota > Bacilli > Caryophanales > Bacillaceae > Thalassobacillus > Thalassobacillus sp. B23F22_16. Next base: position 150,995 of record NZ_JBIEKD010000006.1, on the reverse strand, counting down.
GCTCGGTGAAGCAATTGACCGAGGCCTTGCTTCCGGCGTGGTTAATCGGGGTGACCGCGTCATCATCACTGCTGGGGTTCCTGTTGGCGAAAGCGGGACAACCAACCTGATGAAAGTCCATGTCATCGGTGATGTTTTGGCAAAAGGTCAGGGGATCGGTCAAAGCACTGCCTATGGCAGAGCGGTGATCGCTAAAAGTACCCAGGAAGCGTTAGATAAAGTGGAAGATGGAGATATTCTGGTAACATATGGAACTGATAAGGATATGATGCCGGCAATTGAGAAAGCTGGCGGCATTATTACCCAGGAAGGCGGGTTGACTTCCCACGCGGCAGTAGTTGGATTAAGCCTTGGGATTCCAGTGATTGTAGGTGTTGAAGAAGCGCTTGAATTGATTAATGACAAGGATGAACTGACGATTGATAGTGCTCGTGGTGATATATACAGCGGACATGCCGGGGTACTTTAATTAATAGGGAAGGATGATATCATAAGACGGTATCATCCTTTTCTTTTTAGGTTATTTCCCATCTATCGTATAATAGAAGAGAAGACGGAAAAGGAAAGGATCATGCCAATGTTTCGTTGGTTATTATTATTTATATTAGTAGTACCTGCTCTGGAAATTGGTTTACTTGTCTGGGCTGGTAATTGGATTGGACCTTTATGGGTGGTCTTGTTGATCATTCTTACTGGAATAGTTGGTGCCTGGCTTGCTAAGCAGCAGGGCTTAGAAACTATATACAATTTCAGACAATCGGTAGCAAGCGGCCGTGTACCTCAGGATGCACTTCTGGATGGGGCTTGTATTTTAGTCGGCGGTGCGGTGCTTCTGACTCCCGGCTTCATCACAGATGCAATTGGTTTTCTTTTACTCCTGCCACCTACACGAGCTCCAATTAAGCGTTTAATACGTAAATGGACACGAAAAATGATGGATCGTGGAACGATTACTATTTATCCGAAGTGATTAACAAAGATAGAATCAATAATATAGGTAACAAAGGGGCTTTGTTCCTTTATATATAGGCTGTTCCCTAAGTCTGAAACGGGCTTCAGGGGACAGCTTTTTGCTCATCAACTACTTACGTACCACGCAAGCTTTAATGTACGGAATAAAATTAAGCCGTATTTTTTGGTTCGTTAATGAATCTCCAAATTTCGTGAAAAACACCCGCCTGGTGCAAAGTGTTCAATATGACAAGCGCGACCGGACCAATAATCAAGCCTAAAAAACCGAATAATTGAAATCCGATAAATAAAGAGATGAGAGTAGCTAATGGATCAAGCCCGATATTAGTGGATAGTAATTTCGGTTCCAGCATTTGACGCTGAATAATTACTAACATATAAAGAATCGTGAGACCGATAGTAAGAGAATAATTACCAGTCAGGAACATGTATATGATCCAAGGAATGAAAATCATTCCACTCCCCACATATGGCATCAGGTCGACCGCCCCTGTAATCACAGCAATTGTCACGGCGTGGTCAACTCGCAAGATAAGTAAACCGCATAGAACAGTACCTGCAGTAATCGAAGTCAGGATTGCCTGAGCTTTCATAAAACCTGCCAACGCCTGCTTTAACCCCTTTAGGACTGTAGCAAAAGAAGTAACTACCTTAGATGGAATAATAGAAGTAATCCTGTATGAGATCTTATCCCAGTCTTTGCTGATAAAAAAAGTTCCTAGGAACGAAAATACTAAAACGGTGAAATAATTGGGAAGCTCTTTGATAATCATTGGAATACTCTGAAGCAAAGATTGGATGATTTCAGCTCCCTGCTGTGCTATATTTTCACCAATTTGTTGCAAGTTTCCGATGACTGCCTCCTGCTGGGAAGGTCCCAGGGTACTAATGAGGGTCAGGATACGTTGGTATATCGGGATGATGGTAGATGTTATAAAATCCTGGATATAGGTAATAAGTGATTGGAAGTGCTGTGGCACCACTGTTGCCAGATAAGCTGTACCATTAGTGATTTCAACAACCAATAAAATTAAAATCCCGATACATATCCCGAGGAATATTAATATTAAAAGAATTACAGCAATACCCCTGGGAAAGTTAAGTTTTTCTTCTAGAAAGTTAACTGCAGGATTGATGAATAAAGCAATGAGAAATGCGAAAAAGAAAGGGTAGGCATATTGGAATGCATAATAGGCGAGTATCAAAGCAGCAGTAATAGCTAACAAAACGACAAAGAAACGAAAGATTTTATTAATCATGGGTGTTTCCATATTTGTATCCTCTCTTTGCAATAGGGTGTATAAACAAAGATTTTGGCTTGTCTATTACCATACCTATTCTTTAATGTGATAGGATATAATAAGAGTCTTACTGTTTATCTGGAAAAATGGAGGCTGTCATTGGTTCATGTCCATCCCCGATTTTCTGAATGATACTCCTATCCCTCGTTACATAGGTAAAGACGAGTCGATTATGATAGCGGTCATCATTCTGTTAGAAGTAAAGGGATCTTAAAATTGTATGAAGATTCAGTATGATACATAGATAATCATGTTGGATAAAGTGAAATCATCTCCAATTTTTACCGATTTAAATACAAAAAATGATAAAATCTATTCAAATTAACCGGTTTCAATTCACATATTTTTTAGAATGTTTTATAATTGCAGTGGGGATGATTTCCTATTCAGATTAACAGCTTGTTGGTAAAGCGTTTTCTTTTATAAATGTATATTTGGAAAGCGTCATCAAAAATAAAGGAGAGAATGGGTATGACAGCAACTAAAGGTCTTGAAGGTATTATTGCAACGCAATCATCAATTAGTTCCATCATCGATGATCAATTGACATATGTCGGTTATGACATCGATGATTTAGCCGAGAATTCCAGTTTTGAGGAAGTTATTTATTTATTATGGAATCAAAAGTTACCTAATGAACAAGAACTTAAATCTTTAAAAGAAGATCTTGCTTCCAATATGGAACTTCCACAGGAAGTCATTGATCATTTGAAGTCTTATGATCTATCAACCGTACACCCAATGGCAGCTCTTCGTACGGCTGTATCTATGCTCGGTCTTTATGATTCTGAGGCTGACGTGATGGAAGAAGAAGCAAATAAACGTAAGGCTGTACGCCTGCAGGCGAAAATTCCTGCGATCGTTACAGCATTTGCTCGTCTTCGCAAAGGACAAGAGCCTATCAGTCCGAAAAAAGAATATAGTTTTGCAACTAATTTCCTTTACATGCTGAATGGAAAAGAGCCGGAGGATATCGAAGTGGAAGCTTTCAATAAAGCGCTTGTCCTCCACGCTGACCACGAATTGAATGCATCGACATTTACAGCACGAGTCTGCGTCGCGACATTGTCTGATGTCTACTCAGGTGTTACTGCGGCAATCGGCGCATTAAAAGGACCACTTCATGGCGGTGCGAATGAGCGTGTCATGAAAATGCTTACTGAAATTGGAGAAGTGGATAATGCTGTTCCTTACATTAAGGAAAAGCTCGAAAATAAAGAAAAAATCATGGGAATGGGACACCGGGTCTATCGTAAAGGTGATCCACGTGCTAAATTCCTGAAAGAAATGTCAAAAGAACTGACAAAACTGACAGGTCATTCCAAGTATTATGAAATGTCCATTAAGATTGAGGACTTTATCAAAGAAGAAAAAGGACTGCCGGCAAATGTAGATTTCTATTCCGCGTCTGTTTACCACAGTCTGGGAGTGGATCATGATTTATTTACGCCGATTTTCGCTGTCAGCCGTGTTTCTGGATGGTTAGCGCATATTCTTGAACAATATGATAATAACCGTCTGATTCGTCCGCGTGCTGAATATGTAGGACCAAAAGGACAGACATATAAGTCTCTTGACCAACGCTGAGATAATTCAGTGGTTCGGTCCTAAAAGGGTTCGTGATAATGAAAAGGGTATCACCTGAGTAATTATCCGCTAAATCCTTTTTATTCATGTTTATTTATCGTATGATAATGAATGTAATCCACATACCAACAACACATTAGGAGGTAATGAGATTGACACAAGCTGAAAAAATTACAGTAGAAAATGGAGTACTAAATGTACCTGATCGTCCGGTGATCCCGTTCATTGAAGGTGACGGAATCGGACCAGATATTTGGGCAGCTGCGAGCCGAGTAATTGAAGCAGCGGTTGATAAAGCCTATAACGGTGAAAAGAGTATCGAATGGAAGGAAGTTCTTGCTGGTCAGAAAGCGTATGACAACACTGGCGAGTGGCTCCCATCTGAAACCTTGGATACTATCCGTGACTATAAAATTGCAATTAAAGGACCATTGACTACACCAATCGGTGGCGGTATCCGTTCCTTGAACGTAGCTCTGCGTCAGGAACTTGACTTATTCACATGTCTTCGCCCAGTACGTTGGTTCACTGGTGTGCCGTCTCCTGTTAAACATCCGGAAGATACAGACATGGTTATTTTCCGTGAGAATACAGAAGACATTTATGCTGGTATCGAATGGCAGAAAGGTACACCAGAAGCGAAGAAAGTCATTGACTTCCTTCAAAATGAAATGGGTGTACATAATATCCGTTTCCCGGAAACTTCTGGTATTGGTGTTAAACCTGTGTCGGAAGAGGGGACAAAACGGATCGTCCGTGCAGCTATCGAGTATGCATTGAACGAAGGCCGTAAAAATGTCACATTGGTACACAAAGGCAATATCATGAAATTTACCGAAGGTGCATTTAAAGCCTGGGGATATGAAGTTGCAGAAGAGGAATTCGGTGACAAAGTATTCACATGGCGCCAGTACGATGAAATCGTAGAAAAAGATGGCAAGGATGCAGCGAACAAAGCTCAGGACGAAGCGGAACAAGCTGGCAAAATCATTGTGAAGGATGCCATTGCCGACATCTTCCTGCAACAAATTCTGACTCGTCCAAAAGAGTTTGATGTGGTAGCTACTATGAACTTGAATGGGGATTACATTTCTGATGCCCTTGCAGCTCAAGTAGGTGGAATCGGTATTGCGCCAGGTGCGAACATCAACCAGGAAACTGGACACGCTATTTTTGAAGCAACTCACGGTACTGCACCTAAATATGCTGGTCAAGACAAAGTAAACCCTTCATCTGTCATTCTTTCTGGTGTATTGATGCTTGAACACCTGGAGTGGAGAGAAGCAGCTAACCTGATTACCAAATCTATGGATAAAACGATTGGTAATAAAACCGTAACGTATGATTTCGCACGCATGATGGAAGGCGCTACAGAAGTGAAGACGTCTGAATTCGGTGATGCATTAATCAAAAACATGGACTAATCCACACGACAGGGAAGGGGATTAAAATGGGAATCACACGTAAAAAGATTTCAGTAATCGGTGGAGGTTTCACTGGTGCTACAACAGCACTGATGCTGGCTCAAAAAGAGCTGGGAGATGTAGTGTTGGTAGATATTCCTGATATGGAAGGCCCGACAAAAGGGAAAGCTTTGGATATGCTTGAAGCAAGCCCGGTGCAAGGGTTTGATTCCAATATCATCGGTACCGCCAGCTATGAAGATACGAAGGACTCTGATTTAGTGATAATCACTGCCGGAATCGCTCGTAAGCCTGGTATGAGCCGGGACGACCTCGTAAGCACCAACTCGAAAATAATGAAGAGTATTACGAAAGAAATCGTTAAGTACTCACCTGACTGCCTGATTGTTGTATTGACAAACCCGGTCGATGCAATGACTTACTCTGTATTTCAGGAAGCAGGCTTCCCTAAAAACCGCGTCATCGGTCAATCCGGTGTGCTTGATACAGCGCGCTTCCGTACGTTTGTAGCTCAAGAATTGAACCTGTCTGTTAAAGATATTACCGGATTTGTTCTAGGCGGACATGGGGATGATATGGTTCCATTAATCCGCTACTCTTTCGCAGGTGGTATCCCACTTGAAAAGCTCATTTCAAAAGAGCGCCTGGATGCAATCGTAGAACGTACCCGTAAAGGTGGCGGTGAAATCGTCAACCTTCTTGGCAACGGAAGTGCCTATTATGCTCCAGCCGCTTCTTTAGTCCAAATGGCAGAAGCTATTTTGAAGGATCAACGTCGTGTCATACCATCGATTGCCTACCTGGAAGGCGAGTATGGCTATGAAGGCATTTACCTCGGTGTACCAACCATTCTTGGTGGTAATGGTATCGAAGAAATCATCGAACTTGATTTGACGGATGAAGAAAAACAGCAGTTAGATAAGTCTGCAGAGTCTGTTAAAAAGGTTCTAACTATTTTACAATAAATATGAATGAATAATGGGGATTCGGGGGCAGTGCCTCGAATCCCTTTTATCAAAAAAAGAAAGAAAGCGTTTACAATGAAGGGGGCGATGTAATGATAGGAAAAAAACGCAAACTCGGCAAAAAAATTAATGAACTGAAGATTGGCGACCATTATACAACAGAAAAATCGATTGAAGATCGGGATCTGTTAATGTATTTAGGACTGTCTGATGATGCAAACCCGCTTTATATCCAGCACGATTATGCATCCCAAACACCGTTTAAGCGACCGGTAGCTCCGACGGTGATGCTGCAGGGAATGATTTCTTCTCTGATTTCCATGCAATTGCCAGGTCCAGGAAGTCACATTTTGCGGCAGGAGATGGATTTTCCCAAACCTGTATATCATTATGCCGATCTCTCTTTCCGATTAGAAGTTGTGGAAAAGGATACAGCAAAGCATTCTGTAACTTTATCAATCATAGTAAAAGATTCGGATGGCGATGATGTGATTAAAGGAGTAGCTGTAGTTTCTCCTCCTTACGAACCGGAATCCATGACTGCCAAATCTTTAGAGAATTTTTATTGATAGAACATGAATTAGTTAATACTGGCAGGAACGCTGTTATGAAGCCTTCCTGCCAGTTTTCTAATTGGTTCAGAAGAATAGGATTTAAGCCATAGGGAAGACTTTTACGAGACGAAAATCGCAGCCATCTATCAATTTCAACTATGTTCAAACGCAGATGTTCATTGTATGATTAAGATAGTTTCTTCGAGAGGTGATTAAAATGGCAGAAAAAATATTAATTGTAGATGATGAAGAATCTATCGTGACCTTGTTGAAGTACAATATTGAACAGGCAGGTTATGATACGGATGTAGCCTATGACGGTTCTGAAGCCTTACATAAAGCAGATGAGAATGATTATGACTTGATTGTTTTGGACATTATGCTGCCAGAATTAGATGGAATGGACGTGTGCAAACAACTCCGCATTAATAAGATGGATACCCCTATTCTTATGCTGACAGCCAAAGATGATGAATTCGACAAAGTCCTTGGACTGGAACTTGGAGCGGATGATTATTTGACCAAACCTTTTAGCCCAAGGGAAGTGGTAGCAAGAATAAAAGCAATTTTAAGACGGACCAATCGTACGGTTCAGGAAGAGAAGAAAGATACAATCGAGATAGCCGACCTGGTCATCTATCCGCAACAATATGAAGCTACTATCAATGGAAAGCAATTGATTTTTACACCGAAAGAGTTTGAATTACTATTATATCTTGCTAAGCATAAAGGAAAAGTCTTAGCACGAGATCAATTGTTAAGCGCTGTTTGGAACTATGATTTTGTTGGGGACACGAGAATCGTGGATGTTCATGTCAGCCACTTACGTGAGAAAATTGAACCGGATACTAAGAAACCGGTCTACATTAAAACCATACGTGGGTTAGGGTATAAAATGGAGGAGCCAAAATAAATGAGAGCTTATGCTCGCCCATTAATCACTTATACGCTTCTTGCCCTCCTCATCATGCTTGGATTAGGCGTTATACTAGCTCAGCTTACCCATGGTTATTTTGTTACTTTATTTGAGGAAAGAATCAAGAATGAAAGTGATTATTATGCTGAGGCATTTGAACGCTATGTCGAGGATGACCATTATGACATCGAAGGGCTGGAGAAATTCAGTCAGGAAATTAATTCTGCTTTTATTTTTTTCGGCGAAAATAATCAACTTCAAATTAATACTATGCCCATCATTCATAAAGAAAGTACAAATGAAAATGAAGCCATTGAAACAGCGACGGCTATGCAAATGGACGGGGCACCCGGACAGTTTGTAAGAAATGATTATTATTATCCTGTATCCCTGGATACCAACGAAGTTAAAGGTACACTGGTTGTCGTTACCCCTGTCGCATCGTTGGAAAATATCACAAAGAATATATGGCTCCTGATTTCTTTTACGATACTGCTTGGTTTAGTGATTATTGCCATTATCGTTTATAAGATATTTGAAAAATATATCAAACCGATCCGCTCAGCTGCTGATACAGCACACCAATTAGCAGAAGGTAATTATAAAGCAAGGACTTATGAAGGTTATTTTGGTGAAGCAAAAAAGTTAAGCGAATCGATTAATATTCTTGCTCGTAACCTGCAAGAGATGACCACAGAGCAAGATATGCAGGAAAATAGACTGGAAGCCGTTATCAATAACATGGGCAGTGGCCTATTAATGATTGATGAAAAAGGGTATATTCATCTGGTGAATCGTGCCTTCTTAAAAAGCTTTACCGGAAGCCCGAAAGAATACGTGGGCAGACTATATTATGATGCCATTCCTTATCCATCGATCCATGAAGCGATTCAATCGGTGTTCATGTTAGAAAAGACAGTAAGAGAAACTTTTGTCTTACCCATCAACATCGACCGAAAATATATGGAGATTACAGGTGCTCCTATTTTTAATGAAAGTGGAAAGTGGAAGGGAGTAGTTTTAGTCTTCCATGATATTACAGAGTTGAAGCGCCTGGAGCAAATGAGGAAGGATTTTGTTGCTAATGTTTCTCATGAATTAAAAACGCCGATCACTTCTATACGTGGATTCTCAGAAACTTTATTAGACGGGGCTATGAAGGATCCAGCCCTAGTCGATCAATTCCTTAATATTATTTATAAAGAAAGTACCAGGCTGCAAACATTGATAAAGGATCTGCTTGAGCTGTCAAAGCTTGAAAAAGCTGAATTTAATTTGAACCTGGAAAATATCAGGCTGGATCAGTTATTGCAGGATCTACTTACCATTATAGAACCCAGTGCGGAGAAGAAAGCTATTCGCATCCGAAAAGAGATGGAGCCAGATTCTTTGATAGAAGGTGATTCGGCGAGATTAAAACAACTTTTCCTCAATTTGCTGACAAATGCGGTAAGTTATAGCTCTCAAAATGGGGAAATTACGGTAATCCTTCGCCAGCTGGAAGAAAAGGTGCGTGTATCGATTACAGATACTGGAATCGGTATCCCGAAAGAAGAAATACCGAGGATATTTGAGCGGTTTTACCGGGTAGACAAAGCACGCAGTAGAAACTCTGGAGGAACCGGCCTCGGTCTGGCAATCGCAAAGCACATCCTGGAAGTTCACGAAGGGAAAATTGAGGTAGATAGTGAGCCTGGGAAAGGTACTACCTTCCATGTTACCTTGCCTAAACGTTTACACTAAATTAACAATTGCTTAATTTTTCCTTTAAGTTTGTTTGTTATGCTTTAATTGACCCCTTCATCCAGGGTGTTTCTCTTTCTAAAGCAGCCATTCACGGCTGCTTTTTTTATTGTCATTAGAGATATAAAGGAAGCAAAATTGCTCTATCCGAGGAGGGCTTTTTTCTTCTCTCATTCAATCATGGTAGAATAGATAGTGCAGTAATTTTACTTAGAAAACGAATGACAGAGAAAAGAAACATACAACCCTGGTCTGTGACCCGGAATAAAGTTTTGAAGGAGTGGAACCATGGCAGATAAGTTAGTCTTGATTGATGGAAATAGCATTGCTTACCGTGCATTTTTTGCCTTGCCATTGTTAAATAACGATAAAGGTATTTATACGAACGCAGTATATGGTTTTACTACAATGCTTCTAAGGATTTTAGAAGAGGATCAACCCGATCACATTCTGGTAGCGTTTGATGCAGGTAAGACCACATTCCGTCATAAAACATATGGGGATTATAAAGGTGGCAGACAAAAGACCCCGCCTGAACTTTCAGAACAATTCCCTGTACTGAAGGAATTGTTGGATGCGTTCAGCATTCCGCATTATCAGCTGGAACAATATGAAGCGGATGACATTATCGGCACGTTGTCCCAAAGTGCCGAGAAAAAAGGCTGGGACGTCAATGTAATTTCAGGGGATAAAGACCTTCTTCAGCTGGTTTCTGATCATATCGATGTCACTTTAACGAGAAAAGGAATTTCAAACGTGGAAAAATATGATCCGGCTTTTCTTGCGGATAAAATGGGAATTCGTCCGGATCAGGTTATTGATTTGAAAGCATTGATGGGAGATAATTCCGATAACATTCCAGGGGTACCTGGAGTTGGAGAAAAAACCGCCGTTAAATTACTGAAGCAATTTGATACATTGGAGAACCTCTATGAGAACATTACGGAAGTGAAAGGTAAGCTGAAGGAAAAACTGGAAAATCATAAAGATGATGCCTTTATGAGTAAGCAGCTGGTCACGATCAAAAGAGACTCACCTGTCACCATCGGTTTGGAAGATTTGACCTATGAAGGGTATAGTAATCGGGACGTAAGCAATATTTTTAAAGACCTGGGATTTCAATCGCTGTTAGGGCGAGTGGATGGTTCCGATCAGCAAGCGGAAGAGGCAGCAGAAGAGCTTCCTGAAATAGAAGTGGAACACGTAACAGAATTAACTGATGAAGTGTTAACTGGTACAGAAGCAATATTTGTAGAGATGCTGCACGAAAATTATCACCAGGCTGAAATCGAAGGTATTGCCATCGTCAATAAAGATAAGAACTATTTTATTCCGGTAGATATCGCTGCCGAGTCTGATGTTTTTTGTGAGTGGGCTAAAAATGCTCAGAAGCGAAAATGGGTATTTGACGCAAAAAGAACGGTAGTTGCACTGTTGCGTAAAGGCATTCATTTAAAAGGAGTGGACTTTGATCTTCTGCTTGCTTCCTATTTGATTAATCCATCGGAAAACAACCATGACATTCCATCTATTGCCCACCGAATGGGAGAAACTTCGGTTCAATATGATGAAGAAGTCTATGGAAGAGGAGCTAAAATCAAGCGGCCTGATGACGAGAAGTTAGCAGAGCATATGGCTAGAAAAGCTACCTTGCTTTATAAACTGAAAGACAAAGTTGAAGAACAATTGAAAGATAACCATCAGTTAGAATTATATCATGATCTGGAAATGCCTCTCGCCTTGATACTTGGTGAGATGGAACACCTCGGTGTCCAGGTGGATGTGGACCGTTTGAAAGATATGGGGGAGGAACTGCGCACCCGCCTGAAAGAAATCGAAGAGCAGGTTTATGATCTGGCAGGTGAAACATTCAACTTGAATTCACCAAAGCAGCTCGGCCCGATATTATTTGATAAATTAGGATTACCAGTTATTAAAAAAACAAAGACAGGCTATTCCACCTCTGCGGATGTGTTAGAACAGTTAGAAGATAAGCATGAGATTATCCCTAAAATATTAATCTACAGGCAGTTGGGGAAATTGCAGTCCACATACATTGAAGGTCTTTTAAAAGTTGTCGATAATGATACTCATAAAATCCATACTCGCTTTAATCAGGCCCTGACACAGACGGGGAGGTTGAGTTCGACGGATCCAAATTTGCAAAATATACCAATACGTTTGGAGGAAGGGCGGAAGATACGTCAGGCATTTATTCCTTCTAAACCAGGCTGGGTGATGTTTGCAAGTGATTATTCTCAGATTGAACTTCGGGTGCTTGCTCATATTGCTCAAGACGAAAAGCTGATTGCTGCTTTTAAAGAAGGACGGGATATTCATACCCAGACAGCGATGGAAGTATTCAAAGTAGAAGCAGAAGCGGTTACCGGTGAAATGCGCAGGCATGCGAAAGCTGTAAACTTTGGGATTGTATATGGAATTAGTGAATATGGTCTATCCCAAAGCCTTAGTATTACACGTAAAGAAGCTAAAGAATTTATTGACCGCTATTTAGAAAGTTATCCAGGTGTAAAAGTTTATATGGAAGAAACTGTACGTAATGCCAAGCAAACTGGTTTTGTCACAACATTCATGAATAGAAAAAGATTCTTACCGGATTTAACAAGCCGGAACTTTAATCGCCGGAATGCAGCAGAACGAACAGCTATGAATACACCTATTCAGGGAAGTGCAGCTGATATCATTAAAAAAGCGATGATCGACTTGCATCACCGTCTTGATGAGGAGAAGTTGGAAGCAAACCTGCTTTTACAAGTCCATGACGAACTAATTCTGGAAGCTCCGGAAGAAGAAATTGAACAGCTGAAGAAAATTGTACCAGATGTGATGGAAAACACCGTAGAGTTAGACGTGCCACTGAAAGTTGATTCATCGTACGGGCCGACCTGGTACGACGCAAAATAATAAAGGGGAAGTAAAGTATGCCAGAATTACCAGAGGTAGAAACAGTGAGGCAGACCTTGCGCCAATTAATACTGAATAAAAAAATCACTGATGTGACGGTATTATGGGAGAATATCGTCAAACTTCCATTAGAGACGGAAGCTTTCAGGCAGGAATTAAAGGGTCAGACAGTTAGAGAAATCAATCGTAAAGGTAAATTCTTAATTGTGGAATTTGATGACATCGCCATGGTCTCTCACCTACGAATGGAAGGGAAATATGGTGTTTATCCTGCAGCAGAACCACGAAAAAAACATACGCATGTCATCTTTCAATTAGATGACGGTACGGAGCTTCGTTATAACGATGTCCGTAAATTCGGGACTATGCATCTATTTAAAAAAGGGGAAGAAAGACATCAGAAACCGCTCGCTCTGCTCGGTCCAGATCCATTCGATTCCTCTTTTACCCTTGATTATTTTTATAATAGATTGCAAAAGACACAACGTTCTATCAAAGCAGTATTGTTAGATCAAAGTATTGTGGCCGGCCTGGGAAATATCTATGTCGATGAAACCTTATTCCGGGCTGGTATCCATCCAGAGCGTAAAGCAAATACCCTCACTTCCGGGGAAGTGGATAAGGTCAGGTGTGCTGCAATAGAAACGCTTCAGGAAGCGGTTGAACAGGGAGGTACTACCATTCGCTCCTATGTCAACAGTCAGGGACAGATCGGTAAGTTTCAGCAACGTCTGTTTGTTTATGGAAAAGAAGAGGAGCCCTGCCAGCAGTGTGGAGAACCGATTGAAAAAATCAGAGTCAGTAACCGCGGCACTCATTTCTGTCGTAATTGTCAACAGTAACACACTGTGAATAGATCCCCATATACTATCTCATATTCCGATTGCAGAAGGAGATCGTATAATGGGAGTCTATGTAACCTTGATTTTACTCGTCATGGCTGTCAGTCTGGACAGCCTGGGACTAGGAGTCGTTTATGGACTGAAGAAAATAAGGCTTTCTTTCCTGCCGATGATGATGATTGCCGGGTTATCAGCGCTGATATTTTATGTAGCTATCACGGCAGGCAACATGTTAAATGATTTCCTTCCTGAACATGCAGGGGAAAATTTAGGTGCCTTTATACTGATTGGCCTTGGAGCATGGTTTTTGATTCAATTAATCATGCCTTCCAAAGAATCAGGAGAAGAAAAAGAGCCTTCAACCTGGTCTTCGCCTTCTGATATATTAAAAGACCCGGAGCTTGCGGATATGGATAACTCGGGTTCCATCAAAGGCTGGGAAGCAGTTCTGTTGGCTATGGCTTTATCGTTAGACACATTAGGAGCGGGTATAAGTGCAGCATTCATGAAGCTCCCCTCACTTATTACCGCATTATCTATTGGTTTTATGACCAGCTTTTTATTATACACAGGGCTTAAGCTCGGGCACCGCTTTAGCAAATGTGAATGGGTGGATAAGGCAGTGGTCGTGCCCGGGATCATGTTAATACTTCTGGGGATCTTCAAGTTAGTTTAAGGAGGGATTCTGTGACACTTGTTATTGGGCTTACAGGCAGTATAGCCAGTGGAAAAAGTACCGTTTCATTAATGTTTGATGACTATAATATACCTGTAATTGATGCAGATAAATTATCCAGGGAAGTTGTAAAGCCTGGGGAAAAAGCCTATCAGGAAATCGTCACGGAATTTGGCGAAACTATTCTAAGAGAAGATGGTGCAATCGACCGCAAAAAATTAGGATCGATCATCTTTCAGGATGAAGAGAAAAGAAAAGTATTGAACAGTATTGTCCACCCGGCTGTACGCCAACGTATGATCGAGCAGCGTGACTATTATTGTAACCAGGAAGTACCTGCTGTGGTATTGGATATCCCTTTACTTTTTGAAAGTAAGTTAACTCATTTTGTTGACAAAACCATAGTGGTTTATGTAGATGAAGATGTGCAGATCAATCGATTAGTGGAAAGGGATGATTCCAGCAGAGAAGAGGCTTTGCAAAGAATAAAAGCCCAGCTTCCAGTTAAAGAAAAAGCAGAAATGGCAGATGAGGTCATTGATAATAACGGAAGCAAACAAGAATCATATCAGCAATTGACTACCATTCTTAGAAAGTGGAAGGTTATTGGATGATTTAATAGGTATTTTTTAGGGAACGACGCTATTAGGCGTCGTTTTTTTAAAGAAAACATGAACTTTATTGACCATGAATGCTTACAATGTGTTATACTATTTGTGAAAATTAACCGTCAAAAGTATATCATATATAGGAGGCTCTTATTATGAATAAAACCCGCATCGCTATTAATGGTCTAGGCAGAATTGGACGTATGGTACTACGAAGAGCAATAATGGAGGAAACTCTCGATGTAGTGGCCATAAATGCGAGCTATCCTGCCGAAACACTTGCTCACATGATTAAATATGATAGTGTACACGGGCGTTTTAGCAAAGAAGTGAAAGCGCTTAATGATAGCTTGGAAATAGATGGAAAAGAAATAAAGTTATGCTCTACACGTGATCCTCGGGAACTGCCGTGGAAACATCTGGATATTGATGTAGTAATTGAAGCCACCGGAAAATTTAAAACGAAAGAAGATGCTGGTCTGCATCTGGAAGCCGGTGCTAAAAAGGTAGTGATAACTGCTCCAGGCAAACAGGTAGATGCCACGATTGTTATGGGCGTAAACGGGGACGAATATGACACGGCAAAACATGACGTGATCTCTAATGCGTCTTGTACAACCAACTGTCTTGCTCCTGTCGTAAAGGTGCTCGATGATGAGTTTGGTATTGAAAATGGATTAATGACTACCGTACACGCATTTACAGGAGATCAGAAAAATGTTGATAACCCTCATAAAGATTTACGCAGGGCTCGAGGCTGTACGCAATCGATTATCCCTACCTCTACAGGAGCAGCGAAAGCATTGGGTGAAGTACTCCCTCATATGAATGGCAAGCTGCATGGTATGGCTTTGCGTGTACCGACACCTAACGTGTCACTTGTTGATTTGGTTGTCGATTTGAAACAGGATGTTACAGCAGAACAAATCAATGAAACATTTAAGCAGGCGGCAGATCATGGCTTGAAAGGCATCCTGCAATATAGTGATGAACCACTGGTTTCCATTGATTATACGACGTCTGAATTCTCTTCTATCATTGATGGCCTGTCAACAATGGTCATGAGTGATAGAAAAGTGAAAGTATTGGCATGGTACGACAATGAATGGGGCTATTCCTGCCGCGTCGTCGACCTTGCAAAGCACGTTGGCAGCAAGCTGATGCAAAAGAAAGAAGCACATGTTTCTTAATAACAGGACTATCCCCCATTAAGATGGAAAAGGAAATATTTCCAAGGTTTATCCATGATGTTAAATAATTAACTTGCAAAACAAGGGTAAACCATATATAATTTCTTTGAACTTCTGAATTCTTGCAATCAGATGGCTACTCAAAGGGTTAGGACCTCTCTGGACTAACTTTCCCCCGTGGTAGTTATTTCCGTAGTATTCGGAAGTCGATCTTTAACCGTTAAAAGGGGGATACCATATTATGGATACAATGGGAAGACATGTTATTGCGGAATTATGGAACTGCAATATGGATAAATTGAACGACATCAACTATATTGAAAAAGTTTTCGTTGATGCTGCACTTAGAGCAGGAGCTGAAGTGAGGGAGGTAGCTTTTCACAAGTTTGCCCCACATGGAGTCAGCGGTGTGGTCATCATTTCTGAATCACACTTGACTATCCACAGCTTTCCTGAACATGGCTATGCTAGTATAGACGTATATACATGCGGAGATAGAATAGACCCGAATGTTGCTGCTGATTATATATCAGAAGCATTAGAAGCACAAACAAATGAAAGTGTAGAGGTCCCACGTGGAATGGGACCTGTAGAGGTACAACAGACAAAAGCTTTATAAAGAAAGATAGGAAAGCCACTAGACGCCTGCGTCTGTGGCTTTTTTGGTGTTGCAGAGAACAACAAGGACTTGAATAGTTGTTCATTTAACAATAGGCATGTTTCTACATATTATCCGACATTTTTTGCTGTCATCATTTATGCTTTACTAAAAAACATGTTAAAATAAAATAAGTATAAGCACGGAAGAGGGAAATCGAGAAGGAGATACGCATGAAAAAGTTTATTTCAAAGTATTTAACGAGTCACTCAGAGACAAGGGAAAATCATGAGGACGAGGCGTTACAGACCCATTACTATAAGACGACTAAAGATAAAGCATTACAGGCTGTACTGGAAGTTTTTGAGGGAGGAGAATATAGTATCCTTTCTACTTCAGAGGAACATGGAGAAGTCAGCGTCAATTACAAAGGGAAGAAGAAAGCTTTTATTGTTGCCAGTATCGTAATGGTCAAGCCGTTCCGGACAGCGGTGGATTTCTCTGTAAGTACCGAATCTGGCGGCCCTGTAGACTTTGGCTTCAGCAGGAATCTGATTATCCAGTTAAATGAAAAGCTGAAGAAACGATTGCCTTACTTGGAAACCTCGATGGCCAATAAATTGAATCAATAGAATAAATGCTTGTTGTATAGCGGTGGAGATGATCGTAAGTGAGATGCCCAAATTGCCAATTTAAAAATACCAAGGTGCTGGATTCGCGACCAATTGAGGAAGGCAGAGCGATTCGCAGACGTAGAGAATGCGAACAGTGTGGATTCCGGTTCACCACTTTTGAGCGGATTGAAGAAGTGCCTCTTATTGTCGTGAAAAAAGAAGGGACAAGAGAGGAATTCAGTCGTGAAAAGTTGATGCGAGGTCTGATTAAGGCTTGTGAAAAAAGACCCGTCGCTTTAGAAGAAATAGAGACAATTGCTTTAGAAGTGGAAAAGGAATTAAGGAATCAGGGTAATTCAGAAGTAATGAGTGAAGATATCGGAGAAATGGTGATGGAACGGCTGGCTAAAGTGGATGACGTCGCTTATGTACGTTTTGCATCCGTTTATCGTCAATTTAAAGATATTAATGTTTTTCTGGATGAATTAAAAGATTTAATTAAACGGGAAGACTGATGTCCGGGAAGCTAAGCCGGGCTCTTTTTTCTTTTTATTTCGGTTATTGGGGGTGGAGATGATGAATCAATCGATTGGTAAACTATTGCCGGTAGACGGATATTGTGTGCAATTGAATGGAAGCGTACCAAGAGACTATGGGAATGCATTGTCTCACTTATACCAGCCGATCATTGGTGTAGAAGCAGTCACGCTTTATCAGACGCTGTTAAGTGAATATGATTTAGCAGCGGAACCTGAAGTCCATTCGCATCATACATTGATGAATTATTTAGCGATGCCCCTTGACCGAATATATAATGCCCGTAGAAAATTGGAAGCTATTGGTTTGATGCAGACCCTTTCTACGGAGGAAGAGTCGCGCGCCTGCTATATTTATAATTTACAGCCACCATTTTCACCGGAACAATTCTTTTATGATGATATGCTCTCTTTATTACTTAATCATGAATTGGGAGCAGATAAGTACAACAAGCTGCGGAACCGTTTTATGAGAGTGAAATATCCACTAACAGACTGTGAAAATATAACGGCGTCGTTCGATGAAATATTTCATGACTACCAGACATCTGGACCTGCATTTACTGCAAGAATGGCGGAAAAAGATTCGACCCTGGTCACGTTGCAGCAAGCAAACGGTCCTCTTTTGCAGGATGACCGCATCGATTTCAACTGGATATATCAATCATTAAAAGAAAAAATGTATCCAGCTGAAAAAATTTTGAATGTCCGTTATAAACGAATCATGATGCAGCTTGCTTCGTTATATGATTTGTCCTCCCAGGATTTAGAAAAAGCGATCGGATGGGCTTTGAATGAAGAGAATCAACTGAACGTGGCCGAGTTGAAAGAGGCTTGCCATGATCTGTCGCCGAAAAAAGGGAAAGTCACTTCCATGAAAACGGTAGAAACCAGGGATAAATGGACAGACAAACAAGCAGACGATGTAAAGACTTCAAAAGAAGAACAATTCATCTCGATGCTGGAAAGAAAATCACCGAAAGAACTTCTGGAGGACTTGTCCACTGGTAATAAAGCTTCTGAGCAAGATCTGAAGCTGATTCGTGATGTAATGACGGAACAGGGATTATCACCAGGTGTCATGAATGTCCTCGTACATTATGTCCTCTTGAAAACGGATATGAAATTATCTAAAGCATATTTAGAGAAAATTGCGAGCCATTGGGCAAGAAAAAATGTTACTACTGTACGCCAGGCTATGACAATGGCAAAAGCTGAACATCAAAAGTATCAGCAATGGGGAAAAAATAATAAAAGCAGAGGGAAGAAACAAACGAAAGAGATTATACCCGATTGGTTCAAAGAAAACCAAAATGATGGCAAACAGCAGCAGGAAGAGAAAAAGAGCAATAGCAAAATTAACAAAGAAGAAATTGCTGCTCGAATCAAACGGATAACGAATAATGGAAATTGAAAAACAGGGTGTGATGGAAAATGGAACCGATACAATCCTCTCTTAAAAGGTGGAT
This sequence comes from Thalassobacillus sp. B23F22_16, assembly GCF_043496955.1. Lineage (NCBI taxonomy): Bacteria > Bacillati > Bacillota > Bacilli > Caryophanales > Bacillaceae > Thalassobacillus > Thalassobacillus sp. B23F22_16. The sequence continues at coordinate 132,075 of NZ_JBIEKD010000006.1, read as the reverse complement.
GCGTGAAAATAAAAACTTCCAGGGGCATTTTACTAAGATTAAACAGGAACTGTTGGCATCTCCAAATGTGCAATCCTTACTTCGTAAATATCCCGAATTGAATGAGCAAGCATTGGAAAAGCAGCTGATGAAGCTTTATGAATACGAGAGCCAATCTAAAAAATGTGAGCAGTGCCCTTCTTTAGAGGGTTGTATCAATATTCTTCCAGGTCATACTCCGCACCTCACGGTAGAGGGAAAGCAGCTCCACCTTTCCTATGATAAATGTCCCAGGAAAGTAAGGCAGGAACAGCAGCAGAAACAGGAATCTTTAGTGAAAAGTCTTTATATGCCAAAAGAAATTCTGGAAGCCAGTTTAGATCGTATTGATTTATCAGATGATGATCGAGCAGATGCTATTGCCCGCATGATTAGTTACCTGGAAGGAATAAATGACGAACTCCCGAAGAAAGGGTTGTATTTTCATGGCCCATTCGGTGTAGGGAAAACGTATTTCTTAGGTGCAGTAGCCAATCGTTTAAGTGAAAAGAATATTCCTTCGATGATTATTTATATGCCGGAGTTTGTGAGAGAAATGAAATCCTCGATTAAAGATGATACTTTGAACGAAAAAATTCAGGCATTTAAAACAGTCCCTGTACTGATGCTGGATGATATAGGGGCAGAATCTCAATCGGCCTGGTTCCGGGATGAAATACTTGGCTCCATTCTTCAGTACAGGATGATGGAGCGGCTGCCTGTATTTTTCAGTTCCAATTACAATATGAAGGAACTTCAGGAAGTTTTCACGACTTCGAATCGCGGTGATGTAGAACGTGTCAAAGCTTCACGGATCATTGAACGGATTAAACAGGTCAGTGAAGTGATACCTTTATATGGTGATAATCGTAGAAATTGAATAACTTTTCCGCTATGCCTATACAGTTATCGAACTGTATGGGCATTTTTTCATCTCCTTGTCCATATAGATAGAATAGATTGATTGTTGTTAGGGGGAACGGGGCTGATATGATACGTTTCTTTTTCATTTCAAGGCAAGAGACGATAACATTTTGTGATGCAATTATGCGGGAAGGTGCAAAGTTCGAAGTCCAATGGAAGGGGGATGATAAAGGCGGAAATCAAGTCTCTCTATTTGGAAGTGATTGGGGAGAGAGGGAAAGAGATATATTAGTTAATATATTATTAGAAGTGGTTTTCAAATACCGACTCCCATCATGGCAAAAACAACTAATCATGAAAAAATTCTATTATCAGGATGAAGAAGAAATCAACCGGATTATTGAGATATGTGAGTGGCTGAATGATAGTGAACAACGTAAAAAGCTAGGTGTTAACTTGCCATCGCTGGAGGAGAGCATCAAATCTTTTATTCGAAAAAGAATACAATTGAAAAGTGTTGTGAATTTCAATGAAATTATGCCTTTTTGTTTTCAGCATGCACGGTCACTATTGCTGAATTATATCGGTGCGGCACTCGATGAATTTAAGCGAGAAGAGGAGTATTTATTGTGGGTGGATTCTTTACGTCATTATATGAAAGATAAGCACTCAAAAGTGGACGAACTGCATCTTCTTCAGCGACAACAAATTCATTTTTATAGAAAAGACGGTAGTCTTTTATCTAAAATGGAGATTAAGTCATTGCTAAAAAAAGAACCGATACGTATATTTTCAGGTGAAAATGACGATTATAGTATCATGGCTGCATTGGTTTATGCACCTAAGAAAATTTACCTTTACGGAGACCCTTTTGAGCCGAAGATTCAAACAATCATTAATATCTTCCAGGAAAAAGCAATTTGTAAGCCGGTTCAGGCTTTTCCTTTTCATCACCCGTCCCATGCCCATTAAAAATGGGCTTGATTTCTCTTGGCACTATCGCTATAATACGTACATATCCTATAACATCAAGGTAACGATGAGGACACGGACGAAAGTCATCGATGCGAAAGAGAGGGAAGCCGCCGGCTGAAAGCTTCCTGCATACGAGCTTCTGTTCACCACCTCTGAACCCTTTCTGTGAACAGTGCAGTAGCAGAAAGCGTATGGTCTGCGTTAAAGATGTCAATGAGCCGCATAAATTTTGCGGGAATTAGGGTGGAACCGCGAGTCAACGCTCGTCCCTTTGCCAATTGGGCAGAGGGATGGGCGTTTTTTATTTATACAAAAAAGATAGGAGTGAAAGGTCATGTCTGAACAAATTCAAATCACTTTCCCGGACGGCAATGTCAAAGGTTTTTCTAAAGGAACGACAGGGGAAGATATAGCAGGAGATATTTCGCCCGGCCTGAAGAAACAAGCACTTGCCATTAAGCTTAATGGGGAGATGTATGATTTACGCAGGCCAATAGAACAGGATGGAGCTGTCGAAATCATCACATATAAAAACCCGGAAGGGCTGGAGGTTCTTCGGCACTCTACAGCTCATCTCATGGCCCAGGCCTTAAAACGGTTATACGGGAATGTAAAACTGGGGGTCGGACCTGTTATTGAAAGTGGCTTTTACTATGATATCGATATGGAAGAATCCTTGACGCCGGAAGACCTTCCTAAAATCGAAAAGGAAATGAAAAAGATAGTCAATGAAAACCTGGAAATCGAACGGTTAGAAGTGAGCCGGGAAAAAGCGAAAGAAATGTATCGGGATATCGGGGATGATCTTAAGATTGAACTGATCGAGGATATTCCTGAAGGTCAACCGATTACAATTTATAAACAAGGAGAATTTTTCGATCTGTGCCGTGGTGTACACGTGCCGCAGACAAGCAAAATCAAGATCTTCAAACTACTCAGCATTTCAGGGGCCTACTGGCGTGGTGACAGCAACAATAAAATGCTGCAGCGTATTTATGGTACGGCTTTTGAAAAACAAGGGCAACTGGATGAGTACCTTCGTCTTCTTCAGGAAGCGAAGGAACGCGACCACCGTAAACTGGGTAAAGAACTGGAGATTTTTACTGTCAATCAAAAAGTCGGCCAAGGGCTGCCGTTATGGCTGCCGAAAGGAGCAACTATTCGCCGTACCATTGAACGTTATATTGTTGATTTAGAGGAACGTCTTGGTTATGACCATGTCTATACTCCGGTATTAGGGAGTGTCGATTTATATAAAACAAGCGGGCACTGGGATCATTATAAAGATGATATGTTTCCGGTCATGGAAATGGATAACGAAGACCTGGTACTTCGCCCGATGAACTGTCCCCATCATATGATGGTATATAAAAATCAATTGCACAGCTATCGTAACCTGCCTGTTCGCATCGCAGAATTAGGAACTATGCATCGCCATGAAATGTCCGGTGCATTAGCCGGTTTACAGAGAGTCCGTGCGATGACTTTAAATGATGCTCATATCTTCAGTCGCCCAGACCAGTTGAAAGACGAATTCATACGGGTTGTCCGACTCGTTCAGGCCGTTTATGAAGACTTTGGTATCACTGATTATTATTTCCGTTTGTCTTACCGTGACCCGGAGGATAAAGAGAAATATGTCGACAATGATGAAATGTGGAACAAAGCCCAGGCCATGTTGAAGGAGACTATGGAAGATCTTGGGGTAGAGTATGTAGAGGCAGAAGGAGAAGCTGCATTCTATGGCCCGAAACTTGATGTCCAAGTCAAAACAGCACTTGGAAAAGATGAAACACTCTCTACTGTACAGTTGGACTTCCACTTGCCAGAGCGGTTTGATCTGACTTATGTTGGTGAAGATGGTAAAGACCACCGCCCAGTTGTTATTCACCGCGGTGTCGTATCGACTATGGAACGTTTTGTCGCATTTCTGATTGAAGAGTATAAGGGCGCGTTCCCTACTTGGCTTGCTCCTGTCCAGGCAAAAATTATTCCAGTATCAGCAGATGCTCACTTGGATCATGCTAAGAAGCTTGAAGATGAACTGCGTGAAGCGGGCATTCGAGTCGAAGTGGACGAACGTGACGAAAAAATCGGTTATAAAATCCGCGAAGCCCAAATCCAAAAAGTACCATTCGCACTTGTTATCGGAGATAAAGAAATCGAACACAATTCTGTTAATGTCCGTCGTTATGGAGAAAAGAATTCTGAGACTAAGCCATTGGATATATTCAAGTCAGAAATCACAAACGAAATCGAGCAGAAAATCCTGACTAAAAAGTAATCGGTTATAATTACAAAACTGGTACGGGTGTGGAACATAAAATAGTTTCATGCTCGTACTTTTTTTATTATATTGTTGATTTCTGGGATGGTTTTCGATATTCTTATATAGTCAGTCTGATGGTTAATTGGTGGATGTTTGACATGTTCACCATACCGTGATATTATATTTTAGGTGAACAATAAAAGAACGGATCTGAGACAAGTAGAAGCACCCGCTTCTCACCTGATCGACGCATCAAGCAGTTGGCAGGTCACTAATCCTTTTGAAGTCGAATGGGATACGTGTGGGTGCATTGTGATGTGCCGACACTTTTTTTATTGCTTTAAAATCACTTGTCGATGACAGATCTTTATATTTTCCTAAAATTATTTGGAGGTGGCTGGTTATTAGCAAAGATAACATGAACGTTAATGAGAAAATCAGAGCACGTGAAGTACGTCTCATTGATAACAACGGTGACCAATTAGGAGTTAAATCTCGTCAAGAAGCACTTGAGATCGCTCAAAACGCCAATCTTGACTTAGTATTGGTAGCTCCAAACGCAAAACCACCGGTCTGCCGCATCATGGATTACGGTAAATACCGTTTCGAACAGCAGAAGAAAGAAAAAGAAGCTCGTAAAAAGCAGACTACCATCAAGGTGAAAGAAGTCCGCTTAAGCCCTGGAATTGAAGAGCATGACTTCAATACAAAACTGCGCAATGCTCGTAAATTCCTCGAAAAAGGCGATAAAGTGAAAGCTTCTGTCCGTTTCCGTGGACGTGCAATTACGCATAAAGAACTTGGGCAAAAAGTTCTTGAGCGTATGGCGGAAGAGTGCAAGGACGTTGCACAAGTTGAGACGAAGCCGAAGATGGAAGGCCGCAGCATGTTCTTGATGCTGGCGCCATTGGCTGAAAAGTAAGCACAGATTGAACTAAGCAGAAGGAGGAACTACTCATGCCAAAAATGAAAACCCATAAAGGTTCTCAAAAACGATTTAAAAAGACAGGTAGTGGAAAGGTGAAACGCTCTCATGCGTTCACAAGCCACTTGTTCGCGAACAAGTCTACAAAACAGAAGCGTAAATTGCGTAAAGCCACCCTTGTATCTAAGGGCGACTTGAAGCGTATCGCTCAAATGCTGCCAAAAAAATAAGACAACTAAGATATATGATCCAAAATAGGAGGGATTTATCATGCCACGTGTAAAAGGTGGAACAGTGACACGCCAACGTCGTAAACGTGTCCTTAAATTAGCAAAAGGTTATTATGGTTCAAAACATGCATTATTCAAAACTGCAAAACAGCAAGTGATGAAGTCAGGTCAATATGCTTACCGTGACCGTCGTCAGAAAAAGCGCGACTTCCGTAAGCTATGGATCGCTCGTATCAATGCTGCAGCTCGTATGAACGACATTTCATACAGCCGTATGATGCACGGCCTTAAGCTTGCAGGAATCGAAGTAAACCGTAAGATTCTTGCTGATCTTGCTGTTACTGATGAAAAAGGTTTTGCAAGCCTTGCTGAAAAAGCAAAATCAGCACTAAAATAAGTTATGTCTGAGGCCATTTCCGTACGCCGGAAATGGCCTTTTTCATTATCGAACAGAAGGAGTGGGGAGAGTTAGTGGATGTTTTTACATATTTTCTTATTTATTTGACTGCCATCAATGGGATCCTATATAGTTTGATGGGTGTCGATAAAAGTCGAGCACGAAAACGAAAGCAGCGAATACCGGAAAAGCAACTATGGGGGTTTGCTATATTAGGGGGAGCGTTGGGAGGAAGTTTGGGGATGCGTCATTTTCGACACAAAACTAAGCATCCTTCTTTCCTGTATGGTTTTCCTTTTTTAGTATTGCTGCAGGCAATCCTTGTCGGATACCTTGTCCTGAAGTTATATACGCCCTAATCTTGTCATAGTATAGGATAGGGGGGATATACATGGAACAGTTTGCGCTTGGATTTATAGAACTCATGCAGGTGAGTGGCTGGTACGCCCCGATCTTATTTATATTATTCCATTTGCTTCGCCCATTGCTTTTTTTGCCCGTAGTCTTGATTTGCATTTCCGGAGGAATATTGTTCGGTGCCGTCGCAGGTACTGTGTATTCTGTAGTTGGTATTACTTTATCCAGCACCGTCTTTTATCAGCTTATCCAAAACGTACCTAGCCTTTTGAAGCGATTGCAGCGGCTGAAAAGTAAAGTGATAAAAAAACAGAACACATTAACAGTAAGTCAGGTAGCCGTCTTGCGTTTAGTGCCATTCATTCATTTTCATCTGTTATCCCTCTGTTTGATTGAAATCTGTGTCGACTTTAAAGATTATATAAAGGCCTCCTTCTTATCAAATATTCCCCTTGCCTTTGTTTACACAACCGTGGGTCAATGGCTTACCAGAATATCCTTCCCGTTAATGGTTATTTTCCTTTTTTTACTGGCAGGTTTAACTTACTTAATCCGCAAAAAACAATACTCATTAACATTGAATGAATTCTTTCAGCCGAATGGATAAACTAAAGAAAGCGATCATCCTAAGAAGGATGGTCGCTTTCCTTTTTTGGAGAATGAATGAAAAGACGATTGAGTGGGTACTTCCATTCGATAGTGGCATATGGATACCGAATTAGTATTTCTTTTTCAAGAAAATAAATATCGTCCCGTTCAATACCCATCAATTGTTCTGGCTGCCTGGTCGAAACATTGATATTGACGACCTCAAAAGCACTTTCTGTTGTACCTAAATATTTTTCTCCCTCAAACAGGACGCCTTTATAGGTTATCAGGAAGTTTTGTTTGCTATTATCAGGATCATCATAAAAGTAGAACGTTTTACTTTCTTTAGCAAGTTTAAGCTTCCTTCCCGGGCTCTTAATATAAGAGTAGAAGGTGTAAAAAATGAATATGATTGCAAGCAATATTAGCAGTCGAAATAGAATGACAATCATAAGGACTTCCTCCTGAGTTAGGAATTGATTACTTGGTTTACGAATACAGATACCCAAAAGTTTCATGAAATGTTACATTTAATTGTACAAATTTAAATAAAGGATGAATTTAGTATGAATTGGGAAGAGTTGTTTGAGACACAATTACGTTTGGATCGCTATATTGAGGAAAACAATCAACTGGAAGAAGCTGATTTGTTTGAGGACAAGGTGCTAGCCCTTCTGGTAGAGCTGGGTGAACTGGCGAATGAAACAAGATCTTTCAAGTTCTGGAGTCAAAAACCCCCGAGTTCTGAAGATGTTATCCTGGAGGAATACGTAGATGGCCTCCATTTCATTCTTTCCCTTGGATTAGAAAAAGGTTTCCGTTACGCGGACAAGCCGAGTAACACCGGGGTTGAAGTAACTAAAAGATTTCACCAGGTCTATGAGAAGATCTTAAAATTTAAAGCTAGTCCGGTAAAAGAACACTATCAGGAGATGTTCTCCAGCTTTTTATCCCTGGGAGCGGCTCTAGGGTTCACTGAAATGAAAATTAAAACGGCATACCATGAAAAGAATCAGCAAAATCATCAAAGGCAGGATAAAGGGTACTGAAAGCGTTTTTTTTATTTTTTGTTAATTTTGAATAAAAACGCTATAATAAAATAGTCAAACTTTATAGAGGGGGCAATTACATATGGCAAAAACAGATGAAACACTGACCATGCTGAAGGATTTGACCGATGCCAAGTCCATTCCCGGTCATGAAAAAGAAGCAAGAGATGTAATGAAGAAATACATTACACCTTATGCGGATGAGGTATATACGGATAATTTAGGCAGCTTGATCGCAAAGAAATCTGGGGATACAAACGGTCCAAAAGTAATGGTAGCCGGTCATTTGGATGAAGTCGGCTTCATGGTAACCCGAATAGACGATAATGGTTTTGTTTATTTTCAAACTGTTGGCGGCTGGTGGAGCCAGGTTATGCTGGCTCAGCGAGTAACGATCGTCACACGAGAAGGCACGGTTACCGGAGTGATCGGATCTAAACCACCTCACATCCTGCCTCCGGAAGCTCGCAAGAAGCCGGTGGAAATCAAAGATATGTTCATCGATATTGGTGCTTCCAGTAAAGACGAAGCAAAGGAATTTGGTGTGCGCCCAGGGGATTCTGTTGCACCTTACTTTGAGTTCACCCAGATGAAAAATGAAAAAATGCTGCTTGCTAAAGCTTGGGACAACCGGATCGGTTGTGCGATTGCGATTGAGGTATTAAAGCAACTGAAAAACGAAAAACATCCAAATACCGTTTATGGTGTTGGGACCGTACAGGAAGAGGTCGGCTTACGTGGTGCCCGTACTTCTGCTCATGCTATCAATCCTGATATAGCATTTGGTGTAGATGTCGGTATTGCTGGAGACACCCCAGGCGTATCAGATAAGGATGCCTCCAGTAAAATGGGAGAAGGGCCTCAGATTATTCTTTATGATGCCTCCATGGTTTCCCACAAAGGGCTTCGCGATCTAGTAACAGATACTGCTGATGAAAAAGAAATTCCTTATCAGTTTGATGCCATTGCTGGCGGGGGGACAGATTCCGGTGCTATTCATTTGACTGCTAACGGGGTGCCTGCATTGTCTATTACCATTGCGACCCGTTATATCCATTCTCATGCAGCCATGCTTCACCGTGATGACTTTGAGAATGCAGTCAAATTAATCGTAGAAGTCATCAAGAAACTCGATGCAGATACCGTGAAAGAAATTACGTTCAATTAATAGAAAGAGCTCTGTCCCTATTGCAGGGGCAGAGCTCTTTTCTTGTCCTTTAAAAAAGCTTAACTTAGTGATTAGCCAGGTTTTTGTATAAATTTATTGCTGGTTCACACTTTGTTCTAATGCTTCAAGCATTTCTTCTTTTTCACTTTCGCTTGATTCCTGCCAGATAAGTTCAAATAAAACTCCAAGACCAGGAAGCATCTTTTCTTCCCCTTTTTGGATAGCATCTACAATGGTAGCTTCCAATTGCTCCCTATTATTTCCAGCGATATTAGAAAGTATGGCTTCCCTTAAGTTTAAATCCATGACTGACACTCCTTTTTAACTTTTTCTTTGGTTAGTTTGACCTTCCTTCCCAATAATATGTATGATAAGCAAAGAAGCTAAGAAAAAGAGGTAAAAAAATGCTGACATCCTTACAAAATACACGTGTCAAACAATGGATTAAATTAAAAAAAAGGCGTGAAAGAGAAAAGTCCCAAACTTTCCTGGTAGAGGGTTTTCATTTAGTTGAAGAAGCTGTGAAAAGTGATTGGGCAATCCAGGAAGTGATCGTGCAGGAAAATATGGAAGCTCCCCATTGGACGGTCCATGAACGAATCACGCAGGTTTCGAAGGAGGTTTTCGCGGCACTGGCGGATACGGAAACACCCCAGGGAATAGCAGCGGTTGTAGAAATGAAGCAATTTAGTCCTGAAGCTTTCCGCCATGTCCTGCTAATTGATGCTGTCCAGGATCCAGGAAATCTTGGCACCTTGATAAGAACCGCTGATGCCGCTGGTTTTAATGGGGTTATAATCGGTAAAGGTTCTGTCGATCCTTATAATGATAAGGTCATCAGAGCTACCCAAGGTTCCCTATTCCACCTGCCACTGTTTTCTGGTGACCTCAAAGAATGGGTCCCTCAACTGCAGCAACAGGGAATAACTGTTTGGGCTTCTGCCCTGGAAGATGCTCAACCCTACCAGAAGATAAGCATAGCTGATAAAGGTGCGCTTATTGTCGGAAATGAAGGGGCAGGGATCCAGGAAGATTTGTTAGGGCTTGCTGATGAAAAAGTCTATATTCCGATATATGGACAGGCAGAATCCTTGAATGTGGCAGTAGCTGCCGGGATACTCATGTACCATATGAAAATATAGGCTTGCAAGAAAGCCCATGATTTTCTATAATAAATGAATAGTTATAGAGCGAATAGCATTGAAGGAGCCAGTAGATAATCATAACATCGATACAGGGAAGAAGTGCCACAGACTGCAAGCACTTCTATCGTGGTGATTATTGAACTTTCACTCTGGAGCTGGCATCTGATTAAAAGATGTCCCGGATGTCAATCCGTTATCCGTAATGAAGTGGGCATACCATACGTATGTCAACAAGGGTGGTACCGCGAAACGGCCATATAGTCTCGTCCCTTTACCAGGGAGGAGACTTTTTTATGTTGCTTAACTCCTGTTGAAAAAAGTAAAGGATTCATTCGTTACAGGAACATAGTGATCGTCAGGTTGTTACATGTTTGAAAGGTCAATTTTACTAACGAATTTAAGTAGAAGAAACACTTAGGATTTTGCCATAAAGGCATTGCGATATGCAGGGTTTTCTAATGTAAAAAAGGAGGAGTATCGAAATGAAAGATCGTTTGCAGGAATTGCAATCAGAAGCATTAGAGAAAGTGAAGTACGCAGAGGATTTAAAAGCTTTGCAAGATATTCGAGTAGCTTATTTAGGAAAAAAAGGGCCAATTACAGAAGTGCTTCGGGGTATGGGCAAATTGTCCAAAGAAGAACGTCCAGTAATCGGCCAATTGGCAAACGATGTAAGAGAAAGCATTGCCAGTGCTATTCAAACGAAGCAAGATAAATTAGAAGAAGAAGCATTGGAAAAGCAACTGGAAGAAGAGAGTATTGATGTCACCTTGCCAGGCCGTCCTGTACATGTGGGAGGACCACATCTACTGACGAGCATTATCGAGGAAATTGAAGATTTATTCATTGGGATGGGATTTGAAATCAAAGAGGGACCGGAAGTCGAAACAGATTATTTTAATTTTGAAGCTCTCAACCTTCCTAAAGGACATCCGGCCAGGGATATGCAGGATTCTTTTTATATTACAGAAGAACTGCTTTTACGTACCCACACCTCACCTGTTCAGGCTCGGACGATGAAGCAGAAAGACGGGCACGAAGCGGTACGAATGATATGTCCTGGTAAAGTTTATCGCCGTGATACGGATGACGCCACCCATTCCCATCAATTCACTCAGGTAGAGGGGCTTGTGGTGGATGAAAATATTAAGATGAGCGATTTGAAAGGCGTTCTTAATGCTTTTGCTAAGCAGATGTTTGGTTCAGAACGAGATATACGCCTTCGACCAAGCTTTTTCCCGTTTACGGAGCCATCGGTAGAAATGGATATTTCGTGTAAAATGTGTGGCGGGGAAGGCTGCTCGGTATGTAAAGGCACTGGCTGGATTGAGATCTTAGGCGCAGGGATGGTACATCCAAATGTGTTGGAGATGGCAGGGTATGACCCGGAAGTCTACTCAGGGTTTGCTTTTGGCATGGGGCCGGAGCGTATTGCTATGTTGAAATATGGTGTCGATGATATCCGTCATTTCTATACAAACGATATTCGATTCTTGAAACAATACCATAAAGTGTAAGGGAGAGTCCAAACAATGCTAGTATCTTTGAATTGGTTGAAACAATATGTGGATATTGAAGATCAGACACCGGAAGAATTAGCTGAGCTGATTACGAAAACAGGCATAGAAGTAGAAAGTGTCGAACCGATAGCGGAGAAGCTGAATGATGTGGTGGTCGGCCATGTACTTTCCTGTGAACAGCATCCAAATGCAGATAAGCTCAATTTATGTCAGGTCGATGTAGGGGAAGAAACGCTGCAGATTATATGTGGAGCACCGAATATTGCTGCCGATCAAAAAGTCGCAGTGGCAAAACCGGGTGCTGTGTTACCTGGGAATTTCAAAATTAAAAAAGCGAAGCTGAGGGGAGTAGAGTCCAATGGAATGATTTGCTCTCTTCAGGAGCTTGGAGTAGATGAAAAAGACGTACCAAAAGAGTTTGTCGACGGAATTTTTGTTTTCCAGGATGAAGTGGAAGTCGGAGAGAATGCGATCGAACTGTTGAACTTGGATGATATCATTATTGAATTGGGTCTGACACCTAATCGTGCTGATTGCTTGAGCATGCTTGGAGTCGCTTATGAAGTGGCGGCGATATTAGATCAGCCGTTCACCCCTCAGGAGGAAATCCTTCATCCTGTGCAGGAAAAAGCATCTGACTATATCTCTGTCCATGTGGAAGATCCCGATTTGAATCCTTATTATGGAGCATTTATAGTCAAGGATGTCAAAATAGGGCCATCACCATTATGGATGCGGAATCGTTTGATTGCCGCAGGGGTGCGCCCAATTAATAACGTGGTTGATATCACGAACTACGTATTGCTGGAATATGGCCAGCCACTCCATGCGTTTGATTTGGATCGTTTCGGAACAGACGAAGTGGTCGTGAGACGAGCGAAGGAAGATGAAACGATCACCACTCTGGATGAGCAAAAGCGCAACTTAAAACCGGACCATCTGGTGATTACTAATGGCAAGCAGCCGACAGCGATTGCCGGTGTCATGGGTGGTGCTGATTCCGAAGTACACGAGGGTACATCTAATATTTTATTAGAAGCAGCATACTTCCAGCCAGTAGCCGTACGTACCGCCTCTAAAGACCACGGACTCCGAAGTGAAGCCAGTACGCGTTTTGAAAAAGGCGTGGACCCGAACCGGGTTGTTCGTGCCGGGATGAAAGCGTGCGAATTGCTGGAAAAATATGCGAACGGAAAAGTGTTAGATGGCGTTGTAGAATTCGATCAATTGGCCAGGGAACCTAAAAAGGTAGTAATTACTTCTTCTCATATCAATGAGCGATTGGGTACCTCTATACCTGATGAGGAAATTGCCGATATTCTCCGCCGTCTTCAGTTCGGTTATGAGCAGAAGGGAGAAATGTTTACGGTAACAGTTCCAACTCGCAGAGGGGACGTGGAACTTTTTGAAGACATGCTGGAAGAAGTAGCAAGAATCTATGGTTATGCTAATCTTCCGTATACGTTGCCGGGTGGTGCGTCTCAGGCGGGTGGACTTACATTACACCAGCAATTGAAACGAAAAGTAAAAAACTACCTTCAGGGTGCAGGGCTGGATGAAACAATCACTTACTCGTTAACAAATGCTGAGCGAGTAAGTCAACTGGTCAGTCGTGAGGTTAAGAAACAAGCGGCAGCCCCTGTTTCCTTAGCGATGCCAATGAGCGAAGAGCATAGTCATCTTCGGCTGAGCATATTACCGGAATTACTTGCTTCCTTATCTTATAATGTGGCAAGAAAACAAACCGACCTTGCTTATTATGAACTAGGGACTGTATTTATCAGTGAAGAAGAACAGGTGACCGTGCAGCCAAAAGAGCAGCTGCGGTTATCAGGAGCCCTTACTGGTAATTGGCTTGTACACCCATGGCAGCAAGAAAAAAAAGCCGTAGATTTCTTTGTTGTCAAAGGGTTAGTAGAAGGGATGGCTGATTTGCTTGACCTTAAGCTGACTTACAAACAGGCTAAACTCCCGGATATGCATCCGGGACGCACAGCTGAAGTTTATCTTGGTGAAAAGGTAATCGGCTTTATTGGTCAAGTCCATCCCAAGCTGCAAAACGACCTGGATTTGAAGGACACCTATGTATTTGATTTAAATGCAGAAGAGTTATTCGCTCATTATCAAAAAGAAGAGGCATTTCAGGCTATACCTAAATACCCTTCCATCAGCAGGGATATTGCATTGGTAGTAGAGGAACAGTCTGCAGCGGGTGAAATTGCGGAAACCATCTTGCATGCAGGTGCTCCATTAGTGAAAGACGTCCGCATTTTTGATGTCTACCAGGGTGAACATTTGGAAGAAGGTAAAAAATCCATCGCCTTTAATCTGTTATATATGGATCCAAATCGCACGCTGAAAGACAAGGAAGTGGAAGAGGCTCACGAAAAAATTCTTACAGCAGTGAAAGAAAAACACCAGGCAGAATTAAGAGGCTGATAAAAAAGAGCTTGCCGAAATCACGGCAAGCTCTTTCTTATAAGTATTTATAAGCTTTTTGAGTGGTGGCAAAATGAATTTTTGCTATATCATCCAACTTAGCTTTGCCATACTTTTTAATAACGGCAGCAGCAGCCCTATCCACTTGCAGGGATGCTCCTTTTGGGGTGGTTAGACCGACATCCGCCTCGATATCTTCCATTGCCTTCACAAAACTGGCTCTGGCAAGAATGGATGCCGTGGCGACGGCAATCGAATAACTCTCTGCTTTGGTCATGAAGTATACATTTTCCTGCAACTTATTCCCTTCGGATGCCAGGTGGCGTTTATAGACATCAGGTTCTGAAAATTGGTCGACTAGAACCCCATCTGGATGCTCGGGCTTGATTTTCTCCAAAAGTTTTTCCAATGCGTGATGATGGAGCATGGTTTTCATTTTTCCCTGACTCCAGCCTTTTGCCTGTAACTGGTTATATTTTTTGTTATTCAATTTCAATAAAGTATAAGGGATTTCCAAGTGGATAATATCCTTTGCAATTACACGAATCTTATCATCAGTCAGGTGCTTGGAATCTTTGACACCAAGCTCCTTTAATAGAGCAACCTGTTCTGCTTTTACATAAGCGGCCGCAACTGTGATCGGACCAAAGTAATCACCGGTTCCTGCTTCATCAGAGCCGATATGAGAACTGGAAAATAAAGATTGTGGCGGATGATAGGCATGTTTTTTAACTTTTTTCTTAACCGGTTGTTCGGCACTTCCCCATTTAGCGGCTTCCGCTTCCGGGTTTTTACCTTGGAATAATACCTTTCCGGAACGATAAGCTGTAATCGTGCTTCCCGGTGTCTTTGCTACAAATAGGGCGGATGGAGGCACATCCGGTTTGATCTGTGCTTTATAATAATCTTTCATTTCACTTAAAGTGTTTTTTGCTACGGTAAGTACAACTTGACCCATTTTTATAATCCTCTCTCTTTAAGCATGAAGGCTGCTTATATTTATGCTTAGTATACCAGACGACAGAATAAGACAGAACCGTGCAAAGTACGATAGATTTAGTTTCCCTATTTTTCCCCTTCGTGTTAAGATAAACTTTAGGATTCTATTGTCAGGGGGGATACTATGTCCCATTCAAAAGATAAAAAATCACGAACTACCGTTGAGATATATAATCGTTCTTATACGATTGTTGGAGAGGAATCACCAAACCGTGTGAAGATGGTGGCAGGACTTGTGGATCAGAAGATGCGTGAAATCCAGGAGGGTAACCGTTCCTTGGATACTGCCAGACTTGCGGTACTGACGGCAGTCAATACGATGAATGATTACATAGCTTTGAAAGAATCGTATAATGAACTCCATGAGAAATTGAAAAACATTGAAGAAAAGGAAAGAAAACAAGATGATTGATATTCTGTTGATTATTATGTTGATTATTGGTTTACTGAATGGATTACGCCGCGGTTTCATCCTTCAGCTTTTCCATATTATTGGCTTCATAGCCGCTTTTGTTGTCGCTGTTTTGTATTACGATGATTTAGCGGAACGGCTGACACTCTGGGTGCCTTATCCTGATTTACCAAGTAGTGCCGAATGGGCGATTTTCCTGGAAAGCCTTCCATTAGAAGTTGCCTTCTACAATGCAATCGCTTTTGCGATTCTCTTTTTTGGTGTGAAGATCATCGTACAAATAATCGCCTCTATGCTGGACTTTGTTGCAGATCTGCCTATATTGCGAACATTGAATGGTTTATTAGGAGCGGTTCTGGGATTCATTGAAACGTATTTGATTCTATTTATCCTCCTATCCATTGCCGCACTGCTCCCGCTTGAAGCAGTACAAAATGCATTAGATAACGCAACAATTGCCCAGGCAATAATTGAACATACACCGATGTTCTCGCAGCAGCTGAAGTCGCTCTGGTTTGAGCATGTAGCAGCACTATTATAAAACTTCTCTTAAATGGAGAAGTTTTTTCTTTACGAGATTGGAAAAATTCATAGCAAGGAGTGAATGGCATGGCGGTAGATAAAAAACAAGTGATCAAATTACTGGAACAAGTAGCAATATATCTGGAACTGAAAGGGGAAAAACCTTTTAAAATATCAGCCTACAGAAAAGCTGCTCAGGCATTGGAACAAGACGAACGTTCCTTAAGTGAAATTGATGACTTTACGAAGCTGAAAGGAATTGGAAAAGGGACAGCAGAGGTTATTAATGAATTCATAGAAAATGGTAAATCTGATACATTGATGCAGTTGCAGGAAGAAGTGCCAGGTGGTTTGGTACCGCTGTTGGATTTACCGGGACTGGGAGGGAAAAAGTTATCTAAACTCTATCAAGAATTAGGAGTAACCGATGCTGCTTCCCTGAAAAAGGCTTGTGAAGATGGTCGAGTGGAAGAATTACAGGGCTTTGGGAAAAAATCGGCAGAAAAGATAGTAAAGGCACTTGAAGAAGCGGATAGCCGTCCGGAACGCCTTCCAATAGCCATGATGCTGCCATTGGCAGAAAAAATCGAGGCATTCCTTGATAAGTTGAAAACAGTGGAAAAATACTCCCGTGCAGGAAGCCTGCGCAGAATGAGGGAGACGATTAAAGATTTAGATTTTATTATCGTATCCAATCATGCGGAAGGGACACGTAATGAATTATTAGAATACCGGGAAATTGAAGAAGTGATTGCTTCTGGGGAAACAAAAGTTTCTATTGTTGTAAATGAAGGATATGATATCAGTATAGACTTTAGGATTGTCAAACCGGAGGAATTCGCGACTACCCTCCATCATTTTACCGGATCAAAGGATCACAATGTGGCCATGCGGCAATTGGCTAAACAACAGAATGAGAAAATTAGTGAATATGGCATCGAGAATGTAGAAACAGGAGATGTAAAAACTTTTAAAGAAGAAGAAGAATTCTTCGCTCATTTCGGCCTGCATTGGATTCCGCCAGAAGTACGTGAAAATTTAGGTGAAATTGAAAAAGCACAAGAAGAAATCAATTTAATCGAACTTAATGATATAAGAGGCGACCTTCATATGCACAGCACATGGAGTGATGGAGCCCAGTCGATTCGCGAGATGGCAGAACAGGCAAAACAGACGGGGTATGAGTTTATTGCCATCACGGACCACTCCAAGTACTTACGAGTCGCCAACGGCCTTAATGAGGAACGTCTGCGAAAACAAAGAAAAGAAATTGATAAAATCAATGAAGAGATGAAAGATTTTCATATTTTTGCCGGTATCGAAATGGATATCCTTCCGGATGGCTCACTGGATTTTGACGATGATTTTTTGCAGGAAATGGATTTTGTCATTGCCTCCATCCATTCAAGCTTTACGCAGTCACAAGATAAAATCATGACGCGGCTGTTAAATGCGATGGAGAATCCGTATGTTCATATGATTGCCCATCCAACCGGACGTTTGATAGGCAGAAGAAAAGGATACTCGGTGGATTTAGATACATTGATAGAAAAGGCGGAGCAGACCGGCACTATACTTGAATTGAATGCCAATCCGAACCGGCTCGATCTGAATTGGGAAACGTTAATCAAAGCCCAGGAAGCGGGAGTGCATATTGCAATCAACACCGACGCGCATAATTATTCCATGCTGGATCATATGAGGATAGGTGTTGGAGCTGCCCGCAAAGGGTGGCTGCGTAAGGAAAATGTGATCAATACTTGGAAAAAGGAGGACTTACTAAACCTTTTCCAAGGAAAAGCCAGGAAATAAAGGAGTCAATCAATCATGAATCAACGTGTTTTTCATGTGTTGGAATATAAAAAAATTATCGACCAGTTAACAGCCCATGCTGCATCTTCCCTCGGGAAAAATAGGGCACTAGCTTTAAAACCTTCAACAGAGCTGGACGAAGTTAAGCAATGGCAAAATGAAACGGACGAAGCGGCCCAGGTAATCCGGCTTCATGGGAGTGTTCCACTAGGTGGGATTTTTGATATCAAACCAAGCATCAAGCGTACAATTATCGGCGGTGTTCTAAGCCCTCTGGAATGCCTGGATGTTGCATCTACCATTTATGGCGGAAAGCAGATAAAAAGGTTCATCGAACAAATGGAAGAACCGG
The DNA here is from genome assembly GCF_043496955.1 of Thalassobacillus sp. B23F22_16. NCBI lineage: Bacteria > Bacillati > Bacillota > Bacilli > Caryophanales > Bacillaceae > Thalassobacillus > Thalassobacillus sp. B23F22_16. The sequence continues at coordinate 114,034 of NZ_JBIEKD010000006.1, read as the reverse complement.
AAGCCCCAATTTTACGTAAACTGGTAGATGGCATTGAGCCGCTGGGTGAACTGGAACGGAACATCAGAGGCTGTATTGATGATCATGGTCATGTCATGGATGGAGCATCGGAGAAACTGCGCACCATCAGGTCCCGAATCCGAACGTATGAAAGCAGGGTAAGGGACAAAATGGATAACTATACAAAATCTAAGAGTAAAATGCTTTCCGATGCCATTGTGACTATCCGAAATGAACGCTATGTACTTCCGGTAAAGCAAGAGTATCGAGGTGCGATAGGGGGGATTGTACACGATCAATCAGCATCTGGAGCTACCCTATTTATTGAACCTCAAGCTATTGTGGACCTCAATAATCAACTGCAGGAAGCGAAAGTCCAGGAGAAGCATGAGATTGATCGGATACTAAAAGAATTATCAGAAGCGATTGCTGCAGACGAGTCTTTTCTTTATCAAAATGTCGAGCTTCTGGAACAAATCGACTTTATGTTTGCCAGGGCGAAGCTCGGCCATTCAATGAAAGCCGCTATGCCTGCCATGAATGACCAGGGCGTTATAAAAATGAAGCAGGCGAGACACCCATTGATTGATAAGGAAGAAGTGGTAGCGAACGACATTGAACTCGGTGAGTCGTTTACCTCTATTGTAATTACCGGTCCTAATACTGGTGGTAAAACTGTCACCTTAAAATTGGTCGGTCTGTGTACGTTGATGGCTCAGTCAGGGTTGCAAGTCCCTGCGCTTGATGGATGTGAAATGGCTGTCTTTGAAAATGTATTTGCTGATATTGGTGATGAACAGTCCATCGAACAGAATTTAAGTACGTTTTCATCTCACATGACAAATATTGTGGATATACTCAAGCAAGTTAATGATAGAACGTTAGTGTTATTTGACGAGCTGGGAGCTGGAACGGATCCCCAGGAAGGGGCAGCTCTTGCGATGTCCATTTTAGATGAAGTAGTCTCACGTAATGCGAGAGTTATCGCTACTACGCATTACCCGGAATTAAAAGCCTACGGCTATAATCGTGAAGGAGTTATCAATGCTTCTGTAGAATTTGATATCCAGACATTGCAGCCTACATACCGATTATTGATTGGTGTTCCAGGACGAAGCAATGCCTTTGAAATATCCCGGCGTCTGGGATTAGATGAGCAGGTGATAGAGACTGCCAAGGGTCACGTAGGAAGTGATTCGAAGAGCGTCGAGAATATGATTGCTTCCCTTGAAGCTTCTACAAGGGGTGCGGACCGTGATTATGAAGAAGCAGAAAAAGTTCTTCAGCAGGCCCAAGAGCTGCACGAAGAATTGCAGAAGAAGTGGACGCAGTTTGAAGACAAGCGTGAGCAGCTATACCAGCGGGCTGAACAAAAAGCTGAAAAGGCTGTAGAAAGAGCGAGAGCTGAAGCGGAAGAAATAGTAAGTGAATTACGAAATAGGAAACAACAAGCTGACTTCAAAGAACATGAATGGATTGAAGCCCGAAAAACCTTAGAGGATGCCCGGCCTGAGCTCGCTGATAGAAAACAAAAAGAGAAAAAGCCGGTTTCCAAAGGTGAACGGAAGCTTAAATCTGGAGATGAAGTCAAGGTACTGTCCTTAAACCAAACGGGCACGATTATTGATGTAATAAGCGATAATGAGTTCCAGGTCCAGGTTGGTATTATGAAAGTAAAAGTAAAACGTAAAGATTTAGAATATATCAAATCCGAGCAGCCGTTGAAAGAGAAACCAATGGCCACCGTTAAAGGAAAAGGGTATCATGTGAAAACAGAATTGGATCTACGCGGGGAAAGGTATGAAGAAGCGCTCCACCGTTTAGAAAAATATGTGGATGACGCAATACTGGCTGGTTACCCACAGGTGTCTATCATTCACGGTAAAGGCACCGGGGCACTTCGTAATGGTGTGAAAAGTTTTGCTGACCGTCACCCTTCTGTTAAATCCCATCGCTCGGGGGGAATGAATGAAGGTGGTGGAGGAGTTACTGTGTTAGAACTGTCATGAGGACACGAGGGGGAATCGTAGATGAATAGCTTTTGGGAGTATCCATTGATTGAGACAGCTGCAAGATATAGTGTTGTCATACTATGTCTGGTTGTTTTCATGGCTGTCTTTGAAATTGTTACTCGTTATAATAACTGGAAAGAAATCAAAGAAGGTAACTTGGCTGTAGCGATGGCGACTGGCGGTAAGATTTTTGGGATAGCTAATATTTTTCGATATTCCATTGAGCATAATGATTCCTTGCTTCAGACCATGGGCTGGGGAGTATATGGATTTCTATTGCTGTTGATTGGCTACTTCATCTACGAATTTCTAACCCCACATTTTAAAATAGACGTTGAAATAGAAAAGGACAATCGGGCAGTCGGGTTTATTTCGCTTGTTATTTCCGTAGGACTTTCTTTTGTAATCGGGGCTAACATTATTTAAGGAGCGAGCAGATGGAAACATTAGCAAAGGTGCTGGGTGTAGTGGCAGCATTATTTATCATAGTGGGAGTCATATTTATCATGATGAATTAAAAAAAGACAGGCTACTTAAGTCCTGTCTTTTTTCTGTTTTTGTTACCTTTAGCCTATGTAATATTTTCAAAATTTTAAATAATGATTCATTTCATGAGGAGAAATGGTTATAATAAGAGTAAGCGTTAGATAAAGGGAGGAATTCGGATGACACAAAAGTTTGAAAGACCTTGGCACCGTCATTACCCAGAAGAAATTCCCGCTACCCTAGAGTATGACAAAAAAGCGTTGCCTCTCTATTTAAATGAAGCTGCTGAACGTTACCCGGAAAAGAAAGCCCTTCATTTTATGGGGAAGGAACTAACCTACCAGGAGGTGTTCGAAGAAACAAAAAAATTCGCTGCATACCTTCAGAACCTTGGTATAGAAAAAGGGGATAGAATTGCCATCATGCTTCCGAATAGCCCGCAGTCAGTAATTGCTTATTATGGCGCGCTAATGGCTGGCGGCATTGTAGTTCAAACCAACCCCTTATATATGGAAAGAGAATTGGAATACCAGATGAATGATTCAGGGGCGAAAATAATTATTTGTTTGGACATTCTTTATCCAAAAGTAAGTAACGTAAAAGGTAATACCGATCTGGAGCATGTAATCATTACCGGTATAAAAGATTATCTTCCATTTCCAAAAAACAGGATTTACCCATTTATACAAAAACGACAATATAAATTGGTTGTAAAACCCGAGCAGACACAGGATACCCATTTATGGGATCATATCATGGATGTTTCAGATGGAATAGTGCAACAAGTGGAGATTAATCCGGAAGAAGATTTAGCCTTGCTGCAATATACAGGGGGAACAACCGGTTATCCTAAAGGTGTTATGCTGACTCATATGAATCTGGTAGCCAACACGCAAATGTCAATGAAGTGGCTGTATAAATGCAAGCAAGGAGCAGAAATTGTATTAGGTGTACTTCCATTTTTCCATGTGTACGGAATGACGGCTGTCATGAACCTCTCTATAATGATGGGTTCAAAAATGGTGCTGCTGCCTAAATTTGACGCGGGGGAAGTTTTAAAGACAATTGATAAACAGAAACCTACCTTATTTCCTGGGGCCCCAACCATTTATATTGCATTATTGAACCATCCCAGCTTGAAAAAATATGATCTATCTTCCATTGAAGCCTGTATAAGCGGGTCAGCACCGTTACCGATAGAAGTGCAGGAGCGTTTTGAACGAATTACTGGAGGAAAGCTGGTGGAAGGATATGGACTAACGGAAACTTCTCCTGTCACTCACTCTAATTTCGTTTGGGATCGTCGAATTAATGGCAGTATAGGAGTACCTTGGCCGGACACGGATGCGAAAATTTTACGAATAGAAAGTGAAGATGAGGCTGATTATGATGAGGTCGGCGAAATCGTTGTAAAGGGCCCTCAAATCATGAAGGGTTATTGGGGGCGCAAAGAAGAGACAGAACAAGTGCTTGACCAGAAAGGCTGGTTCCGCACTGGCGACCTTGGATATATGAATGAAGAAGGCTACTTTTATGTGGTAGATCGCAAGAAAGATATGATTATTGCAGGTGGATTCAACATTTATCCACGCGAAGTTGAAGAAGTTTTATATGAACATGAAGCTGTACAAGAAGCTGTAGTGGTAGGCGTTCCAGACCCTTATCGAGGAGAAACGGTGAAAGCATTTATTGTAAAACGAGAAGATTCTTCTGTAACAGAGGAGGAATTGGATGCTTTTTGTCGAAAACATATGGCAGCCTATAAAGTTCCTAGAGTATATGAATTTAGAAAAGAATTACCAAAGACAGCTGTAGGTAAGATTCTACGTCGCACGTTGATTGAAGAGGAAAAAAATAAACTAACGTCGGGAAGCAAGGAACCAATACAACCTTAAGGGCTTGTCCCTCTTTTTATTGACAGGATGAAAACGGGGATGTAGAATAATAAGTGAATGACCATTCATTCATTTTCAGAAAAGATAGGCAGGAGATACAAGTGAAAAAGAATAAGCCGAAGTATACACAAATTATTGATGCAGCTGTGAAGGTAATTGCTGAAAATGGATACCATTCCTCGCAAGTTTCTAAGATTGCGAAGCAGGCAGGGGTGGCGGATGGTACCATTTATTTATACTTTAAAAATAAAGAAGACATATTAGTTTCCTTATTTCAGCAAAAAATGGGAAACTTTATTCAAAAGATAGAAGAAGAGACCAATTCCCAGCAAACAGCAGTGGAAAAACTGCTTAAATTAATTGAAAAACATTTTGAACAGCTGACCGCTGATCATCATCTTGCTATTGTCACCCAGCTGGAGTTAAGGCAATCCAACAAGGAGTTACGGTTAAAGATAAATGAAGTTTTAAAAAGGTATTTGACTGTAATAGATCAAATTATAGAAGAAGGGGTCCAGGATGAAATCTTCCGGAACGATATCGATAAACGTCTGGTTCGTCAAATGATTTTTGGGACCCTGGATGAAGCCGTAACCAATTGGGTAATGAAAGAACAGCACTATGATTTAGTTGAACAGGCCGGGGCGGTCCATGATATGATCGTCCGAGGCTTGACATATAGAACATAGCAAGGGGAGGTAGTAGATTGGGGAACATATCCTATCATGTAGAAAATCATGTAGCAACGCTTACATTACAAAGTCCACCTGCAAATGCGTTATCCACTTCCTTATTGGAAGCACTATCAGCAAAATTGGATGATATAGAAAAGGATGGGACTGTAAAAGCAGTACTTTTAAAAGGCGAAGGTAAATTCTTTTCAGCGGGAGCTGATATAAAAGAATTTACTTCGCTTCAAAATGAATCCGATTACACGAGCCTTTCTCAAAAAGGGCAGGAGTTATTCAATCGAGTGGAAAACTTCCATGTTCCTATTATTGCAGCCATTCATGGAGCCGCTTTAGGGGGTGGGCTTGAGCTTGCCATGGCCTGCCATATTCGCTATGCAGCCAAGGACGCTAAATTCGGATTGCCTGAATTGAACCTGGGCATCATCCCAGGGTTTGCCGGAACTCAACGCCTGCCTGCTTATGTAGGAGCATCCAAAGCATATGAAATGATGTTGTCCAGTAAGCCGATATCAGGAGAAGAAGCCGAACATGCAGGCTTGGTAAATAAAAGTTTTGAAGAGGACGAAATGTTCCAGGCTGCTGAAAAGTTAGCAGGAACAATTGCTCAAAAGAGTGGTCCGACAATCAATCAGGTGATGGAATTAGTCTCCTATACACGTAACCCGCAGTTCAAGGAAGGTGCACTGGCTGAAGCGAAAGCCTTTGGTGTGGCTTTTGGTACAGAGGACGCCAAAGAAGGTATCCAGGCATTCATGGAAAAAAGAAAACCTAATTTTAAAGATCAATAGACTAGGAGGTTTTTATATGAATATTTATGTTCTATTAAAACGTACTTTTGATACCGAAGAAAAAATTGCGATCAACGATGGCCGCATCGAAGAAGAAGGTGCAGAATTCATCATCAACCCGTATGATGAATATGCAGTGGAGGAAGCAATCAATCTTCGTGATGAACATGGCGGAGAGGTCACTGTAGTCACGATTGGAGAAGAGGAATCTGAAAAGCAATTACGTACAGCACTTGCAATGGGTGCAGATAAAGCAGTATTAATCAACACAGAAGATGATTTGGAGGATGGGGATCAATATACTACCGTCAAGATATTGGAAGCCTTCTTTGAAGATAAAGAAGCAGATATCATTCTTGCCGGAAATGTAGCCATTGATGAAGCAAGTGGACAGGTTGGACCTCGTCTGGCTGAGCGTCTGGATATTCCGTATGTTACAACCATCACTTCTATTAGTGTCGATGGAGAGACAGTTCAAATTGAACGGGATGTCGAAGGGGATGTGGAGAAAGTAGAAACTTCTCTTCCATTACTTGTTACATGTCAGCAGGGGCTGAATGAACCACGCTATCCATCATTGCCAGGCATTATGAAGGCTAAGAAAAAACCGTTAGAAGAATTAGAGTTGGATGACCTGGATTTAGACGAAGATGATGTGGAAGCTAAAACAAAAACAGTGGATATTTTCCTGCCACCAGAAAAGGAAGCTGGAAAAGTCCTTGAAGGTGAAATAGACGATCAAGTGAAAGAACTTGTATCCTTATTAAGAAACGAAGCGAAGGTACTATAAACTCAGTATTTATTGGGAAAGGGGAATCGGTATGGGTAAAAGAATGTTAGTGATCGGGGAATCTCGTGAGGGCGCTTTACGTAATGTAACATTTGAAGCGATTGCTACTGCCAAACAAATTAGTCCGGATGGTGAAGTGGTAGGCGTTTTATGTGGTGAGGGCGATTTGGCTGAACAAGGTAACGAAATGATTTATTATGGAGCAGACCGTGTAATTACTGTTTCAGACGAAAAATTGAAAACGTATACATCGGAAGGGTATGGACAAGCAATTAAAGCAGTAATAGATGACGAAAGCCCGGAAGGTATCGTGATGGGCCACACAGCAGTAGGGAAAGACTTGACGCCTAAGCTTGCCAGTAAGCTGGAAACAGGATTAATTTCAGATGTAACAGAAGTCAGCAGTGAAGGTGGGAATATCATCTTCACACGTCCGATATACTCTGGTAAAGCTTTCGAAAAGAAAATGATTACAGACGGAATCGTTTTCGCAACGATTCGTCCGAATAATATCGCATCACTTGATCGTGATGATTCACGTACAGGAGAAGTAACTACGAAAGACGTGGATATCGCAGATCTTCGGACGATCATTAAAGATATCATCCGAAAAGGTTCGGAGGGTGTCGACTTATCAGAATCGAAAGTAATCGTAGCAGGCGGACGCGGTGTTAAGAGCGCAGAAGGATTCGAACCGCTGGAAGAATTGGCAGAAGTATTAGGAGGAGCAGTTGGTGCATCACGCGGAGCTTGTGACGCAGGATATTGCGATTACTCCCTTCAAATTGGCCAGACTGGTAAAGTGGTAACACCGGATCTATATATTGCGGCGGGTATCTCGGGTGCAATTCAGCACTTGGCTGGTATGTCCAACTCGAAAGTCATCGTGGCTATCAATAAAGATCCAGAAGCTAATATTTTCAATGTGGCAGACTATGGTATTGTGGGAGATCTATTCGAGGTCGTACCGAAATTAATAGAAGAGATCAAACAAATCAAAGTAAATGCGTAACACAAAATTGCCGGGGCAGGGGACAACGCTGCCTCGGCTTTTTATAATGCATACTCTTTTATCCGGAGTCCGTAACCCCTAACAAATATTCGAAATCAAGTATTAGGCTTTTCGAGTTTATAACTGAATTTAAGGGCTGGACTTATCCTAATACGATGAATAAGATCAGGGTTTATGTGGTATAAACAAAGTATTAGCTACTCAATTGGGAACATGATATACTCAATTTATGCTTAAAATGATTGTTCGAGGAGGAATATTGAAATGGCAATTGTAACTGCAACTGATCAAAACTTTACAGAACACACAAATGATGGTTTAGCACTAGTCGATTTTTGGGCTCCTTGGTGCGGACCTTGTAAAATGATTGCACCAGTACTTGAAGAAATCGACGATGAAATGAGCGATCAAGTCAAGATTGTTAAGTTGGATGTTGATGAAAATCAGGAAACTGCCAGTAAATATGGCGTTATGAGCATTCCAACGCTTCTGCTTTTCAAAGATGGTAAAGTAGTCGATCAAGTAATCGGCTTCCAGCCAAAAGAAGCATTGACTGATCTAATTCAAAAGCACGCATAACCATACGAGACTTAAGCCACGTTACCCTTGTAACGTGGCTTTTACTATGGTTTTCAACATTTTGTAGTTACAATATGGCATTTTTATAAAAAATTCAGAGCTAATATTCCATTAAAGCTCCCTTTTGCTGAAGACTCAGTTTCGAGATTGTTTGTTTCCGCTACGGTAGTAACGGTAGGGAGGTCCGGGAAATCACTCGCTTTCCATGGGGGTACGGTGAGCTTCCTCGGTCTCAAAGCCCTGCGGGATCTCACCATGTACTATCTTCCCATTGGAGTCTCGCAATTTCTCGGCCCTCCTTTCGTTTATGGGAAAAACGGAAACATCGTTATGCAGTCCTTCTACCTAAGATAAGAGAGAACTACTTGTAAAACATGCTTGTAACAGTGATTGTAGAAACAGTCTCCTCTATAACAAGGGTTCTTTTCTCTCACCTTTCAGATTGGGTGGATGGGAAACTGCGAGACTCCCGTGGGAGAAGGATCTAGGCGAGATCCCACAGGGCGACAGCCCGAGGAAGCTCGCCAGTTCCCCCACAGGAAAGCGAGTAGTTTCCCAGCCGCTCCAGATACTTTTATGGTAAAGAACCCTAGATATCTCGAAATCAAGTCTTCGACTTTTCGGCCCTATTGTTGAATAAGCCTTATATGAAAAGTCACTAACAATGTTTAGCAGTGCCAATTAAAAATCGTGACACTGTATTCTATTGAGGAGGATATGGTAAATTTATCATATACCCGATAGATGGAGGGATAGAGTATGAATCAGACCATACAGGAAAAGTTAGCTGTCCTTCCTGACCAGCCAGGCTGTTATTTAATGAAAGATAAAAACGATACCGTTATATATGTAGGTAAATCAAAAGTCTTGAAAAATCGCGTGCGTTCTTATTTCAGAGGCGCGCATGACGGAAAAACACAGCGACTGGTGCAGGAAATCGTGGATTTTGAATATATTGTCACCACATCGGAAATGGAAGCACTGATCTTGGAAATGAATCTTATTAAAAAATATGATCCTAAATATAATGTTCTTCTAAAAGATGACAAGACATATCCGTATTTGAAAGTTACTGCGGAAAAACAGCCTCGTTTAATTGTGACGAGAAAAATAAAAAAAGATAAAGGAAAGTATTTCGGACCTTATCCCAACGTACTGGCAGCACGTGAGACCAAGAAACTCCTGGACCGGCTTTACCCTTTGAGGAAATGTAATACGATGCCTGATAGAGTTTGTCTTTATTATCATATGCACCAATGTTTAGGGCCCTGTGAATATCCGGTATCTCAGGAAACGAATCAAAATATTGTCCAGAACATTACTTCATTTTTGAGTGGCGGGCATAAAGAAATTAAGAAAGATATAAAGAAAAAAATGTATCAGGCTTCAGAGGACTTGGACTTTGAGCGTGCAAAGGAATTGCGTGATCAGATTGAACATATCGAGTCGGTCATGGAGCAACAAAAAATGACTTTGAATGATCAGGTCGATCGTGACGTGTTTGGTTATGCTTATGATAAAGGCTGGATGTGTGTCCAGGTCTTCTTTGTACGTCAAGGTAAATTAATTGAGAGAGATATTGCCCTGTTCCCATTTTTTGATGATGCAGAAGAGACCTTCTTATCCTATATCGGCCGGTTTTATCTTCATCAGAACCATCCTTACCCGAAACAGATATTGGTTCCAGTTGCTACAAACATCTCCTTACTGGAAGGAGTTTTGGATACCAAAGTCCATATCCCGATGAGAGGAAGGAAAAAAGAGCTGGTTGAACTGGCAATGAAAAATGCAGACATAGCGCTTAAGGAAAAATTTGCATTAATCGAACAGGATGAAGAACGTACAATCAAAGCTGTAGAAAAGCTTGGTGAGAAACTTCATATAGAAACCCCAAGAAGGATTGAAGCATTTGATAATTCCAATATTCAAGGAACAGATCCAGTTTCAGCCATGGTGGTATTTATAGATGGAAAGCCACAAAAGAAAGAATACCGTAAATATAAAATTCGTGATGTCAAAGGTCCAGACGACTACGAAACGATGAGAGAAGTGATTCGGCGCAGATATAAGAGAGTTTTGAAAGAAGAAGCTCCACTGCCCGATTTGATTATGGTGGACGGATCTAAAGGACAAATGAGCGCTGCAATTGATGTGCTTGAAAATGAACTCGGGTTGGATATTCCTCTTTGTGGTTTAGCTAAGGATGATAAGCATAAAACTAGTGAATTACTTTATGGAGAGCCTCCGCAAGTAGTAGAGTTAGACAGAAAATCACAAGTTTTTTATCTTATTCAAAGAGTACAGGAGGAAGTACACCGTTTTGCGATCACTTTCCACCGGCAACTTAGGGGGAAAGGTGCGATTCAATCGGAGTTAGATGGGATTGAAGGCGTTGGACAGAAGCGTAGGCGTTTATTGTTACGACATTTTAAATCTGTCGAAGAAATTCGCCGTGCTTTACCAGAAGACATTACTAAATTGGGGATTCCGCTTCCGGTAGCCCAAAAAGTAATTGAACATTTGAACGAGGAACAACAAGAAGAGCCAGCAGAAGAATAAGCTGGCTCTTTCTCTTATGTATGAATGACTTTAAATGTAACTAAGTTCTTTTTCTTATCTACCTCTTCAAAGCCTTCTCCGTTTACATCTTTTAACATCTTCATTGCTTCTGCCAGGAAGCCTGCTTCCATTTTAAAATCCACTTCCAGAAGAGGGTTTTGGATTCTTTTCTCCAATACATGGCCGCTAAGTTCAAAAAGAGTTTCTTTTTTCTTCTCTTGTACAACAGACAGGGTTCCCCAACCGAACTGCTGGAAATATTCGGTAATCTCCTCCAGCTTTTCCATGTTGCTGTTCCGTGCCAAATTCTTGCCCATATAATAAAGAAGAAACGGAGCTTCTTTACCTAATAAATCTGGAAGTATATAGTACCTGAGCACGTCATAACCAGCCCCAGTATGCACCAGTGACTGCAATTGTTCCAGGTTGATCTTGGATGTATTTCCCCTCATATTCGGTCATTCCTTTCTACATAATTTATTATCGCTTGATTAGTTTTTAAGTGCAACCAAAATTAAAGGATTTAGTAATATTTCATTAATCTTTCGAATGGCGAATTTATTGTTCAGTCTTCTTGACGCTCCCACATGATAGAAGTACAATAAATATGTCACTTTTTGTACATTTATCAACAAAACGCACGAAACGGGGATGATGCCCCTATTATTTTTATACATTGCCATTGATGCTTTACCAAGGCAAAGTGTGAAAATGTAGGCTGGAATTGAAGAAATGTACCCGTTGTTTTGTTTCATGCGCTTTTTAAAGCGCTTTTATATGGAGGGGTGTTCAAAAAGATTCCCAGGAAAATTAACCGGATGAGGGCAGGAAGCGCTATTAAAGATAAAGTTAATGGGAAATGGCTATATATTCTTCACCTTGGCCAATGGTTGGTTTTCTTGAATTTTTTGGACCCATGAGTTGCTGATAATGTACATACTATTATGAACTACTTTATTTAACTTGAGGGGGGTAAAACATGGCGGGAAATCGCGACTATATTAACAGAAGAATTCATTCATTACTTGGGGTTCTTCCCATCGGGCTCTTTTTGATCCAACACTTGACCGTAAACTTTTTTGCTACACGAGGCCCGGAAGCATTCAATGCTGCGGCACATTTTATGGAAAGTTTACCATATCGGTATGTACTTGAACTTTTTATCATTTTCTTACCGATTCTTTTCCATGGGATTTATGGGGTGTACATTGCCTTCACAGCCAAGCATAACGTGTCCAATTATGGGTATTTCCGTAACTGGATGTTTATGCTCCAAAGGTACACTGGGGTAATTACACTGATTTTCATTGCCTGGCATGTATGGGAAACTCGAATTGCAATCGGTCTTGGCTGGGTTGATCTCAACTACCAATTGATGGAGAACATTTTGACTAATCCATTCTTCTTCTGGTTCTACGTAGTGGGGGTAGTATCAACAACTTTCCACTTTGCAAATGGACTATGGTCGTTCTTTGTCAGCTGGGGTATAACGATGACTCCAAGGTCACAGCGCATCATGACTTATGTCAGTATCATCGTATTCTTAGCCGTTTCTTATGTAGGTGTACGTACACTATTCACTTTTGCCTACGGAATTTAATTTTGACATAACCTAATCAGATAGAATTGATAGTACTTAGAGGGAGTGAGTTTTAAATGAGCGATCGAAATATAGTTATTGTCGGCGGAGGCCTGGCTGGTTTGATGGCAACCATCAAAGCGGCAGAGGCAGGCGTTCACGTCGATTTGCTTTCCATTGTACCTGTAAAACGTTCTCACTCTGTTTGCGCGCAAGGCGGTATTAATGGAGCCGTAAATACTAAAGGTGAAGGGGATTCACCTTGGGAACACTTTGACGATACAGTTTATGGCGGGGATTTCCTTGCTAACCAGCCCCCAGTAAAAGCGATGACTGACGCTGCTCCTGGCATCATTCATCTATTAGATCGTATGGGGGTTATGTTCAACCGTACTCCTGAAGGGCTATTAGACTTCCGTCGTTTCGGTGGAACTCAACATCATCGAACGGCATTCGCTGGCGCAACAACAGGGCAGCAATTACTATATGCTTTGGATGAGCAGGTTCGCCGTCATGAGGTTAATGGCCTGGTTACGAAATATGAAGGCTGGGAGTTCGTCTCTGCCATCATTGATGAAGAAGGTACTGGGCGCGGGGTTGTCGCGCAGAATCTCCATACCCACGAAATGAAAGCTTTCAAATCGGATGCAGTAATCATGGCTACTGGAGGACCTGGTATTATCTTTGGTAAATCAACCAACTCCGTTATTAATACTGGTTCTGCAGCCGGTGCACTTTATCGTCAGGGCGTCAAGTATGCAAACGGAGAATTCATTCAGATTCACCCTACAGCTATTCCAGGCGATGACAAACTACGGCTAATGAGTGAGTCGGCCCGTGGTGAGGGTGGCCGTGTATGGACATATAAAGACGGTGAACCATGGTACTTCCTTGAAGAAAAATACCCTGCCTATGGAAACCTTGTTCCTCGTGACATCGCTACCCGTGAAATTTTTGATGTCTGTGTAAACCAGAAGCTTGGTATTAATGGGGAAAATATGGTCTATTTGGACCTATCGCACAAGGATGCTGAATTCCTTGATGTTAAGCTTGGCGGTATCATTGAGATCTATGAAAAATTCGTTGGGGAAGACCCTCGTAAAGTTCCGATGAAAATTTTCCCTGCTGTCCATTATTCCATGGGTGGTATGTGGGTTGATTTCGACCAAATGACTAATATCCCGGGTATCTTTGCTGCTGGTGAATGTGATTATTCTCAGCACGGAGCAAACCGTCTTGGAGCGAACTCTCTACTTTCTGCAATTTATGGTGGGATGGTAGCTGGTCCAAATGCTGCAAAATACATCGATGGCTTAGAGAAGACATATGAAGACATCGAGGAGAGCGTATTTGAGAAGCAATTAGAAGTAGAAAAGGAAAATTTTGAAAAGATTATGAAGATGGATGGCGACGAGAACGCTTACCAGCTCCATAAAGAACTTGGTGAATGGATGACGGACAATGTCACTGTTGTTCGTGAAAATGCTAAATTACTTGAAACAGATAATAAGATTCAAGAACTTATGGAACGTTATGAACGCATCAACGTAAATGATACATCCCGCTGGAGCAACCAGGGAGCAATGTTTATCCGTCAACTGCAGAACATGCTGCAATTAGCGCGTGTAATGACTTTGGGGGCTTATAACCGTAATGAAAGTCGTGGCGCACACTATAAGCCTGAATTCCCGGATCGTAATGATGAAGAATGGTTGAAGACAACGATCGCAACTTACGATAAGGCTGAAAACAAACCAGTTTTCACCTACGAGGAAGTCGACACTTCCCTGATCAAGCCTCGTAAGCGCGATTACTCAAAAAGTAAAGGGGGTAAATGATCATGAGTGAAGAGAAAAAAATCACACTCATTATCGAACGACAAGACAGTCCTGAATCTGCCCCGTATGAAGAAACGTTCGAAGTTCCATATCGCGAAAATATGAATGTCATTTCTGCATTAATGGAAATTCGGCGAAATCCTGTTAATGCCAAAGGGGAGGCAACAACACCAGTATTTTGGGATATGAACTGCCTTGAGGAAGTGTGTGGTGCTTGCTCCATGATCATCAATGGGAAGGCACGCCAATCCTGTACAGCATTAGTCGATCAGCTGGAACAGCCGATTCGTCTGGCTCCAATGAGCACATTCCCTATTACCAGAGACTTGGCTGTGGACCGCAGCAGGATGTTTGATTCTTTGAAGCGTGTCAAAGCATGGGTGCCAATTGATGGAACTTATGATTTAGGACCTGGTCCTCGTATGGCAGAGAGCAAGCGCCAATGGGCATACGAATTATCTAAGTGTATGACATGTGGTGTTTGCCTGGAAGCATGTCCAAACGTGAATAGTAAATCAGATTTTATTGGGCCGGCAGCTATTTCTCAAGTCCGCTTGTTCAATTCACATCCGACAGGGGAAATGAATAAAAGCGAACGGCTGGAAACTGTCATGGGAGATGGTGGAATCATGGGTTGCGGGAATGCGCAAAACTGTGTGCAGTCTTGCCCGAAAGGTATCCCATTGACTACATCCTTAGCTGCTATCTATCGTGACACAGCTATTGAATCTTTCAAAAGCTTCTTCGGGAGCGATAATAAGCTATAATATTAAGCTTATCCAATGCAAAAGAGCCTCGCCTATCACGGAGAGGCTCTTTTGTTACATAGGCAAATGGAAATTAAGGGGGCAGGAAGCATGAAAACGCCAGAGTATATCGATGATATTGACAAGTGGACGAAGGGGTTTAAGTTTAACATAGAAGTTCGTATCAGGTTTTCTGAAACAGATCAATTTGGCCATATGAATAATACTGTGCCCTTTATATATTTTGAGGAAGCACGTATTGAATTCATGAAACAATTGGGTCTCTCTCTCAATAAAGTCAAAGAACCCAAAGTTGTCCCTGTGGTTGCTGATCTACAATGTGACTTCCATCGCCAACTTTATTTTGATGATATTCTGAAAATATTCGTGAAGGCTGAACAAATAGGGAATACTTCTTACGATCTTCATTATTTGGCGCTCACGGAAGAAGGGGGAACAGCTTTGACTGGTAGGGGGAGGATAGTGCAAGTCGATTCATCCACCGGTAAACCAGTGCCATTGGGTGACGAGTTTAAACATAAACTTGAATCCGAATCTACTGCTTGTTTTTGACAGTCGATAAACTTCAATTATTCTGTATAATAAAAGAGTCAGCGATCAGTTGCTGGCTTCTTTTTGTGAAATTTTATGAATTCTTATTTTTAAAGTAGACTGGGGCTGGGGAAAGAATTTCAAGGGGGGAGCATCTTGGGGATAATCAATAAAAAAAATGTTGCTATAGGGTTGTTTTTCTTGTTGTCTGCCTTTTATTTGCTATATGTTTCCTTGGCTTATCCTTATATAGGAATAGAGACAGAAGAACAGTCAGGAGAAGTTAAAATAGCAGCTTTGGAAAATCAAGGCTGGGCTATTAGAAATGAACTGCCGTTAGGAAGTAAAGTTACGGCAATAAACGATAAACCTCCACTTCAGCATTATACGGTAAATCTGAACGGTGAAATTGAAAAGATCCAAACGCTTACAATCGAATATGAAGGAGAAAAAGTCCAATTTGATAATATAGAAGGATTGAGTCTTCAGCATTGGCTTTTATATATCATGATGCCTGTCCTCTTTTTTATAATTATAGTGGCTATTGCTTATACGCTATATAATCGCAAGAAGTCTCGTTATTCCTCAAATTTACTGATTTTATTCTTTATGACCATTGCCTTGGGGTTAATGACGAATAGTGGGGCTATCCGAAATGACTTATACGCTACTTTTCTTAATGTCACGCTATTTCTCTTTGCCCCTGTAATATTAATTCATTTTTTATATGCCTATTTTCATGAATTCTCGGTTAAATGGTTTTCTAAGTATATTTATTTTGTCCTGTATGTGATTGTCAGTGTTGTATCTGCAGCTGAAGCGTACTTTCTCCTAAACCTTCATTATCCATTGTTTATGGATCGGCTGCCGAACGTTTTATTATTTTTTCTGATTATTTTTTCACTTGGATTAATTTTAACTGGGTATTACAAATATAAGACCACTCCATATGGTCCGATGTTTAAGTACATCAATTTTGGTATGAGTGTAGCATTTCTGCCATATATCTTTTTTTATCTGATTCCAAGCTTAGTTCTTGGCCAGCAAATTATCCCATTGGATGTTGCTGCAATTTTTGCTTTTGCTTTGCCGATTACTTTTGTTTATATGGTAACAAGACAACGGTTGATGGATATCACCTTTGTGATGGGAAGACTTAGGTATTATACTGTCATCAGTTTTTTACCGAGCGTACTCCTTTTAGTAGTTGGCTCCTTTATGGTTGAGCAGATATTTCCGGCGATCAAACTTGCTCAGCTTTATCTATTCATTCACATTGTACTGATTTTATTTTTGATGATTAAAGAAACATTAGATTTTAGACTGCAACGGAGGCTGATTGCGGCTAAATATAGTTATCAGGATAGTATGCATCGGATGTCTCAGGACATGAAAAAAGAAACAAATGTAGTCGATTTATTGAAACGATTACGTTACGAGCTTAAAAATGTCCTGAATGTGAAAGAAGTCTATGTCTATTCAAAACATCTAAAATCCCCAACGTATTGCGTATATAGGGAAGTACCAGAACATCTGCTCAAGCATGTTACAGTGGTTTTACAAGAGTCACATTCAGAGATTGGAAAGTTAATTGAAACAGAAGAAGGCTTTGGTATTGTAGTAGGCCACTCCCTTCACAAAGTAACAATGGTCTGGTGTACGGGGAAAAAAGACTTTACGACATTGAACCGTGATGAAAAAACGTACCTACAGACAGTTGCTCACAACACAAATATCGCTCTGGAAAATTTGGCATTGATCGAAGATCTGGTAAAAGAATTAAAAGAATTAAAAAATGATGATCACAACCAGCAATATCCCACATGGCTATCTCGTCTGCTCTTCACCATTGCAGAGAATCAAAGAAAACAATTATCTATTGATATCCACGATACTGTGTTACAGGAGCAATTATATTTATATAGAAAAGTAGATGATTTGTTACAAAATCGTCCGTTTGCCAATGATTCATTGAAAGCTGAGCTTATGATGTTTAAAGAATCTCTGCTTGATAGCATTCATTTAACTAGGGAAACTTGTAATGAATTACGCCCGGCCTTCATAGAGGAGTTAGGCTTGGTTCAATCTTTGCGTAATCTCATCCAGCAATATCAATTACGTTCTAACTTTACTGTTTATTTCGATGACCAATACTTTAACGTGGAGTTAGACCAGGAAAGAATTCTTGCGATATACCGAATTGTCCAGGAGTTACTATCCAATGCTATGAAACATTCAGAAGCTAAAGTCGTTAAATTGCGTCTGTTCAATGATGGCAATCGGGTACACCTTTACTATTCAGATAATGGTATCGGGATGGATTATTCTATTCAAAAAGATTTGTTTTCTCACTTCGGTCTCTCTGGAATTGAACAGAGAGTTAATGGTCTATATGGGAAAATGAATGTAGAAACCGCACCAGGAGCAGGATTCCGTATGGAGGTAACTATTCCGCAAGTCACCGTACAGAAGGGGGTTATGATATGAACAGAGTTTTGATTGTCGACGATCATCCCGCTGTTGGAGAAGGAACAAAAGCCATGCTCGAACAAGAACAAGATATACAAGTGGATGTGATCTCTAACAGTAAAGATACAAAAAAATATATAGAGAAATATAATTATGATGTGCTCTTATTTGATTTATATATGCCGGGTTTGAATGGAGTTGAGTTAGCGAAAAAAGTCAGACAAAATTATCCGGATTTGGTTATTTTGATTTATACGGGTTTTGATTTAAGTACTCACTTTAATATGCTCGTAGAAGCTGACATTTCCGGTTTCGTAAGCAAGACTGCCAGCAAAGAAGAACTAGTCACTGTTATTCGGTGTGCTTTACGCGATGAAGTTGTTATCCCGCTTCATTTGTTTAAGCAATTGCGACGCACAGAAGCTTGCCCGAGTAATCAAATTGACTCACCGGTAGGTACGGATATTTCTTTAAATGAAAAAGAACAGTCGATTTTGCAGGAAATTGCAGCAGGGTTGACTAACCGTGAAATAGCGCAAAAGCTTCACATGTCTCAACGAAGTGTGGAGTATACTTTAACGGGAATATTCAATAAATTGAATGTCAGATCACGTACAGAGGCTCTGTTACAAGCCCAAGAATTAGGTTTAATTTCTAAATCTTCATAGAAACGGAACAGCAGTCAATCTCTCTTCATACGATATTATGACTAAATAATTCCCTCTCAGTGCAGCTCAAAGAGCAAGGAGGGGTACACATTTGAAGGAGAACGACTACAGACCAAAACAAATTTTGACGAAACGTGAAAAAGAAGTCTTTGAGCTCCTTGTCCAAGATAAAACCACAAAAGAAATAGCAAAGGAACTGTTTATATCTGAAAAGACTGTCCGCAACCATATTTCAAATGCCATGCAAAAATTGGGTGTCAAGGGGCGATCGCAAGCGGTCATTGAGCTGTTGAGGATGGGGGAATTAAAACTTTAGTTCACTTTAATTGACGGTTTAATTACTGCCGTTCCTTCAAGAATCACAAGTTTTTTGTGATTCTTTTTTTATCTCTCGGCTCTGCTCAACCCCTGTGTTGTTGTTCCATTAAAGCTCCTTTTTCTTGAAGACTCAGTTTCGAGATATGTTGTTTCCGTTACGGTAGTAACGGTTTGGAGGTACGGGAAATCACTCGCTGGCGACAAACCTATTTTTCATTTATTATTATAAGGTCATTAGCTGTTACAGATTTCTTTCTTGAAATTTTGTAAGGAAACGACGAGAATGAAGGAAAAGCTTATTCTTTGAGGAGTGCGTGTATTTGGCAAACACTGAAACCACAACAGTAATTTCTGAAATTGAAAAAGAAATGAGATACATATCGGGTATCATAAAGCAAAAAGGCCGGGAGATATTAAACCATTACCCGATAACTGCTCCACAGTTTCTGGCTTTGCAGTGGCTGCTGGAGAAAGGGGATATGACCATTGGCGAGCTCTCCTCTTGCCTAAACCTGGCGTGCAGCACCACTACCGACCTTGTTGATCGAATGGAAAAAAATAAGCTGGTGGAGCGGGTGAGGGATCCGAAAGATCGGCGAGTGGTCAGAATTCATGTATTATCGAAAGGGACAGCAATTATTCATGAAGTCATTGAAAAACGACAGGCTTATCTGGAAGGTGTTTTAAAGGATGTTCCATCAGAACAAGTTGAAACATTGAACCAGTTGTTGCACATGCTTCATGAGCAAATGCTCCATTCCGAAGGCCAAGAGACAAAGTGACCAGTCAGCATAGAATGAGGAGGAAGGAATGTGCAACGACAAGCTATTGGTGTGATTGATTCCGGTGTAGGGGGATTAACGGTTGCAAGAGAATTAATGAGGCAGCTGCCTAATGAGCAGCTGATTTATTTGGGAGACACAAAGCGCTGCCCGTATGGTCCCCGGACTCGAGAGGAAGTAATAGAATTCACGTGGCAAATGGTCAATCATCTTCTCAATAAAGATATTAAATTATTAGTGGTAGCCTGTAATACAGCTACTGCCTTTACTTTGGAAGAACTTCAAGAAAAGCTGGAAATTCCCGTTATCGGAGTCATTCAACCTGGTGCAAGAGCGGCCATCAAAGTGAGTCAAAATAAGCGGATAGGAGTGATAGGAACAGAAGGTACCATAAGCAGTCAGGCGTATACGAAAGCCCTGCATGGAATCGATAAGTCGATTGTAGTCAAAGGGCTTGCCTGCCCGGCGTTTGTTCCTATGGTGGAAGATGGCATTTTAGAAGGTGAATTAGCAGAAGAAACTGTGAAAAACTCACTTCACCCCCTAAAGGCCAATAATGGAATCGATACACTTATTTTAGGATGCACCCACTATCCATTGATCAGACATTTGATTCAACAAGAAATGGGTAAAAAAATCCAAGTCATATGCTCCGGGGAAGAAACTGCACGTGAAGTCAGTTTGATATTAGCTTATCAGAAGCTTACATTTAACGGAGATGATAAGCCGCAACATGAATTTTATACCACCGGCGACCTGGAGAAATTCGAAAAAGTTGCGAATATCTGGTTTGAGGAACCAATTGAGTATTTAAAACCTGTCATCATTGATTGATATTAAATGTTAGATACCGTTCAGCATTCTGCCTGAGCGGTATTTTTTATTGTCTAGGAAATTATAAAGCTTTCTTTTTGTGGATAACTTTTCGTGGTGGGATCCATCCAGCTCCGACGCACAGGACGTGCTAGTGCCGATGTCGCCACAGGACGTGGCGCCTTCATCGGCCAGCGCCTGCCCCTCGAGGTCTTAAGTCAATCCTCTCTGTGATTAGCAAGGCGCTTGCACTTTTGTTCTGGAATGGTAATTTAGCTGTCGCTAATGAGGAATTTTGTTGTTACAACTTTCGGGCAATCGAAGCTTTTTTAGTGAATCTTCTTTGGTCTAATTTTCCCACAAGCTCGTATACATAATAGTACAAACCATCATAGGAGGGGAAAGCATGAAAATGCGAGTTATTGGATCACTGGTAATCGGCCTGTCGACCACGCTATTATTGACAGGATGTTTTTTTGAAGGCGAGCAGTCCATAGAAAAAATGGATGCACCCCAGGATGTAGACTACGTTGATCAAACCGATGAAGCAGCTGATAAGACTACCGAAGATTCGGTTGACGATACAAATAGCGAGGCTAACGAGGAGGCAACCGGAACCTCAACTCGTCAACTTTACTTATTGGACGCCAATGGTATGGTTGTTTCTCAAACCTTGGAGTTGCCCAACATTTCTTCTAAAGAGGTAGCTACTCAATCTTTAGAATACCTCGTAAAAGGCGGTCCAGTCACTGAACTACTTCCGAACGGATTTGAAGCAGTCTTGCCTGCAGGGACAGAAATTTTAGGGTTGAACCTTAAAGAAGATGGAACTATGATCGTAGATGTATCCAAAGAGTTTGCAGAATATGCCCCGGAAGATGAGCAAAAGATTCTTCAGGCGATGACTTATACACTAACGCAATTTGAGAACGTAGAACGAATAAAGCTTTGGATCAATGGGCATGAGCAGGAAGTTATGCCTGTGAAAGGCACTCCTATCTCCTCGGGAGTCTCACGAGCGGATGGTATTAACATCTACGCAAGTGACGAGGCAGATGTGATGGATAGTAAAGCTGTGACGCTTTACTATCCTGCTCAAAATGAGAATCAGGACTTTTATTATGTACCTGTAACTACCCACTTGAATACAAGTGACAACGACTCTTATGAATCTATCGTACAAGCCCTGGTAGAAGGTCCTTCCTTTGATCTTCCATTACTGACAGCGTTTAACGAGGAAGCTGAACTGCTGGAGACAAGCTTTGAAGATGGGGTGCTGTCCCTGTCATTCAACGAAGCACTCCTATCCAATCAAGAAAAGCAATCGGTGTCGGAACATGTGATGAAGAGCCTGGTTATGACACTTACAGACCAACAAGGAGTGGAAGCTGTCGAGGTACACGTAGATGGGGTAGAACAGGTATATAGTGAAGATGGTGTCCCTTATGCAGAGCCGGTGACTATAAACGATATAACTGGTGCAGACAGTTTATAACTCTCCAAAAAGCCCCGAATTCGGGGCTTTTTGTATGCAGAAAAAGGAATAATGGACCAAATCCAATAAGCAATTCACCTGAAAATAATGCCGAACAGGGCTGGCTTTATGAATGTTTCCAGAGCTTTTTCCCAAGCTACGCTTTTCTGATAAATTGTGTTAAGATGGGCAAGGATATGGAAAAAGGAGGACGTTATAGTGAGAGCGGATGAAAGAAACACAGACCAGCTTCGACCAATTGAAATAGAAACCGAATTTGTCATGCACCCGGAAGGGTCTGTATTAATAAGTGTAGGAAACACAAAGGTAATATGTAATGCAAGTGTGGAAGATCGTGTCCCCCCTTTTATGCGTGGGCAAGGTAAAGGGTGGATTACGGCAGAATATGCGATGCTCCCGCGAGCTACGGATCAAAGGAATATCCGTGAATCCTCTAAAGGGAAGGTTTCAGGAAGAACAATGGAAATCCAGCGTTTGATCGGTAGAGCATTAAGAGCAGTGGTCGACCTCGATAAAATTGGGGAACGTACGGTGTGGGTTGATTGTGATGTCATCCAGGCAGATGGAGGTACCAGGACTGCATCGATTACCGGTGCCTTTGTAGCAGTGGTCCTTGCTTTTGGCAAATTACTGGATAAAAAGGTTCTGAAAGAGATGCCGATCAAAGACTACTTAGCAGCAATATCTGTCGGGGTGCTTCCAGACGGCACAGAAATTCTGGATCTGTGTTATGAAGAAGACAGTAAGGCGCATGTGGACATGAATGTGGTCATGACTGGTAATGGAGAGTTTGTTGAACTGCAGGGGACTGGAGAAGAAGCGACATTTTCTGTGTCTGAACTTCAAAAAATGCTGGAACTGGCTCAAACAGGAATGGAGCGAATTTTCAGTATTCAAAAAGATGCGATTGGCTCCTATGCAGATCAGGTAGACAAAGCAGTAGCAAGTGATAAAAAATGAAAGAACTAATTGTTGCTACTAAAAACAATGGAAAAGTGAAAGAGTTCAGAGAAATGTTCAAGAAATATGGAATTGAGCTTAAATCATTGCACGATTTAACTGATTGGTCAGGAGATATCGTAGAAAGCGGAACTACCTTCGAAGAGAATGCTCTCATTAAAGCTGAGGAAATTTCAAAAGCTTACGATGTACCTGTACTGGCAGATGATTCCGGTTTGGAAGTGGACGCTTTGCAGGGAAGACCTGGTGTATATTCTGCTCGCTATGCTGGTGAAGAGAAAAATGACCAGAAGAATCTTGAAAAAGTGTTGAGGGAATTAGAAGAGACAGGCGACTCAGAGCGAACTGCCCGTTTTGTATGCTGCATCGCAATCATTCAACCCGGTAAACAAGCAATCATCAAAAGAGGAACTTGCGAAGGAAAAATCTCAAAAACACCTGAAGGAAGTCATGGTTTTGGTTATGATCCTATATTTGTGCCGGATGGTTATGATCAAACGATGGCTCAACTTACAGCTGATGAAAAAAATGCTATTAGTCATCGCAGGAATGCAATTGATAAAGTGGAGGAATGGCTGAAAGAACTTGTCTGAAAGGAGAGGATCCTATGCCAAGTGTATTAATTATAAGTGACAGCCACGGATTGACTGATGAAGTAAAAGAAATTAAAGAAATATATGAACCTCAGGTAGATGGTATGATACATTGCGGGGATTCAGAACTTAACCTTCATGATAAAGAGCTGGAGGGGTTTTATTACGCAAAAGGCAATGTCGACTTTGACTCTGAAATGGAAGAGGAGCAAGCGTTTACGATTGAGGGAGTTACCTTTTTCGTAACCCATGGCCATCTGTTTAATATTAAATCTACTTTGATGCCACTGAATTATCGTGCCGAAGAATTGGGAGCAGATGTAGTATGTTTTGGCCACTCTCATATGGCTGGAGCAGAAAAAGTGGAAAACCGGTTGTTTATTAACCCTGGGAGCTGCAGACAGCCAAGGGATCATCGGGAGCCAACTTATGCGATTTTGAACTGGAATGATAAACGAGTGTTTCAGCTGCAATATTATAATATGAAACACAAGCCTATCGACTTAAAGTTCGAAACAACACTGCGGTCAGAGGCCTAGTACTCTGACCCATTTAGGTGTTGACAAAGTAATAGAGAGTTAATATAATAAGTCTTGTCTCTTAAAGAGAGTACATAACAAAGAGAACAAATTAATCTCATAACACGCGGGTGTAGTTTAGTGGTAAAACCTCAGCCTTCCAAGCTGATGATGTGGGTTCGATTCCCATCACCCGCTCTTTTCTAAAGCATAATTATCATTAATTTTTAATTAATATGTCCCAGTAGCTCAGCAGGATAGAGCAACAGCCTTCTAAGCTGTGGGTCGGGAGTTCGAATCTCTCCTGGGACGCCATTTTTTGTGAACAGCGTTGGGTAAACCCAAGGCTTTTTTTATTTGGTTAATAATTAAGGATCCACTACTGTGCGTTAAATAACTGTCTTCTTGAATTTTTTAAAATAAATGTTTGTTTTACTTGAAGTCGGGAAAAGATAGAAAGATAATAGAGAATAATACATAGAGCGATTAGGAAGGGTGTCCTATGAAGAAGAAAAAAGGGAATATTGTCATGTTCCCCAAATGGAAGACCAGGCTGGAGAATGAGGGGTTAAAGGCCATACAGGAAAAACGGTATGAAGAAGCCTTGAAAACATTTGAGCCTCTGTTCGAACACGATGTCGCATCACATGATGTAGTTACAGGCAAGTTAGTAAGTTTAATGGAGCTTGGGAAATATGAAGCTGCTGAAGAACTATGCGAATATCTTATGAAACATGACCAGGAAAATTATTATCAGTACTTACATATTTATTTGACTATTCTATTTCAAACGAGCCGATATGAAGAGTTAGTAGGGCTGTTGGATGAAATATTTCAAGAAGAAGATATGCCACAAAAAATGCGGACCCAGTTTTGGCAGCTATATGAAGTTAGCAGAAAGCTGGTAAAAGAAGATGATGAGCAGCAGAACAATAAGCTAATAGATGAATTCTTTGAAGGTTTGAGTAATGAAGACATACATATGCAATGGCGATCAATAATTAAGCTGCGTAAGTTAAGTGCAGCTCCTTATATCCAACCGTTTACTGAACTTCTTAAATCCAAAGAAGTACATCCTATAATCAAAACAGGAATCATTCAATGGTTTCAGGAGCATCAGGTTGATATTAATTTAGAGATTTCCAAGTTTGGACTGACGGAGAGAGTAAATCCAGCCCAATTGAAGGAACTGCACTCAGATTATGTCATGCAACAATTAAAAATGAGGTTGGGCGATATGGAACAAAAGAATCCTACCATGTATGATATTGTACAGAACCTTCTTTATCGGTATTTGTTCGTACGCTACCCTTTATTTCCAACCGAGGAGGAAGCGCCTCAGATAGTAGCAGCTTTGAGGCAGTTGGGGCATGAGTATTTACAGCTGCCTGTCCCAGAGATGGAAAATGAAGAAGAAGTTGAAAACTATAAACAAGAGATTCTCTTGTGCGAGCAGCATTACACCCTTATTATGGAAGAGTAATGACGAAAATCCTCCCCGGATAGGATACATATGTTGAAAGGTGTTTCTTTTATGTTATAATGTAGTGGTTGCAAATTTAGATTCGTATGTAAATAGAATCAGAGAACATGAAGGAAATCGCCCAAGGCGAAAGGAAATCATAGATGTTGGAGGGAATTTTTTATGTCAGCAAAATGGGAAAAAAAAGAAGGTAACCAAGGGGTCCTTACAGTAGAAGTCCCAGCCGAAGAATTTGATCGTGCGTTAGATCAAGCGTTCAAGAAAGTAGTCAAACAAGTTCAAGTGCCAGGATTCCGAAAAGGGAAAATGCCACGTAAACTATTTGAACAACGCTTTGGTGTAGAATCACTGTATCAAGATGCTTTGGATATTGTTCTTCCGGAAGCTTACATGAACGCAGTACAAGAAACTGAAATCGAGCCTGTTGATCGCCCGGAAGTAGATGTTCAGGAAATCGAAAAAGGTAAAGGTGTTACATTTACTGCTGAAGTTACTGTAAAGCCAGAAGTAGAACTTGGCGAATACAAAGGACTTGAAGTGGAAGAAATGAATACGGAAGTAACAGATGAAGATGTTGATAATGAGTTAAAAACATTACAAGAAAAACAAGCTGAACTAGTTGTCAAAGAAGATGCAGAAGTTGAAGAAGGCGACACTGTAGTTATGGATTTCGAAGGCTTTGTTGATGGTGAAGCTTTCGAAGGCGGCCAGGCAGATAACTACTCCCTTGAAATTGGTTCTGGCAGCTTCATTCCCGGATTTGAAGAACAATTGCAAGGTAAAAAAGCAGGAGAAGAAGTCGATGTGGTAGTGACTTTCCCTGAGGAATACCATGCTGAAGAGCTTGCTGGTAAAGAAGCGACTTTCAAGGTTACAATTCATGAAGTTAAAGGGAAAGAACTTCCAGAACTTGATGATGAATTCGCAAAAGATGTGGATGAAGAAGTTGAATCCCTGGATGAGTTGAAAAAGAAAACTCGTGAACGCCTGGAAGAACAGAAGAAGACAGACGCAGAAAATAACAAAAAAGATTCCCTAGTGCAACAGGCGTCTGAAAATGCCAGCGTGGAAATTCCATCTGCAATGGTAGATACTGAGCTTGATCGTATGATCCAGGAGTTCGAGCAACGACTACAAATGCAAGGCATGACGAAAGACATGTACTTCCAATTTACAGGTTCTGATGAAGATGGTCTTCGTGAACAAATGAAAGAGGACGCTGAAAAGCGTGTCAAAACAAACTTGACACTAGAAGCCATCGCTAATGCAGAAAATATTGAAGTTACTGATGAGGATGTCAATTCTGAGTTGGAAAAAATGGCTTCTATGTATCAAACAGATGTCGCTAACCTTACACAAATGCTTGGCGGAAACACTGATATGATCAAAGAAGATTTGAAAGTCCGCAAGGCAATTGATGTTCTGGATGAGAATAGTAAAACGAAATAATTTTGAATTAAAACAAGGCGCGGAAAACGTGCCTTGTTTTCTCATATAAATGTATATATTGCTTTACTCAAAGATAGACTAGTGATGAAGGGGAAAGATAAATAAACGTTGTGTATACATATGATTTAAATAACCATGTTAACGCTGTAATCAGTGCTGTTTTTTGTCGATAATCCGTTTATTCTATTGTTTGACTTATCACTTACAAATCTACATAATGAGGTTGACGAATGTAACTATAAAATAGGTCGTCAATTAGTGTTTTGCTTTGTCTGCCAACTTATATTTGTTATGATAGGCTAAAGAAACTTTGCAATTGGTGAGACCGAATTTGAGTATAGATTTTTTGGCTGAAATAAATAAGGGGTGAATTGGATGTTTAAATTTAATGATGAAAAAGGACAATTGAAGTGTTCATTCTGTGGGAAAAGCCAAGAACAGGTTCGTAAACTTGTCGCTGGCCCAGGAGTTTATATATGTGATGAATGTATCGAATTATGCACGGAAATAGTGGAAGAAGAATTAGGAAATGAAGAAGAAGTAGAATTTAAAGAGGTCCCTAAGCCTCAGGAGATCCGTGAAATATTAAATGATTATGTAATCGGTCAGGATCAGGCAAAGAAGAATTTGTCAGTCGCCGTTTATAACCATTATAAGCGTGTAAATGCATCGCCTAAAAATGATGATGTGGAATTAGCGAAAAGTAATATTTGTATGATTGGACCGACAGGCAGCGGTAAGACATTACTGGCACAAACATTAGCACGTATCCTGAATGTTCCGTTTGCCATTGCTGATGCAACTTCCTTAACAGAGGCGGGGTACGTCGGGGAGGATGTAGAGAACATCCTTCTAAAATTGATACAGGCTGCTGATTATGATGTAGAAAAAGCTGAAAAAGGGATCATTTATATTGATGAAATTGATAAGGTAGCCCGTAAGTCAGAAAATCCTTCCATCACACGTGATGTTTCTGGTGAAGGTGTACAGCAGGCATTGCTTAAGATTCTGGAAGGTACAACAGCGAGTGTGCCTCCTCAGGGCGGCAGAAAGCATCCGCATCAGGAATTCATACAAATTGATACAACCAACGTGTTGTTCATTGTAGGAGGAGCTTTTGACGGTATTGATCAAATCATCAAACGCCGTCTAGGCAAGAAAGTAATCGGCTTCGGTTCTGAAGATACGAATGAAGAGCTGGATAAAGGTCAGCTGCTATCAAAAATTCTGCCGGAAGACCTTCTTCGTTATGGATTAATTCCAGAATTTATCGGTCGTCTGCCGGTAATCGGAAGTCTGCTTCCACTGGATGAAGACGCATTAGTTGAAATACTGA
Source organism: Thalassobacillus sp. B23F22_16 (assembly GCF_043496955.1). Taxonomy (NCBI): domain Bacteria; kingdom Bacillati; phylum Bacillota; class Bacilli; order Caryophanales; family Bacillaceae; genus Thalassobacillus; species Thalassobacillus sp. B23F22_16. The sequence goes on along the minus strand of NZ_JBIEKD010000006.1, from coordinate 85,622 downwards.
CACAGCCAAAGAATGCTCTGGTTAAACAGTACCAAAAGCTTCTGCAAATTGATGACGTCGAGTTGGAATTTGAGGATGAAGCGCTCAGGGAAATTGCCAGAAAAGCAATTGAAAGAAAAACTGGTGCCAGGGGTCTTCGCTCCATTATTGAAAATATCATGTTAGATGTTATGTACGAATTGCCTTCCCGTGATGATATTGAAAAATGTATCATTACGAAAGAAACAGTCTTGAATGAAGATGGGAAGCCGAAGTTAGTTCTGACTGACGGTACTGTTCAAGATGAGAATAAAGAATCACCAAAAGAAAGTGCTTAAGACTGAGTGAATTTCCACAAAGCGAATGAGCTGAGGATCCAGGCCGCGCTGCAAACAGACTGTAGCGCGGCCTTCCTTTCATTCCTTCCTTTTTTAGGGGTCACTATGGACTTAAGGAAGGCAAGGATTAAATGTACTACATAGGTAACACTAAACTCAGTATGGCATCACCCGAAAGACATCGATCATTTTACATGAAACGTACTATTTAATAGGATGAAAGTACGGAACAGCTAATCCATTTGGAGGTGCGCACATAATGACAGTAAATCAAAGAAAACAGATTCCCCTCCTGCCCTTAAGAGGGCTGCTCGTCTATCCTTCAATGGTCCTGCATCTGGATGTTGGACGAGATAAATCAGTTAAAGCTTTAGAACAAGCGATGATGAAAGATAATGAAATATTTTTAGCTTCGCAAAAAGAAATGAATATTGATGACCCATCCCAGGAAGATATTTATCAATTTGGAACCATCGCCAAAGTGAAACAGATGGTCAAACTTCCTAATGGAACCAATCGGGTTCTTGTAGAGGGGTTAGTACGCGCTGAAATAAGTGATTTCTCGGATGATGAAGAATATTTCATGGTTGAAGTAGAGAAGTATGAAGATGAGCACGATAACAGAAATGAGGAAGAAGCGCTCATGCGCACACTTCTGCAACATTTCGAACAATATATCAAAATTTCTAAAAAGATCAGTAAAGAAACCCTGGATACGGTGGCAGACATCGATGAACCTGGCCATCTGGCTGACATGGTAGCTTCTCACTTACCTTTGAAATTAAAGGAAAAACAAGCGGTCCTTGAAACAGTCGATGTTAAGAAGCGACTTCAGCATCTAATAGAACAGATCAGTAATGAAAAAGAAGTCCTCCAGATAGAGAAGAAGATTGGCCAGCGGGTTAAACGTTCCATGGAAAAAACACAAAAAGAATATTATTTGCGTGAACAAATGAAAGCCATCCAAAGTGAACTTGGTGATAAAGATGGAAAAAGCGGAGATGTGGCAGAGCTCCGTGAAAAGATTCAAGATGCAAATATGCCGGAACGAGTAGAAGATATAGCCTTCAAGGAATTGGGACGATATGAAAAAGTGCCTCAGAGTTCTGCGGAAAGTTCAGTAATCCGCAATTATATTGAGTGGCTTGTTTCTCTTCCGTGGAATACGGAGACAGAAGATAATTTGGAAATCCACAATGCTCAATGTATTCTGGATGAAGATCATTATGGACTCGAAAAAGTTAAAGAGCGTGTATTAGAATACTTAGCTGTACAGCAATTGACTCAATCGATTAAGGGGCCGATTCTTTGCTTAGTAGGACCACCAGGGGTAGGTAAAACTTCCCTGGCTAAATCAATTGCACGAGCAGTAAACCGAAATTTTGTCCGTGTTTCCTTAGGTGGAATCCGTGATGATGCTGAAATACGCGGCCATAGGCGTACGTATATTGGAGCAATGCCCGGCAGGATCATCCAGGGAATGAAACGTGCAGAATCAATCAATCCGGTCTTTCTGCTGGATGAAATCGATAAAATGGCAAGTGATTTTCGCGGGGACCCATCTGCAGCGATGCTGGAAGTGTTGGATCCCGAACAGAATAACACCTTCAGTGATCATTTTATTGAAGAAAGCTATGACTTATCCAAGGTCATGTTCGTTGCCACTGCCAACAATATGAGTGCTATACCTGGTCCATTACTGGACAGGATGGAAGTAATAACAATTGCCGGCTACACGGAAGTAGAAAAGCTTCATATCGCAAAGGAACACCTATTACCGAAGCAGATTAAAGAAAACGGTTTGACAAAAGGACAGGTACAATTCCGTGAAGAAGCATTATTGAAATTGATCAGGACTTATACTCGTGAAGCGGGAGTCCGTAACCTGGAACGAGAGCTTGCATCTATTTGTCGTAAATCTGCCAAAATTATTGTGGCAGGTGAAAAGAAGCGGGTAGTGGTTACGGAAAAACTTCTGGAAGAGCTGCTTGGACGGCCAAAATACCGATATGGACAGGCAGAGGAGGAAGACCAGGTAGGAACTGCTACAGGACTTGCCTACACATCTGCCGGGGGAGATACGTTGTCTATCGAAGTATCTATCTATCCAGGGAAAGGGAAATTGACCTTGACGGGTAAGCTTGGAGATGTCATGAAAGAGTCTGCACAGGCCGCATTCAGTTACATCCGGTCCCGAGCAGAAGAGTTAAAAATCGATGTAGATTTTGTAGAGAAAAATGATATTCATATTCATGTTCCTGAAGGTGCGACACCGAAGGATGGACCATCTGCAGGGATAACCATGGCTACGGCTCTCGTTTCTGCATTGACGGGAAGACCAGTAAGAAAAGAAGTAGGAATGACCGGGGAAATAACGCTTCGTGGCCGTGTCTTACCGATCGGAGGACTAAAGGAAAAATCTCTGAGTGCTCATCGTGCTGGCCTCCGAAAAATCATCATACCAGCAGATAATGAGAAAGATCTGGAAGACATTCCGGAAAGTGTACGTAATGACTTAGAATATGTGCCTGTTAAACACTTGGATGAAGTGCTGGAGCATGCATTGTTGGGGGATAATAATGAAAGTAAATGATGCCGAATTAGTCATCAGTGCCGTAAGTAAAAAGCAATATCCTGCTGATTATTTGCCGGAAATTGCGTTAGCTGGCCGGTCGAATGTCGGGAAGTCTTCATTCATCAATAAGATGATACAGCGGAAAAGCCTTGCTCGTACCTCCTCTAAGCCAGGAAAGACCCAGACATTGAATTTTTATAAAATCAATGAAAAGTTCTATTTTGTAGATGTACCAGGCTACGGATATGCGAAAGTTTCCAAAAAAGAACGTAAAAAATGGGGAGACATGATGGAGGAGTACTTCGCAGAAAGGGACAACTTACGGGCTACTGCACTGATCATCGATATACGTCATAAGCCGACGGAAGACGATATCATGATGTATGATTATCTGAAGTATTTTGAATTGCCTGTCCTGATTATTGCAACCAAGCTTGATAAGATACCTAAAGGGAAACGGGACAAGCATGTCAAAATTGTAAGAGAGACCTTAGAAATAGAAGACGAAGATGTGGTCATTCCATTCTCATCTGAGACTGGGGAAGGAAAAGACAAAGCCTGGAAAGCGATGCTGGCCCATTTGAACTAATAAAGATAAAAGGTACCCGATCTGCCTATTAGGCATTCGGGTATTTTTTGGATAAACCTTAACTTTGTTAATAGCTAAAGAGAAAAAAATTCAATTTTTCATGCATGCGATTGAGGTCCACTTGGCCTTTTACCTACATAAAGCAAGCATTTAGTGGAAATACTATGAAAAATTGCCTAATATGCTGATCTTCCAAGCCTAAGCATACTTGGTTCTATATAATGGCATAATTTAAATTTTGAGAAAAGTCTGACCGCTTGTTATGATGAAGTTTACGAAAAAAGCTAATATAGAAGAGAGGATTTTGGGAATATGAAAAAATTATCCATATCTTTAGCAAGTGTATTAATGATCCTTCTGCTAGCCGCCTGCGGCTCGAGTGAATCGGAAGAAAATCAGAGTTCAGATTCACAAGGTGGAAGCGAATACAATTTAGTAGAAGATGGCAAGTTCACTTATGCTGCATCAGGAGAATTCAACCCCTTCAGCACCACATCTGCTTCCGGTGAAATGGAAGGTTTTGATATAGAAGTTGGCGATGCAATTGCAGAGGAGTTAGGTTTAGAACCTAACCAGCAGAAATTCAAGTTCGCTTCGATTGTAGAAGGTGTCAAAACCGGTCGTTTCGATGCCGCTGTAGCCAGCCACACCATTACCCCTGAACGTGAAGAGGAAGTAGATTTCTCCACCCCTTACTATTATTCAGGTGCCCAAGTCTTTGTGCGTCCCGATAGTGATGTAGAATCGCTGGATGACTTAGAAGGTAAAGAGATTGCCGTATCAAAAGGATCTACTTATGTTGAGTTCGCCAACCAGGTGACAGATAAAGTACAGAGCTATGATAGTGATGTTGTTGCCTTGCAATCGTTGGACAAAGGACGACATGATGCTGTCATCACTGATTTTTTAACTGGAAAAGAGGCTATTGGTAAAGGTTTGAATGTGGAAGGCAAAGAGATGATTGAGCGCAGTGAACAGGCTGTAGCTGTTGCCAAAGATAACGAAGAGCTTTTACAAGCTGTTAATGATGCGATCGATAAACTAAGGGAAGATGGAACGCTTAAGGAAATCAGTGAAGAATTTTTTGGAGAAGATATTACGACAAAACCAGAATGAAAAAATTAATAAAAGAGCACGCCGGGCGTGCTCTTTTTTACACTTTTACTCTGTTTTGAAAGTTAAAGTCTCCGAGCGACAACTACTTTCCTGGCGATTTATTAAGTTTTTCTAACTATTAGGAGGAGCTGAACGTTTTGTATTTGAACATCATCAACTTCGGTGAAGCATTAATTGAAAGCCGCAGTCTTTTTGCTGAAGCCGCATGGCTGACGCTGAAGCTTACGGCTGTCTCGATATTTATTGCTATATTTATTGGCTTATTTTTTGCTTTATTAAAAATCTCTAATATTAAAGTATTGGAATGGATTGCGAACTTTTATATATTTATTGTACGTGGAACCCCTTTAATTGTACAAATATTCGTATTCTATTACGGACTCACTGAAATAGCTATGATTTCAGGATTTTGGTCTGCGACATTAGGCTTGGCCTTCCATAATGGGGCTTATATTGCAGAAATTTTCCGGGGTTCGATACAATCGATCGGTAAAGGACAGAATGAAGCTGGCAGGTCGCTAGGCATGAATCGTTCACAAACGATGAAAAGAATTATATTGCCCCAGGCCTTCCGCCGAGCCTTACCCCCTTTAGGAAACCAGTTTATTATCGGTTTGAAGGACTCTTCTCTTGCAGCATTCATCGGTTTAAATGAAATCTTCGGAGCTGCCACAACAATGGGCTCCAATACATTTGATTACATGACATGGCTGTTGGTAAGTGCGGTCTACTACTTGATTCTAGTATTCCTGCTGACTTTACTAGTATCATTCGTTGAAAAGAAAATGGCGGCAAGTGATTAACAGAGGAGGAACAAGAGCGTGTCTGAAGCTAGAGAAATGATTCGTGTAGAAAAATTGAATAAATCATTTGGTGATCTTCATGTTTTGAAAGATATCGATTTTACTGTAAAAGAAAGTGAAGTAGTAGTTCTGATTGGAGCGAGTGGTTCAGGAAAAAGTACGTTACTTCGGTGTTTGAATTACTTGGAATTGAAAAATGACGGTAAAATAATCCTCGAGGGAAAAGAAACAGACCCGAAAAGAGATGATTTGAATAAGGTAAGGCAGAAAGTAGGGATGGTCTTTCAACATTTTAACCTGTTCCCTCACAAAACAGTTTTAGAAAATGTAATCGAAGCACCTACACAAGTGAAGAAAATCAAAAAATCCCAGGCCATCGAAGAAGCAGAAATCTTATTGAATAAAGTAGGCTTAGCGGACAAAGCGGATGATTACCCTTCCCGACTTTCCGGAGGTCAAAAACAACGAGTGGCGATTGCCCGTGCGTTAGCGATGAAACCAGATATCATGCTATTTGATGAACCGACTTCCGCCTTAGATCCTGAACTTGTTGGTGAAGTACTTGCTACCATGAAGGAGCTTGCAAAGGAAGGGATGACGATGGTCGTTGTAACCCATGAAATGGGGTTTGCCCGTGAAGTAGCGGATAAGGTAGTATATATGCATGACGGACGAATCGTTGAAGAAGGAGAACCGAATCAATTGTTTGATCATCCACAAGAACAGCGGACACAAGAATTTTTGAGTTCTATCTTATAAATAAAATCCCGGGCAACTAGCGCCCGGGATTTTATTTTTTTCTTTTATTTTTATCATTCTTTCTTAAGAGGAATAAACCAATAATAATTAAAGCGATAGACCAAAATTGCTCGATTAAGGCAAATAGCTGATAGATCCAATGAAACCACCCTGGATTGACCGGGGAAAATAAGGCGAAAAGACCGAGGAGTACTAACAACAGTCCTGGTATCAACCCCTGCTTTGTTTTATTAGAACGCATTACGAACGCAGAACCAATAATCAGGGGATATACTCCCCAATGATCCAGCCAAAAATGGTAAGTAGTAAGCCCGTGGAAATGTATTCCGAATCCTAACAATACAGCACCCACAAAAATATTATGGTAGTCATTCGTAATATAGCTATGTAGTAAAAAAGAAATGCCGATAATCATCAAAATTGTCGGCCAGGAATAAAAATCAGTTAACAGGGGAATATGTAACTGTTGCAGCAAAAAATAGGCACCTAGACCGATTAATAGGAAACCTGTAAGTGTGTTTTGTTTTTTCATGCAAAGCCTCCCTTTACATATGTCGAATTCTTGCGTATATACCACGGTTGTGGTACATTACAGTCGGGTTTGATTTGTTTACGAAGGAATTACAATTAATTATCTTTTATTTAATCCTATCATAGAGTTTCAAATTCTGTTCACAATTTCCAATAGTTAGCCCTATTTCTCATGTTATAATGTACTTTATAAAATACTGCTCGTCAGGAAAGTTTTTTGGGGGTAGATGATATGCACATTTTAGTTGTCGGCGTAAATTATAAAACAGCCCCAGTAGAAGTCAGGGAAAAACTCACGTTTTCTGAAAATCGCATTTCCGAAGCCATGGTTGAATTGAACCAGCGGAAGAGTGTGTTAGAAAACGTGATTATTTCCACATGTAATCGAACGGAAATTTATGCCGTCGTTGATCAACTTCATACCGGTCGCTATTATATCAAGCAATTCTTGTCTGATTGGTTTGAGGTGGAGAAAGAAAGCTTCTCTCCTTATTTGTCCATTTATGAAGGCGATGGTGCCATGGAGCACCTCTTGCGTGTAACCTGCGGCTTGGATTCTATGGTTCTTGGCGAAACGCAGATTCTTGGTCAAATGAAGCAGGCCTTCCTACAAGGACAAGATGCCAAAACTACCGGCACCATTTTCAACCAATTATTCAAGCAGGCGGTAACACTTGCGAAACGCTCGCATAAAGAAACAGAAATTGGAGAAAATGCGGTGTCTGTCAGTTACGCCGCGGTCGAACTTGCCCGGAAAATCTTTGGTGACCTTGTTAATAAACATGTTGTCATTTTAGGTGCAGGTAAAATGGGTGAGCTTGCTGCTAAGAACCTGCAAGGATCCGGTGTGAAACAGGTTACTGTAATTAATCGAACGCTTGCAAAAGCACAAGTAGTTGCCGACCAGTTTAATGGAGAAGCTAAAACGATTGACGACTTGTCAGAGACATTGAAGGATGCGGATATTCTAATCAGTTCTACTGGTTCTAAAGAGTATGTGATCACCCAGGAAGTAATGGCTCCTATCCAGAAAGCCCGGAAAGGGAAACCGTTATTCCTGGTAGACATTGCGGTACCTCGTGATCTTGATCCGTCTATGGAATCTTTAGAAAGTGTATTCTTATATGACATTGATGATCTTCAAGGAATTGTTGATGCTAACCTGGCTGCAAGACAAAAGGCTGCAGAAGTTATCGAAATCATGATTGAAGAAGAGATCATTGCGTTTAAGGAATGGTTGCAGACGATTGGGGTAGTACCAGTCATATCCGCTTTAAGAAATAAAGCGTTATCGATCCAATCCGAAACAATGAAAAGCATTGAACGTAAAATGCCTGATTTGACTGAGCGTGAAAAGAAAGTGTTGAATAAGCACACGAAGAGCATTATCAATCAGATGTTGAAAGAGCCTATTTTGCAGGCTAAAGAACTGGCAGCTCAACCGAATGCAGATGAGTCATTGCAACTGTTCATGCAAATATTCGGTATTGAAGAGCAAGTGCAGAATGAAATCCAGGAACAGCAAAAGAGAGAAAATAAAGTGGTGTCCCTGGACCGTAATGGGGAACTATCCTTTCCTGCCATAAAAAATGCTTCCACACACTAGTAAGGAAGGATAACTATATGCTTGATGTGAAATGGCTTTATGAGTTTATTATTTTCATTTATGCTCTAAGTGTAATAGGCTATTTTATCGATTTCATTCAACAAAACCGGAAGGCGAACCTTGCAGCCTTCTGGTTACTTAGTATGGTTTGGTCTTTACAAACCATTTTTTTATTAACACAAGTTTTTGTGAAAGATAATTTTCCAGTTATGAATGTCTACGATGGGTTATATTTTTATTCTTGGATTCTAGTCACTTTTTCATTGGTCATTAACCGCTTGTACCGGGTAGACTTTCTCGTATTTTTCACAAATGTGGTTGGTTTCTCAGTCATGCTGCTTCACATCACTACGAAAGCTCGAGCTGACCTAGTAGAACAAGGGATCCGTTTTGTTGATGAAATGCTTATTGCTCATATTACCTTAGCACTTATATCTTACGGTTTTTTCACTTTTTCCTTTATTTTTTCCTTAATGTACCTGCTGCAATACCGCTTGCTGAAAAAGAAAAAGTGGGATAAGCGGTTGTGGCGTTTGGGGGATTTATCCAAACTCGATCACTACTCTTACCTGGCAGTGACTGGCGGTGTCCCATTATTGTTATTGGCTGTTATTCTTGGTGTCGTATGGGGGTACAACTCAGGTGATGTTTTTTACTGGTATGACTCGAAGACAATGGGATCATTCATCGTATTATTCGTCTATATTATCTTTTTATTTTTAAGGATAGTGAAAGGGTATCAAGGCAGGTCGATAGCTGTGTACAATGCTGCAGCATTTTTGTTTTTGCTCGTTAACTTCTTTTTATTCGGTTCACTGTCGAACTTCCACTTTTAAGATTGAGGAGGCAATTTGGTGCGTAAAATTATTATAGGTTCAAGAAAAAGCAATTTAGCAATCACTCAAACGGAATGGGTTATCGAACAATTGAAAAAGGTGGAACCTGCCGCTGAATTTGAAATCAAGCGGATCTCAACAAAAGGAGATCAAATCCTGGATGTCACTCTATCAAAAGTTGGTGGCAAGGGGTTGTTTGTCAAAGAGATAGAAAAAGCAATGTATGAAGAAGAAATCGATATGGCTGTTCACAGTATGAAAGACATGCCCTCGGTCATTTCTGAAGGTTTGATGATCGCCTCTGTGCCAGAGAGAGAGGATCACCGGGATGCGTTTGTTTCTAATAATCATATTAAATTGAAGGACTTGCCCGCAGGGGCAGTTGTTGGGACAAGCAGTTTAAGAAGAGAATCGCAAATCCGTGCAGCCCGACCTGATCTGGAAGTTAAATGGATTCGCGGTAATATTGATACCCGTCTTAAAAAGCTGAGAGACGGTGAATTTGATGCGATTGTTCTCGCTGCGGCTGGTTTGAAGCGCATGGGCTGGAGTGATGACCTGGTAACTGAATATTTGGATAAAGATGTTTGTGTACCCGCAGTCGGTCAAGGTGCTCTTGCCATTCAAACAAGAGAATCTGACAAAGAGTTACGTGAATTACTATCTAAAATCAATGACAGTTATACGGAAAAAACAGTAGCAGCAGAACGTAAGTTTCTTCACGACTTAAATGGTGGGTGCCAAGTACCAATCGGCGGGTATGCCTACCTCGATAAAGATGAAATTGTTTTGACTGCGCTTGTAGCTACTCCGGATGGCGAAACCATTCTGAAGGAGACTTTCAAAGGTACCGACCCAATCGAGGTAGGAAAAGAAGCGGCTGATCATTTGAAACAGTACGGAGCTCAGAAAATCGTAGATGATGCGAAAGAGGAGCTGGATCAATAATGGGGGCACTGACGGGTAGAAAAATACTTGTCACCCGGGCTAAAAATCAGGCCGGCTCATTTTCATATAAAGTCAGGCAAGCAGGTGGGACCCCGATAGAGGTCCCGCTGCTTCATTTTGCTTTACGTGATAACCAAGAAAATAAGCGGTATGTAGAACAACTTCACGAATACGCTTGGATATTTTTTACAAGCTCTAACGGCGTGAAGTTTTTTTTCGAATTATGGGGTGAGAAAGCTCCATGGCCAACTAATCTAAAGGTGGGGGCAGTAGGGGAGAAAACGGAAAAGATGCTGAACAACTATGGCGTCCGCGCAGACTTCGTTCCCAGTACATATACCGCAGAAGTGATGGCCGATGAATTTTTAGGCACCTTCCATGACCCTGGTCCCACTTTATTAGTTCGGGGAAATTTATCACGTGATGTATTGCCCGAAGCACTGAAAGGGCATGTCTTTTTCCAATCAATGACTGTGTATGATACGCTATTAACGAAGGATCATAGACCATTAACGGAAACGTTGGAACACATTCCATTTGACGCTTATACGTTTACAAGCCCTTCAACAGTGGAAGCATTTATCCGCTTGTCCCATACCCACAAGGATTTTAAAACATTTCTCTCAGTTCCTTGTGTTTGTATAGGCCCTACGACCGAAAAAAAAGCTAAACAGGAAGGGTTTCTTAACGTCCTGATGCCTGAAGGACATTATACGACGGAAGGCATGACAGAACTTATGGAAAGTTATTTCAGTGAGAAAGGATAAGATTTAGATGAACAGTAATGGCTTTAAAAGACATCGCCGCCTGAGGCGTACGGACTCCCTCCGTGCGTTAGTCAGAGAAACTAAAATAACCAAAGATGATCTCATTTATCCTATTTTTGTTGTAGAAGGGGAAGGAATCAAAAAAGAGGTTGCCTCCATGCCCGGAGTATTCCATATTTCCCTGGATTATCTGACTGAAGAAATGAAAGAGCTGGAGGCAAAAGGAATCCGTTCGGTTATTGTGTTTGGTGTACCTCATGATAAGGATTCTCAAGGCTCTCAGGCTTATTGTGAACATGGTATTGTACAGGAAGCGATCAGGAAAATTAAGAAGGACGTTCCTTCACTTACGGTAATTGCTGATACGTGTCTCTGTCAGTACACGGATCATGGCCATTGCGGTCTTGTGGAGAACGGGGAAGTTTTAAATGACCCTTCCTTAGAGCTATTAGTCAAAACTGCTATCAGCCAGGCTGAATCCGGTGCTGACATCATCGCTCCTTCAAACATGATGGATGGTTTTGTCGCTGCGATAAGAGAAGGATTGGATGAAGCTGGCTACAGTCAGATACCGATCATGTCCTATGCTGTGAAATACGCGTCGGCTTTCTATGGCCCGTTCCGGGATGCTGCTCATAGTTCCCCTCAATTCGGTGACCGTCGGGCATACCAGATGGATCCTGCCAACCGATTGGAAGCCATGCGAGAAGCGGAGTCTGATATGGAAGAAGGCGCCGACTTCCTTATTGTCAAGCCGGCCTTATCGTATATGGATATCATGCGGGAAGTGAAAGACCGTTTCAATGCTCCTCTTGTTGCTTATAATGTCAGTGGAGAATATTCCATGATCAAAGCAGCAGCGATGAATGGATGGGTCAATGAGCAGGAAATTGTCATGGAGAAATTGACCTCAATGAAACGTGCTGGTGCCGATTTGATCATCACTTACTTTGCTAAGGATGTAGCAGACTGGCTGAATGAATAAATATTTCCAAGGTGGTGCGTAGCAATGAAAAAATTTGATCGTTCAATTGAAGCCTATAAAGAAGCCGAGCAGTTGATGCCGGGTGGAGTAAATTCACCGGTACGTGCTTTTAAATCTGTAGATATGAACCCTGTATTTATGGAACGTGGAAAAGGGTCAAAAATTTACGATATCGATGGAAATGAATATATTGATTATGTATTAAGCTGGGGACCTTTGATTCTTGGTCATGCAGATGACCGTGTCGTAGAACAGCTTAAATCGATTACAGAGTTAGGGACCAGCTTTGGTGCCCCGACACAAATTGAAAATAAGCTTGCTCAATTAGTGATCGATCGTGTCCCTTCTATTGAAATGGTGAGAATGGTAAATTCAGGAACTGAGGCTACTATGAGTGCGCTCCGTGTTGCAAGAGGTTACACGGGCAGGAACAAAATATTAAAATTTGAAGGAAACTATCACGGACATGGGGATTCTCTCCTGATTAAAGCAGGTTCAGGAGTAGCTACACTTGGATTGCCTGATTCTCCAGGGGTTCCTGAGGGTATCGCCAAAAATACGATTACCGTGCCGTATAACGACCTGGAAAGTGTCCGTTATGCATTTGAACAATTTGGTGATGATTTGGCAGCAGTAATTGTCGAACCTGTAGCTGGAAATATGGGGGTCGTCCCTCCACAGAGTAGTTTCCTTCAGGAGCTTCGCCAAATTACAGAAGATAATGGAACTGTATTGATTTTTGATGAAGTAATGACCGGGTTCCGGGTTGGATACAATTGTGCTCAGGGCCACTTTGGTGTAACGCCTGATATGACATGCCTCGGCAAGGTCATCGGTGGTGGACTTCCTGTTGGAGCATACGGCGGCAAAAAAGAAATTATGGAGCGAGTTGCACCTACAGGTGATATTTATCAGGCGGGTACACTGTCTGGGAATCCATTAGCGATGACAGCAGGATACGAAACATTAAAAGCGATGGATCAGGCTGCTTATGAAGCGATCAATGAAAAAGTGGACCGGTTAATTCAAGGCTTTACCGATGCAGCATCCGAACATGATATACCGTTCACTGTCAATCGTGCGGGATCTATGGTAGGTTTTTTCTTCAATAACGAAGAGGTTTACAACTTTGAAACAGCCAGCTCTTCTGATTTGGACTTCTTTGCAAAGTATTATCGCGGGATGATTGAAGAAGGCATCTTCTTACCTCCTTCCCAGTTTGAAGGCTTATTCCTATCCACTGCCCATAGCGATGAAGATATTGAAAAGACAATCGAAGCAGCTGAAAAAGTGTTTGCTGACAACAGTAGAAAAAATAATTGATTACCTTTGGCTTAATAAGGCACTATACGGCATAGATTGAAAAGACTTAGAGGAAACATACTCTAAGTCTTTTTATATTTATTTTTCTACCAATCTTTGATAAGGGTTTTCTTTTTGTTTCGTATATTTTTTCTCTTTGGCGCATAAAGTGGAACAGAGATGAAGTTGCGTGACAAGGGAGGAGGAAAGTACGTGACTAATGATAATAAGAATGTGTTTTCTTTTTATTTAGACGAATCGCTATGGTTTGAAAGGGGACAGGAAGTCAAAGAACTGATGGGGATTTCACTTGACCCGGAAATAGTCATTCATCCTTTAGAGGAAACGGTGTTGATTCAAGGGACCATCGACCTGACAGGTGAATATTTTACAAAGCCTGAGGAAGAAGCAGAAGCGGAAACGGTAGCGCCTTTTCCTTCCAGAAAATTAATGGAAAGAGTGGAACATGAAGAGGAAGGTGCGAGTCAATTCCATCATCGTTTTCCGGTAGAGGTTTCAATCCCAAGGGACCGTGTGGCGAACGTCGACGATGTATCGGTAAGTATTGATGTGTTTGATTATGAATTGCCGTCTGCAAATCAGTTAAAGCTTCATGCAACAGTTGCGATACACGGTATTGAGGAAGCTGAAAGGGACAAGGAGGAGGATACAGAGGCAGAAGAAAGAGGAGAAAACAGTGAGAATTGGGATCAGTCCTATCAATTCGAGGTGGATTATCCTGATAATGACCAATCCTCTTCATCCTTATCCGAAACAGTCACGAGTAATGAGATTGCTTCACAGGAAGACGAACAAGAGGATTTACCAGCAGAATCTTCTAGCAGTAATCGTTGGAAATATAAACAAGTGCAAACTCTTTCGGAGTTTTTCAATCATGGAAATACAACAGAAGACCAAGATGAAGAGGATGATCCAAATCCGTCGCCTTCCTACGAGGCTTCACCATCTTATGTGGAAGTAGATCAGGATTGGAATGATGACGACGATACGGAATATCCTTCGCCTGATTCTCCCGAACGTAATATAGGGAATCAATTGCTGTTCAGTATGTTCGAAGACCGGGAAGAAACGTACACGAAAATGAAAATGTGTATTGTGCAGGAAGAAGATACACTGGAAACGATTGCAGATCGCTACCAAATTTCTATTACTCATTTAACGAAAGTGAATAATGTGTTTGAAGACGATCTTACACCTGGCAAGATTATATATATTCCTTCGCAATCATAATAAAGGATGCTAAAGGCTGTCGAGGAAGAATTTATTTCTTCCAAGGCAGCCCCATCTGTTTTCAGGGAGGGAACTTTTTTGGAAGAGATTCATAATTTCATCCACAGCTATGGAATATCTGGTTATCATATCCGGCAGGTGACTGACAAATTGCACCGGGTGGAGACTGATAATGGCGTGTTCGCGTTTAAGCAATCCCGCTATCATTCGAATGAAGAAGATAAGTGGAGGCCGATTATAAACTGGTTGGAAGTGAACGGGAAGAACTTTGCTCCCCCATTTGCACATACCAAAGGTGGCATGCCCTATGTGTTAGGACGGAGTCACATCTATTATTTGACCCCATGGGTAGAGCATACGAAGGATGAATACCCAAGTCATGATATTGAAAGTTTTTTCCGTAGTCTTGGCACCTTACACAAACAATCGAAACAAACCCAATCTGATAATCAAGGGTATATCGAATATTTGTGGCAAAAAAAAGAAGCAGGCATCCAGGCACACCAACTTCTTCTGGAGCACATAGAAGCTTTTGAAAAGCGTCACTACATGCCTCCACTTGGACTCGCCGTATGTTCACAGTATAAACAAATCCATTACACATTGGAATTCATGAAAGAACTATATCAGGAGCTTCCTGAACGAGATCGTTTACCTGATAACTTACCCCACGTGATCAATCATGGTAATTTAAAGAATGATCACATTATTCAATATCATGGTCATAGTTATTTTTTGAATTGGGAGCAAATGTTTTTTGGTCCTCCCATGTTAGACTTGAGCAGGTTTTTTTTGAATGATTTCCGATTTCATGACAGCCCTGTTGAAGAATATAAGAAAAAGTTTTCTGTTTATGAACGTTTGTACGGAATAACCAATCAGGAACGTTTGCTTTTAGCCATCCACCTTATTGATCCACATCATTATTTCACGCGCTTGGATCGTCTATTAAGGGAGGAAAGGTCAAGTGAGCTTGAAAAGGTACAAAAATTAGAAAAGAGCTTCAGACGCATTGTCTATGGTCGTTTGATCGCTGAATCTCTCTTCAATACTTTTCAAGCCCAGCAACTAAAGGATAATGAATCTAAATCCACTCCAGATGAAAAGCAAGGAAAATCCCAAGAATAATCCCAAGCAACAATACATCAAAGGTAGTTGGGAAGAGAAGGGTGCGCAGCAGTTGGAAAATGGCCAGTGGCAGCATCGCTTTTTCAATGATGTAGAGCCATCTTCGACACCAGGGTGGCAGGCGGTAGCGGTACAGTCTGCTCATTTATAAATCACCTCTTTAGTATAAAATATGAAGAATCGGCTAAAATGATGAAAATGCGGATTTTTTAAGTAACAGTTGATTTTAAATACATTTCTCTATACAATATGAAATATAATTGAACACGTGAAATGCCTTGATGGGGAAGAGTACAGAATGCATCCCGACAGAGAGGAAAACAATTGCTGAAAGTTTTCCAGGATCATGCATACTGGAAGGTCGCCCCGGATGCAGCCCCTTTGAATAAAGTAGAAGGAGCCGGTTAGAAGCCGTTAACAAATCGAGTGCACAAGAAATCATTTTTTTCTTGTGAATAAAGGTGGTACCACGGAGATCAATCTCTTTCGTCCTTTTTGGATGATAGGGATTTTTTTATTTTTATTTAAAAAAAGTAACTTAAGGTGGCGCCCCGTGTATCTCTAGTCACGTAAATATAAGGAGGAAATGTACGATGAGTAATCAAGAAGTATCTTTACCGCCTAAATACGACCCGACCGCAGTTGAACAAGACAGGTATCAATATTGGGTAGATGGAAAGTTTTTCGAAGCAACCGGAGATAAATCGAAAGAACCTTATACGGTTGTCATACCACCGCCGAACGTAACAGGTAAATTACATCTCGGTCATGCATGGGATACGACGTTACAGGATATCGTTACACGAGTAAAACGAATGCAAGGGTACGATGTGCTATGGCTTCCTGGCATGGACCATGCAGGGATTGCAACTCAGGCAAAAGTAGAAGCAAAATTAAAGGAACAAGGGCAAACCCGCTATGATTTAGGCAGGGAAAAATTCCTTGAACAAGCATGGGGATGGAAAGAGGAATATGCAGATTTCATCCGTACACAGTGGGAGAAACTGGGACTTGGTCTTGATTATTCCAGAGAACGTTTTACTTTGGATGAGGGATTGTCGAATGCTGTTAAAGAAGTATTTGTAAAGCTGTATGAAAAAGACCTGATCTATCGTGGTGAATATATCATCAACTGGGACCCTGCTACGAAGACGGCTCTCTCTGATATTGAGGTCATTTATAAAGATGTCAAAGGTCATTTCTATCATATGAAATATCCATTAAGCGACGGGTCTGGTCATATAGAAATAGCAACGACTCGCCCGGAGACGATGCTGGGTGATACTGCAGTTGCTGTCCACCCTGAAGATGACCGTTATAAGCATTTGATTGGCAAGAAGGTTACGTTGCCTGTAATTGGACGTGAAATAGAAATAGTGGCTGATGATTATGTAGACATGGATTTTGGTTCTGGTGCGGTGAAAATCACTCCTGCTCATGATCCGAATGACTTTGAAATTGGCAACCGTCATAATCTGGAACGTATTTTAGTTATGAATGAAGACGGTTCAATGAATGTAAATGCTGGCAAATACCAGGGCATGGACCGATTCGAATGCCGGAAACAGCTGGTAAAGGATCTGCAAGAACAAGGTATTTTGTTTGACATAGAAGACCATGATCATTCCGTAGGTCATTCAGAACGAAGTGGTGCAGTTGTGGAGCCTTATCTTTCTACGCAATGGTTTGTGAATATGGAGCCGCTTGCAGAAGAAGCAATTAAATTACAGCAAGGCGAAGACAAAGTTCACTTTGTACCTGACCGTTTTGAAAAGACTTATCTCCATTGGATGGAAAATATTCGTGACTGGTGCATTTCCCGTCAACTATGGTGGGGTCACCGTATCCCGGCCTGGTATCATAAAGAAACAGGAGAAATTTATGTTGGCAAAGAAGCCCCAGAAGATGAAGAAAACTGGGAGCAGGATACGGACGTATTAGATACTTGGTTCTCCTCCGCGTTATGGCCATTTTCCACCATGGGCTGGCCGGATGAAAATAACGAAGACTTCCAGCGTCATTTTCCAACGAATGCATTAGTTACAGGTTATGATATTATCTTCTTCTGGGTTAGCCGAATGATTTTCCAGTCCATCGAATTTACAGGACGTCGTCCTTTCAAAGACGTGTTGATTCATGGTTTAGTCAGGGATGCGGAAGGCAGGAAGATGAGTAAGTCGCTTGGCAATGGTGTGGACCCAATGGATGTCATAGAGAAATATGGGGCAGATTCGCTTCGTTATTTCTTGTCCACTGGTTCCGCTCCAGGGCAGGATCTGCGTTTTCAATGGGAAAAAGTAGAATCGACCTGGAATTTCGTTAATAAAATCTGGAATGCTTCCCGTTTTGCGTTAATGAACATGGGTGGCATGAAATACGAAGAGATTGATTTATCAGGGGAAAAATCTGTAGCAGACGAATGGATTTTGACCAGGTTGAATCAGACAATCGAACAAGTAACTAAGAACATCGACCGTTATGAGTTCGGTGAAGCAGGCCGCCATCTCTACAATTTCATTTGGGACGAATTTTGTGACTGGTATATAGAAATGGCGAAACTGCCTCTGTATGGGGAGGACGAAGCAAAAATCAAAACGACACGTTCTGTGCTTGCTTATACGTTAGACAACATTATGAGAATGCTTCATCCATTCATGCCTTTCGTTACAGAAGAAATCTGGCAGCATTTGCCTCACGAAGGTGAATCCATCACACAAGCGTCCTGGCCGAGAGTAAATCCGACCTTTAATAACGATCGAGCGGTAGGAGAAATGGAACGGCTTGTCAATATCATTCGTGCTGTTCGTAACATCCGTGCCGAAGTGGATACGCCGATGTCAAAGGAAATCCAGTTGATGATCCAGACCAAAGATGAAGAAGTTGCACAAGAATTGGAAACGAATCGTCATTATTTGGAGCGGTTCTGTAATCCAAGCGATCTGACAATCGCAACCAGCATCAAGGCACCAGAAAAAGCGATGTCAGCGGTTGTAACCGGAGCAGAACTTTACTTGCCTTTGGCCGGTTTAATTAACATCGAGGATGAAATCAAGCGTTTAGAAAAAGAACGTGAAAAATGGGCGAAAGAAGTGGAACGAGTACAAAAGAAACTTTCTAATGAAGGTTTTGTCAAGAAAGCTCCCGAGCATGTAGTCGATGAAGAGCGTAAGAAAGAAAAGGATTATCTGGATAAACGGGAAAAAGTAGAAGCCCGAATCGAAGAGCTTAAAGCATAAATAGTTAAAAAGCTGAGGGTGTTCCTAATGGGGATGCCCTCTCTTTGTTATACTTTAAGAAATCGTAACCTTGTAAAAGTATTAAAGTATAACAAAAACTAAGACTTTGCCATAAGTACTTGGCGATAAGCCAAGTTTTTCTAATGAAAGGAGGAGCAATAATGACATATGAAGAAGCCATTACATGGATACATAGCCGTGAAAAATTCAAGATTAAACCAGGACTTAAGCGGATGGAATGGATGATGGATAGGTTAGGTCACCCGGAAAAGGATATCAATGCTATTCATATTGCTGGAACAAATGGTAAGGGGTCGACACTTTCTTTTTTACGGCATTTACTCGAAGATCAGGGCATGAACGTAGGTACATTTACCTCTCCTTACATCATTCATTTTAATGAACGAATCAGTGTAAATGGGAAAGCGATTAAAGATGAAGATTGGGTACATCTTGTGGAAACGATTAAACCATTGGCAGAAGAATTGGGAGTAACGCCTCTAGGAGAACCAACAGAATTTGAAGTAATCACTGCAATGGCGATTGTTTATTTTCAGAAAGCACAGCTTGATTTCGTAATTATGGAAACAGGTTTAGGAGGTCGGTTTGATTCAACGAATATTATTCAACCCGTTGTGGCTGCGATAACGAATGTCGGCTTGGACCATATGAATATTCTGGGAAATAGTTATGAGAAGATTGCTACGGAAAAGGCTGGGATCATTAAGAAACATGTCCCAGCGGTCACAGCAGTTGAAAACGATGCTGCTATCCATGTAATCGAGGAAAGAGCCAGAATGATGGAGACAGAACTGTATCGATTGAACAAAGAGTTCTTTGTAAAACACCACTATAGTAACGAAGAAGGGGAACATTTCACTTTCCATGCCAATCAATTTGATTCGAATGACCTAATAAGCCGAATGAAAGGTAGGCATCAGGAGAAAAATGCAGCAGTTGCTTTGCAAGTAATGGAGGTACTTAAGGAAAAAGGAGCACCTTTCAAACGTGAACATTACAGTAATAGTATTATGTCAACAAAGTGGCCGGGACGTTTTGAGCGAGTATGGAATAACCCGTTGGTCATTTTAGATGGAGCACATAATGAGGAAGGCACAAGTACACTCATGCGAACGATTGCTGAACATTATCCACACCAAAAAAAATACTTGCTCTATGCAGCACTTCAAGACAAACCAGTGACAGGCATGCTGCAACAATTAAAAGGAAATTTTACCTCCATCATATTCACTAGTTTTGATTTTCCTCGCGCCATGAATGGGAAAGCATTGCTAGATATTTATGGAGGGGAAAATTCGTTCGTGCAGGACAGTTGGGAACAGGCGCTCGATGATACGATAGATAAAATGGACGATAAGGATCTATTAATAGTGGCAGGCTCATTATATTTTATTTCGGATGTTAGAAAACACTTTGAACATAGGTCTAAGGTATGATAGTATTATAGTTATCTGAAAATTCCAGTCGTTGGAATTGCTTCTTTTGATTTCTTCATCATGAAAAACGGGAAAAATATAATAGATTTGATGCAGGGAGATGCATGGGGATGACGAAAGAGAAGAAGATAGCTATATGGCTGACTTGGTTGTTTATTTGGCCAATTAGCTTCTATGGATTATACCAGTATTGGGAACCGAGTTTTCAAAACATGATGGCGGATTTATTCTCTTTTGCCATACTAATAGGTATTGTTGCTTTATTTCCCTTGGTTTTCAAGGAAGGGCCAATATTTTTAATACAAGGAGTCAGTTTGGCTGTCTTCCTTTATTTTGGTTTATTTATCGAAGTGCTCTTGACCCAATTCGGTGTTGTTTTCCTCATGATAAAAATGCGTATATCCCGCCAGGATCTATACCGGCTCCCGTTGAATATGCTGGTTTTTTTAGTAACAAGTATCTCGGGTGCTGCCATTTACTACCTAATGGGAGGGCAGCATGGCAGTGAAGCATATCAAACTGTGTATGATATAATTCCGATTCTTGCCTACGCCCTGACCACTTTCGTTAGTAATCAGATATTGATCAAATTATTGGGCCTGTTTCTTATGAAGCGTCCCTTTCAATGGATTGACCGCGCAACTTTGTGGGAAATTTATACTACTCTGCTAATATTACCGGTAGGTTTTGTTTTATATAGATTATATGCTGATATGGGCCTGGCTGCTGTGTATTATGTAGGGATACCTTTCGCGTTTATATCAGCAATGATGATGCTTTATTATAAAAGCAGACAGCTCAATAGTTATTTGCAAAAAACAAGTGAAATCGGCCATGAATTGACAGGCCGTCTGAAGGAATCGGAAGTTATGGATTTGTTTATCAGCCGATTAGTAAAGCTATTGCCCATTGATTTTACCTATATTTACGATGTTATAGATCAGGAAAAATTAAAAATGACTCGCTTTTATAAGGCTCAGCAACAACAGAACATCCCGCAGTTCTTTTTAGAAAAAGGGGAAAGTGTCAGTGGTGCTGTGCTTCAACAAAGGAAAGCGTTACAATATCATCGTCGGGACCAATGGAAAAAACAGAATCGGGAAGGGATTCCGGAAGAAGGGGAAAGCCTGATTTCTTTACCTGTTTTCCGAAATGATGAAATTGTTTCGGTAATCACGGTAGTATCAAAAGAAAAGAGAACTTTTGAAAAATTTCAGTATATGATTGTTGATATACTATCCAATTATCTTGTCATTGCTATGGAAAATGCCAAAAACTATGAAGAAACGAAGAATCAAAGTGAACGTTGTCCGCTTACAAATTTATATAATTACCGCTACTTTGAAGAACAGCTGGAACAAACTTTTCAAATTCAGCAAAATATCAACAGACCTTTGTCGCTGATCTTATTAGACATCGATCACTTTAAATCAGTCAACGATACATATGGCCATCAAAGTGGGAACGAAGTTATTTGTACATTGGCGGACTGGCTTGTTGAAATGATTGGAGAGAAAGGTGTAGTAGCAAGATACGGAGGTGAGGAGTTTGTAATTATGCTTCCGAATTACTCTGTAGAAGAAAGTTTTCAGCTGGCAGATGAAGTGCGTAGAAAAATTGCTTCTAAGAAAATTATACTGCAGGAACACATGCTAGGGGACAAAGAGGAATCACTGGTGCTGACTGCCAGCATTGGGGTTGCTTCTTATCCCGAACATTGTGAACAGCCCCTGGAATTAGTTCGCCATGCTGACCGTGCCATGTACATGGGAGCTAAGCAAAAAGGCAGAAACAAAGTTGCCGTTTATCAAAGCAATAAAGCTTTAGCCGAGTGATTCGTCACTCGGCTATTTTTATAGTATTTTTGTACGGTTTATACAAAAGTTGGACCTGGTATCCGATATATAAAGTAGAAATGCCAACTTTCATCTAGCCCACAGCAGGTGATAGCTGATTTTTATTAAAATCACATTTTAAGAGGGGATGAACATATGGTAGTGGTTTTAGCAGTAATAATGTTTATGTTTGGAATTATATTTGGGTCCTTTTTTAATGTTGTTGGCCGGCGCATGCCGCAGGGGGAGAATTTCTCAACCTCTCGATCTTATTGCAACAGTTGCAGTCAAACCCTTAATGGCTGGGACATGATACCGGTTCTTTCCTATTTGGCACTTCGCGGCAGGTGCCGTTACTGTAAAGCAAAATTCTCCTTTTTATATCCGCTAACCGAATTATTGACAGGATTATTATTTGTTTCGAGCTTTTTAGTTTATGGGTGGGGTTACGAGTTAATCGGCGCCATCATATTAATTTCCTTAGGAATGATTATCCTGGTTAGTGATTTGGTATATATGATCATCCCCGATCGTTTATTATTATTCTACCTCCCACTGGTTATCCTCTTTCGAACTGTCTATCCTTTAGAGCCATGGTATTCATCTATCATAGGTGCCTTCATTGCCTTCCTTTTAATTTTTATAATTATTTTTATTACTCAAGGTGGGATGGGTTCAGGAGATATGAAGTTGTTTGGACTGCTTGGTTTTCTCTTAGGCTGGCAACAGGTATTACTAGTTTTTTTCCTCTCCATCTTAATTGGTGCAGTGATTAGCGTATTATTATTGAGTCTAAGAATCATTGATCGAAAGACTCCGGTTCCTTTCGGGCCCTATATTATAATTGCGGCGTTGATTACTTATTTTGCAGGCAGCGATATTATGGGCTGGTATGTGCTATTGGTATGGTAAAGGCTCTTTTGGCTTTATAAGAGCAATAGTATAAAATAAAACGAAGCAATATTAGACATAAATAGATGATTTTATTGCTAACCAGACGACACCGGTCGTCTGGTTTTTTGTCTGGGGTGTGGTAGATTGGATTCAAAGCCGGTAAAGGTGGTGGGATTATTGGACAAGCATCATAATAAGATATCTATCAGGATGAACGGGAAAGAGACTTTGATTCCCCGGGAAGATGAGAAAGCAATGGAAGAGGTGGTTTCTTCTAAAGAAGAACAGGCTGCTACAGCAGAAGTGTATGAATATGAACGGACAGAAGAACCAGCCAATGTGATCAAGCCGGAAGCTTGGAAAAAGCATCCCTATTATAAAAAGAAAAAGCGTAGGAAGAAGGTTTCCTCTCCGGTAAAGAAAATTCTTATTGTTGTCATGACTGCATTAATCTTCGGTCTTTTATTGGGGTTTTTGTTATTAAGAATGTTTGTTGGAATGACTGAGAATGATGGCGCATCGGCAAACAGTGGTGTATCACTGACCGAAGTAAACAGCGTTGGAACGACTAATACCGGTGCAGAGGAAAGTCAGACAATGATGGCACTTCCAGGCACAGATGCATATGTCGTACAAGCAGGATATTTTACTAGTACGGAGAAAGCTGAAGAGTGGAGCCAAAATTATACAGAGTATGGACATCCCACAGTTGTGTGGGAGCGTGATGGGAATGTCTTCTTATTTACAGGACTGGCTCCGGACTATGAGGCAGCTCAGTCAAAAGCATCTCCATTACAACAAGATGGACTGGAAACCTATGTAAAGACCTGGTCGGTTCCAAAAACAGAAAAAGTGAACAAGGAAAAAGCGGAACCCTTGAGTGGTTTCGCTGATTTATTCTCCGCCACTTTGAATGGGGAAAATAAGGGAGAGGGTTGGAAGCAGTTTGGCGAACGTTTGCCAAAAGAGGAAAACTTCATGGCGCTGAAAGATAATATTGCTGCCCTCGTGTCAGCAAGTGATTCTGTCCAACAAGATGTCCTGTTATTAGAAGTTTGGAAAAGCTATGAAGAAATACTCAAAAAATAGGTGCCTGCCACCTATTTTTTATTTTTAAGCTTATAACTAAACAACAAAACAGGGAAAACTTATAATGGAACATAGATAGTTGTTTAAAAAAGGAGAAGAAAAGGGATATATCCAGTTTTTATAATTGGTTTAAAGTTTACTACACTTATTAGAACCTCACAGTTTTATCAGGAAGGATGTAAGTATGAAGAACACATTAGTGTTAGGCTCAGGATCACCACGGAGAAAAGAATTGCTTGAACTGGCAGGTTACCGGTTTGAGGTAAGGACGAGCGATGCGGATGAATCCGTTGTTACGGAGAAAGATCCGGAAATCTTAGTAAAGAAGTTGGCAGAAGTAAAGGCGGATCATATTGTGGCTGATAACAATGAAATTTTGATAACAGCGGACACAGTAGTGAGTATCGACGGAAAGGTGTTAGGGAAGCCTGAATCAAAAGAGGAAGCCATCGAGACGCTCCGTCTGTTAAGTGGAAGGTCGCATGCCGTTCACACCGGTGTAATGATTCGCAGCAGCGAGAGTCATGAAGTATTTGCAGTCCGAACAGAAGTGGACTTCCTGGAACTCACTGAAACCGATATCATCCGTTACGTAGATACCGGGGATTCTTTCGATAAGGCGGGGAGTTATGGCATTCAAACGAAAGGAGCTTTGCTGGTCAAAGGTATCAAAGGTGACTACTATAACGTCGTAGGTCTGCCTATCGCTTGCCTTGCTCGAAAACTTGGCTCATTCAATATTTTCCCATCCTGATAAAGAAATGTGAGGATTAAAAGGAAAGGATGCGGAATAATTGTCAGAAGTCCAGGTGATGTTAAAAGATGTTCCTTTGGCCGATCGACCAAGGGAACGCATGCTTGAACATGGCTCCGGCCATTTATCCAATCAAGAACTAATTGCGATATTACTTGGAAGTGGATCAAAAAACGAGTCGGTGATGAATCTATCACAACGTCTGCTGATCCATTTCGAAGGTTTAGACCTTTTAAAGGACGCTACCATCGAAGAATTGACAGCTATAAAAGGAATCGGAACAGCAAAAGCAGTCCTCATTCAGGCAGCTTTAGAAATCGGAAAAAGAATTCATCAGATGAAGCCTCCGGAACGGTACGTCATTCGAAGCCCTGAGGATGGGGCCGATTTTGTTATGGAAGAGCTTCGAGGACTGAAACAGGAACATTTTATCTGTTTATTTCTTAATACTAAAAACCAGGTTCTCCATCGCCAGACGATTTTCATCGGCAGTTTGAATGCTTCAATCGTCCATCCCAGAGAAGTATATAAAGAAGCCGTCAAAAGATCGGCTGCTTCCCTTATCTGCATTCATAATCATCCCTCAGGCGACCCGACCCCATCGCAGGAAGATATTAATGTAACAAGACGGTTAGCAGAGTCCGGTAAAATGATCGGCATAGAATTACTGGATCATTTAGTGATCGGTGACCGTAAATTTGTCTCTCTCAAAGAAAAAGGATATTTGTAAGACTATCCATTTTCTATTTTTTTTCGTATAATTGAATAGATAGTGAACTCTAGCGCCTTTTTATAAGCTCGATCTTATAATAGGCGCTTCTTTCTCATGCTGCCGCTACGGTAAGGAGGCAGCTTCATTATCGGATTATCACACACAACTAGAATACCCTCAAGATAGAATAGAAAGGGAGATCCGTATTGGGTTTATTTGGTTTTTCACAAGATTTAGGAATTGATCTAGGAACAGCGAATACATTGGTTTTTATAAAAAATAAGGGAGTAGTGGTCCGCGAGCCATCGGTAGTAGCCAGAGACATTTCGACAGGGAACATCGAAGCTGTCGGGAATCCTGCAAGAAATATGATCGGCCGTACTCCTAGTAATATCTCAGTAGTGCGTCCCATGAAGGATGGGGTCATAGCTGATTACGACACAACAGCAGAGATGATGAAATATTATATCAATAAAGCGATGAAGAATAGATCCAGCTTTGCCAGAAAGCCGAACGTCATGATTTGTGTGCCATCAGGTATCACGATGGTCGAAGAACGAGCAGTAATTGATGCCACAAAGCAAGCAGGAGCAAAAGAAGCCTATCCGATTGCAGAACCGTTTGCTGCAGCTATCGGAGCTGGTCTGCCCGTGTGGGAACCGACGGGAAGTATGGTCGTCGATATTGGTGGAGGGACGACTGAAGTAGCAATAATCTCTTTAGGGGGCATTGTTACCTCCCAATCTATCAGATTAGCTGGAGATGAAATGGATGATGCTATCATCCAATATATTCGTAAACAATATAACCTGATGATCGGGGAGCGGACGGCGGAAAATATCAAGATGGAAGTAGGTGCTGCCGGGTCTGCCGATGAAGATAATGAAATGGACATAAGAGGAAGAGACTTATTGACAGGTCTTCCGAAAACGATCACGATCAATGCAGCAGAAATTGCCGGAGCCCTGAAGGATACGGTGGATGCCATTATTGATGCTGTTAAGAATACGTTAGAAAAGACACCACCAGAGCTGGCTGCAGATATTATGGATAGGGGAATCGTATTGACGGGTGGCGGTGCCTTGTTAAAAAATATCGATCAGGTTATCAGTGATGAAACAAAAATGCCTGTTTTCATAGCCGATGATCCACTGGATTGTGTTGCGATTGGTACGGGGAAATCTTTGGAATACATTCACCATTTTAAGTCACAGCCGAATGTGGCTTCCCGGGCTAGAATGGAGTAGTTGACTTATTTATGCCTTCTCTATTCAGGAAAAAAAGGCTTATTCTTGTACTCGTCAGTTTTATTTTGCTCGTCGCCTTGATTGGTTTTTCTTTAAGAGAGCGAAGTGAACTTACCTGGCCGGAGAAATTTGTCCATGACTCGGTTGGGTGGATTCAGACCATATTTAATCAACCCGTACAACTCGTCCAAGGCACTTATGCAAACATTCAGGATATCAGCAGCACGTATGAACAAAATGAAATTTTGAAATCTCGTCTCTCTCAGTACAAAAGTATCATGCAGGAAAACCAGTTATTAAAAAAAGAAAATGAAGAACTACGGTCAAGCCTTGATTACCAGGAGAGTTTAAGTGAATATGATCCGATCGAAGCGTCTGTCATTGCGCGAAGTTCTGAACGCTGGTTCAGTCAAATGATCGTAAACCGTGGAGAAGCTCACGGAGTTGAGCGTAATATGGCGGTCATCACAGGCGAGGGGATGATAGGAAAAGTCCAATCCACCGATAAATTCCATTCCACGGTTCAGCTTTTGAGCGGGTTTGGTCTTTCCAATCGGATTTCTGCCTGGGTATGGCAGGGTGATGATCCAATTCATGGTCTGATTCAAGGATATGACGAAGAAACTAAATCGTTACTTCTAAAAGAAATTGATTCTGATGCTGAAATTAATGAAGGGGAACAAGTAGTCTCTTCAGGAAAAGGTGGAGTTTTTCCAGCCGGCTTGTTGATTGGAGAAGTCACGAAAGTTGAGATGGACCAGTATGGGTTAACACAGACTGCCTATGTTAAACCGGCAGCCGACCTCTATGATATCAATCAAGTGATGATTGTCGACCGCAGCATGCCGACGCATAATATAGACGAAACAGATGAGGAGGAAGAGGAATGATTCAACGTTTCTATCTTCCTTTGATTTTACTTTTTCTGCTTGTCTTTCAAGGAATGGCTATGAGTCTTCTGCCTGGGAATCTTGCCTATTCGGATTACCTGATTACCCCTCATTGGGTTCTGGTCATCCTTATACTTATCACTATTTTTTTTGATCATGACGATACCTATTACTCTTTGCTTTACGCCCTCACTTTCGGCATTTTAATCGATATGGTATACACCAGTATATTAGGGGTTTATATGTTCTCTTATGGCATTGTCATTTACCTGGTACATGGCCTGAAAAAAATGCTGCATGGCAACTTTATCGTAGCGGTCCTGTTAGCCGCACTTGGAATAGTGTTGACCGAGTTATTGTTGTTTACCATATATTCCTTCGTGCAGGTAACTGACATACCATGGGAGTCATTTTTGTCAATTAGATTGGTGCCTACCATAATTGCGAACATGATTTTCTTTCTCCTCGTATACCCCTTATTAAAAGGAAGACTGGAAAAGTGGGCAGCAAACATTCTAAGCAGCTGATCTTCCGTGATAAACGCGGGAAGCGGATTCTTGCAGATTAGGGGGAATATAGTTGATAGCGAATAAACAATTAATAACAGTTAAAGGAACCAGAGATGGGTTAATTTTAAAGATTGATGACCATTGTGCCTATCAGGATGTTTTAAATGAACTGAAAGAAAAACTCTCTGTGAACGATCTGATAGAGGATGACCGGCTGATTACCGTCAACCTCCAGCTCGGGAACCGTTATGTTACCCGTGAGCAAAAGGATGAACTGAAAGAAGAAGTCCGGAAAAGCCAAAACCTGGTGGTAGGTAAGGTAGAATCCAATGTTATTACGAAGGAAGAAGCTGCTGAATGGAAAAAACATGCGCAGGTGAAACCATTGGTCAAAGTAGTCCGATCTGGTCAGGTGATTAATGTGGAAGGCGACCTGTTACTCATTGGCGATGTCAACCCCGGAGGAAAAATTATGGCTTCAGGTAATATTTTTGTAATGGGGAGCCTGCGCGGGATTGCGCATGCTGGTGTGGACGGTGATAGTCATGCTGTTATTGCCGCTTCTTTCATGCAGCCTACGCAACTGCGGATTGCAGATGCAATTAGCAGAGCACCGGATCAAGATGCTGAGGGTGTCTATATGGAGTGCGGCTATCTGGAGGAAGGCAATGATAAAATATTAATCGACCGTCTTCAAGAGGTAATTAAAAAGCGTCCGGATATCAGCAGTTTTGAAAGGAGAATGTTTAATGGGTGAGGCCATTGTTGTAACCTCTGGTAAAGGAGGAGTCGGTAAAACGACTACTACTGCCAATATAGGGACAGCACTCGCATTACTTGGAAAAAAAGTATGTCTGATCGACACAGATATCGGGCTGCGTAATTTAGATGTAGTGATGGGACTTGAAAATCGTATAATCTTTGACTTGGTTGATGTCGTGCAAGAGAGAGTGAAAACCAGGCAGGCTCTTGTTCCAGATAAACGGTTTGATTGTCTCCAACTGCTGCCAGCAGCACAAACCAGCGACAAATCAGAAGTTACACCAGAAGCTATGAAAAGAATTGTAGCGGAATTGAAACAGGAATTCGACTACATATTGATCGATTGTCCAGCCGGGATTGAACAAGGGTATAAAAATGCAGTTGCCGGTGCAGATAAAGCGATCGTGGTTACTAACCCGGAAAAGTCCAGTGTTCGTGATGCTGACCGGATAATTGGTTTATTGGAACAAGAAGACATCGAACCTCCTAAATTAATTGTCAATCGTATCCGTCATCATATGGTAGAAAGTGGGGATATGCTGGATGTAGACGAGATTGTATCTGTCCTCTCCATCGATTTGCTTGGTGTGGTAGCGGATGATGATGAAGTGATCAAAGCATCTAATAGTGGTGAGCCAGTCGCCCTTCACCCTAAAACAAAATCCTCACTTGCTTATCGAAATATTGCACGCCGTATTTTAGGAGAATCGGTACCGTTACTTTCATTTGAAGAAAAGAAAGGTCTCATGACAAAAGTAAAGAAATTCTTCGGCATGCGTCCTTAATAAGAAAACTGTCTCTTTTGAGACGGTTTTTTGTTTAGGATTTTTTTGCAATAGAGTGATGAGGATAAGGATGGGTGGGTTTTATATAAAACGATTTTTCTCATAGTTTTCGAATTCTTTACATAGACTTGTACAAATCTCATGTAAGGGATGGTAGCTATTATGGGGAAAGATATTGAAAAAGTACGTAAAAGTATCGCATCACGCAAACGAGAAAAAACGCTTCCTAAAAAGTACAAACATGCCCAGGACAAGACCATGTATTATCCGGTACAAGAGGAAGAAAAACATGGATATTTACCCTTTGCCCAATCATCTCCTGGTTCGTCGGGTGAAAAGAGGGATCAGAAACCAGGGTATTTTTTGCTGAAAGCTATCGTTGCTGCCTGTTTGTTTTTTGGGGTGGCAAGTTTGGTGCAAATGGAGGCGGGGTGGGTTCAAAAGCCTAAAGCCTGGGTAGTACACAACATGACTGAAGATTTTCCATTTGCAGCAGTTACCTCCTGGTATCACGAAAAGTTCGGGAGTCCTTTGAAATTAGTCGAACCACCAGGGGACGTGGTACCTAATCAGGCTGCCCTTCCCGTTAGCGGAGTAGTGAGTGAAACATTCCAGACCCATGGAGAAGGAATTGTCATGACTTCTGAGCAGCCGTCGGAGGTCGTTGCCATGGATGAGGGGACAGTGGTGTTTGCGGGAAAAAACGGCCAAACTGATCAGACGATTATCATTCAGCATGTGGATGGAAGTAAAAGCGTTTACGGCTACCTTTCTTCTATTGATGTCCATTTATATGAACATGTGAAACCAAACGACATTATCGGCAGTGTCAAACCGGAACCTGGACAAGTAAGCGACTTCTACTTTGCTATCGAAAAGGATAATCAATTTATTGATCCTGTTGAGGCGATAAAAGTCGATGAAACTCCGTGACTTTTTAACGCATGTTCACTTGCATCCGATATTGATTCTCTTCGTATTTACCGCTATTCTCACAGGGGCTTTCGTCGAGCTCCTGATTTTATTTGCCATCGTCACCATACATGAATGGGGGCATTTCCGAATGGCAAAATTTTTTAACTGGCGAATTAAAAAGGTGACCTTATGGCTGTTTGGTGGGACGATGGAATCGGAAGAGCATGGAAGTCGTCCGATGCAAGAACAGCTTTATGTCACGTTAGCAGGGCCGTTCCAGCACATATGGATGTTAACCCTTTTATATTCTCTGGTTATACTATTGCCTGATCCCTCGTCATGGATTAGCACAGCTATCTCTTATAACTGGCTGATTCTTGCATTCAATCTACTTCCAATATGGCCTTTAGATGGAGGGAAAATACTTTTTCACCTCTTAAATCGTTTTTTCCCTTACCGTGTCTCGCATCATTTAACTATCATATTTTCAGCCGGCTTATTAATAGCGTCCATCATACTCCTCGCCTTCGTTTCTTACTTTACACTCCACGGCTGCTTATTAGCAGCTTTCCTATTATTAGAAAATAGACTAGAATGGAAACGACGCTATTATTCATTTATACGTTATTTAATGCATCGCCATAGTAATAATGAACCACCTGTGAAAGTGGTAACGTGTCCGATTGAGCCTGAGGAAACTATATGGAATGTTTTGAGCCGAATTCGTAATGATAGACAACAAAGGTACTTTTTGAAGGGGCGGAAAGGAAGCGAATTGATAAGAGAAGAGGATTGTCTGGAGTATTTTTTTACTCATGGGAACCCACACCTTCCAATCCGTGACCTCGCACAGATTTATAAATAAAGAGGGATTAGATGAGGAACTTATATATAGCATGCCGTTCAAGCGAGAAGGCTGCCTTACTTTATGAAGATAATAAATTAGTCGAGGTTTTTTTCGATCGTGAGTTGGACCGGTCGCAAGTCGATCATATTTATTTAGGAAAAGTCGTCAATATTGAAAAGGGACTGCAGGCGGCTTTTATTGATATCGGTACAGGGAGAAACGGCTTCTTGAGGCAGCAGGATATTGGAAACCGGAACGAGCGGATCGAATCATTACTTACCATTGGCCAATATATCATTGTGCAGGTTAAAAAGGATGGAATCGGTGAAAAGGGGCCATTACTCACGGCAGACATTACCATTGCTGGTTCTTACTCCGTTTATTTGCCGAAAAGAGGCCGGGTTTCGGTTTCTCATAAAATTCCGAAAGACGAGCAGGTAAATTTGAAGGAAACAATTACACCCATGCTCGAAAAAGAGGATGGTGTTATTGTTCGCACTGCCGCAAAACACCTGGACTTGTCCTCTATCAGGAATGAACTGTCCTTTTTAAGAGAAAAGTGGCGCCAGGCGGAGGGAAGAATAGACAGAAAGAAGCCAGGCATGATTATGGAATCCAGGCTGGTACCTGATGGCGTTTTTAAAAAATATCCCATACATCTCATTGATGAATGTGTTGTTGATGACGCTAGTTTATCTAAGCAGATAAAAAGCATGTATCCATTATTTAGTGACCGGATTAAATGGGTAAAACATTGGAATAAAAATAAAGGCTATTCGATTAATGAATGTCAGGAAAAATTGGTACAGCGCACTGTCGGAGCTGCTAAAGGGGTCAATTTAACAATAGATGAAACGGAAGCAATGAATGTGATTGATGTTAACAGCCATGGGTTTACAGGGCGTTCTGACAAAGAACAGACTGCTTATCAGGCAAACGTGGCATCGGTCAATGAAATCGCAAGACAAATCAGGTTAAGGAACTTGTCGGGCATCGTTATGATTGATTTCATCAATACCGGCTCCAGGAAAAATAATGCCGATATCGAGCGCGCTTTGAAACAAGCCATGAAAGACGATCCGGTTCCAATAGTGTGTCACGGGTTTACTAAACTCGGCCTGTATGAAATAACAAGAAAAAGGGATTACGCTTCCTGGTCCAGCAAATTGGTAGAAAATGTGACTAGTCACAAAAAACGGAGCACCGTATTGTTCCAAATGGAAAGGGACATACTGGCATTGGAAGATTCTTCTCATGAAGCAATACTAGTAGCTGTTTCACCTGAACTTGATCAATTGAAAAAACAATTGCTTTCTACTTCTGTTTCTAGTAAAATTCCTCAGGAAGTCTTTTTCCGTGTCGATCCTGTCCTGCATGATTATACGATAGAGATGGCAGGCTCCCTGGATACGGTCAGAGAATTTGTGGCAAGTCGCGGCTATCATGTTGACAAAAGCTTTTGAATCATGATAACATCGTTATGTTATTCTAGTAGCACCCGACTGCTACAACCGCTCAGAACAGGTTTTGAAACCAAAGTGGTACCTGGGATGGCGAGTCTTAGTTCTATGAGGAGGTGCAGCAATGTACGCAATTATTGAAACTGGTGGTAAGCAATTCAAAGTAGAAGAAGGTCAAACGATCTACGTTGAGAAAGTCAGCGGAGAAAACGGTGACTCAGTCACTTTTGACAACGTACTTTTCATTGGCGGAGGAGATGACGTGAAAGTCGGCGCTCCATTCGTAGATGGTGCTTCTGTTACAGCTAAAGTTGAAAAACAAGGCCGTCAGAAGAAGATCACTGTCTTCAAATACAAGCCAAAGAAAAACTACAAGCGTAAACAAGGTCACCGTCAGCCGTACACGAAGCTAACGATTGATAAAATCAATGCGTAAGGCTTGTGTATCATGATTAAAGTACTGATATACCGCAGAGACAATGAAATGAATGGTTTTGAGATATCCGGCCATGCAGAAAGCGGTCCATATGGACATGACCTCGTATGTGCAGCCGTCTCAGCTGTTTCGTTTGGAGCAGTTAATGCCGTCATGGAGTTATGCGGAGTAGAGCCGGCAATCGATCAAGGTGGTGAAGGAGGCTTTCTCAAAGTCATGCTTCCGGAGGATTTGGAAGCAGAAACAGAAAGCAAAGCCAAGTTGCTGCTTGAAGGAATGCTGGTGTCGCTACAGACTATTGAACGAGATTATAATCAATATATATCGATAACAGAACGATAAGGAGGTGCATCCCATGCTACGTCTAGATTTGCAATTCTTTGCCCAAAAGAAGGGTGTAGGTAGTACAAAGAACGGCCGTGACTCTGAGTCCAAACGCCTTGGAGCCAAGCGTGCTGATGGACAATTTGTTTCTGGTGGATCTATTCTTTACCGTCAACGTGGTACCAAGATCTATCCAGGTACGAACGTAGGTCGTGGCGGCGACGATACACTATTCGCGAAAGTTGATGGTGTTGTGAAGTTCGAACGCTACGGACGTAACCGCAAAAAAGTCAGTGTTTACCCAGCTGCACAAGAAGCGTAAACCGCTGGCATTTATAGAAAACCAAAGCGAAAAGCCGCGCTATGCACTGCATCAGCGCGGCTTTTTTCTATTAGGCTTTAATAAATCTCACTATTCAAGTAAAGCTCCCTTTAATGGAAGACTCAGTTTCGAGAGAAACTGTTTCCGTTATGGTGTTGAGCGTTTGGAGGTCCGGGAAATTACTCGCTTTCCATGGGCGTACGGTGAGCTTCCTCGGGCTAAAGCCCTGCGGGATCTCACCATGTACTATTCTCCCATTAGAGTCTCGCAATTTCCCGGCCCTCCTTGTGTTTATGAGAGATACGGAAACATTGATATGAGTACTTCAATTAGAGGGGAGAGCTACTTAAAAAGCGTGCTTGTAACCAGAGTTAGTAGGATACATCTGCATGTATAGCAGGGTTCTTTTCTCCCATCCTTCGGATGGGGTGGTTGGGAAACTGCGAGACTCCCGTGGGAGAAGGATCTAGGCGAGATCCCACAGGGCGAAAGCCCGAGGAAGCTCGCCAGTTCCCCCACAGGAAAGCGAGTAGTTTCCCAGCTGCCCCTGTTACTTTTAGGGTAAAGAACCCTAAATATCTCGAAATCAAGTCTTCGACTTTTCGGTACTGTAATTGAATAACCAGATTTCGCAGAATTATTTCAAATGCATACGGCTCGGAGCGGTCGCCTTTGCTGTTGATTTTTGCTATAATTCTTTTATTACGTTATCAGGAACGGGAGGGGCTTTCATGCGAGCGGATGAAGTGATGGAACTACTGCGTCATGCCCGGCATGATTGGATGAACGAGCTGCAGCTGATTCAAGGTTATGCTTCCATGGGGAAAATGGATAAAGTAAAAGAGAAAACCAACGATGTAATGCAGAAAGCTGAAGAAGAACGGCGGTTGATGAATTTGAACACCCCGTATTTAAGCTTGTGGCTCATGTCTTTCAACTGGCACCATCCATTTTTTCGCCTTACATATGAGGTTAAGGGTGAAACTGTCGATTTACGTCACAAGGACATCACTTTATATGCCCACTGTGAAGAAATTATCCGTGTTTTTGAACGTTTCAGCGATTCTTCCACCCTCTACCAAGGGAAGGTAAGAATCGAATTGCATACAAGCGATCGAGTAGAAATCAGTGTGGTGTTATCCGGTGAATTTGAGGATATGCCGCATTTACAATCAACGATACAAGAAAAAGAATTTATCACAGCAGTTGAAATTGACGATATAGAACAGTATCATCAAGTAACAGCTAAAATGAATGTAGAAGTAAAGAGGTGACCGGCATGTTCGTCGATCAAGTCAAAGTTTATGTTAAAGGTGGAGACGGCGGTAATGGTTTAGTTGCTTTCCGCCGAGAAAAATATGTCCCAAATGGTGGCCCGGCTGGTGGAGACGGTGGTAACGGTGGAGACGTCGTCTTTGAAGTAGATGAAGGGCTTAATACATTAATGGATTTTCGTTACCAACGGCATTTTAAAGCAAAAAAAGGGGAAAATGGCATGAGTAAAGGACAGCATGGAAAAAATGCTGACCCTTTGGTTATTCCGGTTCCTCCTGGTACCACTGTGAAAGATGCGGATACAGGAGAAGTGATTGCTGACCTTGTAGAACATAAGCAGCGTGCCGTAATAGCTAAAGGAGGCCGTGGTGGACGTGGTAACATCCGGTTCGCTACAGCACGGAATCCTGCACCGGAACTTGCGGAAAATGGTGAACCGGCAGAAGAAAGGGATATACAAGTTGAATTGAAATTGATTGCTGATGTAGGGCTGGTCGGTTTTCCTAGTGTAGGAAAATCAACTTTATTATCGGTTGTTTCGGCGGCAAAACCGAAGATCGCTGATTACCATTTTACTACACTGGCACCAAACTTAGGCGTTGTTGAATCAGGTGACCAACGAAGCTTCGTCATGGCCGACTTACCCGGTCTGATTGAAGGTGCCCATGAAGGAGTGGGACTCGGTCATCAGTTTCTCCGTCATGTAGAACGGACAAGAGTCATTCTCCATGTAATAGATATGGCTGCTACGGAAGGGCGCGACCCTTATGAAGACTACCTGACAATCAACCAGGAACTGTTTGAATATGATGAAAGATTAAAGGATAGACCTCAAATTATTGCAGCCAACAAAATGGATATGCCTGGTGCTGATGAACAATTGCAGGAATTCAAGCGGAAACTGGACGGCGAATATCCTGTCTATCCCATCTCTACTTTGACAAAAGAAGGGCTGCCGGATTTACTATTTGCTGTAGCAGACACGCTTGATCAAATACCGAAAGATAACACACCAATTGAGGAGAAAGAGGAACGGGTGCTCTATAAATACGAGCGGGAAGACGTTCCTTTCAAAATTACTCGTGATCCCGATGGAGCTTATGTGCTTTATGGTGCGCAAATTGAAAAATTATTCAAGATGACTGACTTTAACCGGGATGAGTCGATCCGCCGCTTTGCACGGCAAATGCGTGGGATGGGTGTGGATGATGCCTTAAGAAAACGTGGCGCCAAGGACGGGGACACGGTCAGGCTGCTTGATTATGAGTTTGAATTTGTTGAATAGATGAGGTCGTACCCTGAGAAGCGCAAGAGACGCTGTAGAAAAGGGGGATGTAAATGGGGGAGAAAAAAGAACACTTTTACCTTGTCAGAAGTGACGTTTTGCCAGAGGCTATGAAAAAAACGATTGAAGCCAAGTCATTGCTGGAAAAAGGCAGTGTCGAGTCCATTTTTGAAGCCGTTCAGAAGGTCGATCTATCGAGAAGCGCCTTTTATAAATACCGTGATGCTGTCTACCCATTTCAGGAAATGGTGAAAGAACAAATGATCACCCTTTTTTTTCACTTGGAAGACAGGAAAGGTTCTTTATCCAAGCTGTTGGCAGCGGTAGCGAAGGCAGGGTGTAATGTGCTTACCATCCATCAGACCATCCCATTACAAGGAAAAGCGAATGTCACATTATCGCTGAATACAGCAGGGATGACAATCTCGATCGATGAACTGATTCAAAGGTTAAAAAAGGTGGATTTTATCAATCGTGTTGATCTATTAAGTACAGGAGCGTAACAGCAAGGAGGACAAAAGACATGCCAGAATCTGAACATAACCAAAAGATTGGATATTTAGGGCCAAGAGGAACTTTTACAAAAATGGCGGTGGATGCCTTGTTCGAGGAAGGGGAATTCACAAGCTATGAGACGATTCCGGCATGCCTGGATGCCGTGGAGGCAGGAGAAATAGATACCGGAGTAGTTCCAATAGAAAATGCAATTGAAGGGTCTGTTCATTTAACGATTGATTATTTGACGCACCATGTCGACTTGCCGATTGTTGCTGAGATGACTGTCCCAATAAAACAGCACCTCCTCGTCCGGGGTGATTATAACCCGGAGAAGGACAGGATCATCGAGGTGTATTCGCACAGTCATGCAATTGCCCAGTGTCATCAATATTTGCATAAACACTATCCAGAGGCAGAACTCTGCTATACGTCTTCGACAGGGAGAGCAGCAGAAATAGTCGCTGAATCTGATAAACCGATTGCAGCTATAGGTAATCATTTGGCTGCCGAACAAAATGGATTGACTATCTTAGAGCATGATATCCATGACTATGCTAATAACCATACCCGTTTTGTTGTGGTTCAAAAGCAGCCGAAGACACTAAAGATTCGCGATCATGTACCGACCAAACAAAAAACGATGGTAATGGTGACGTTGCCAAAAGATTATGCTGGTGCGCTTCATCAAGTACTCGCTGCATTTGCCTGGAGAAAAATGAACTTATCCAAAATAGAATCCAGACCAATGAAAACGGGTCTGGGAAATTATTTTTTCTTGATTGATATCGATCAGCCCTATGACCAAGTGCTGTTTCCGGGAGTCGAGGCAGAACTTGAGGCCTTAGGATGTTCTTTGAAACTGTTAGGAACCTATCCAAGCTTTGAGTTAAATGTTTCTACGCCAGACCTTCAGGCAGCGGAATAAAAATTAACCG
The DNA here is from genome assembly GCF_043496955.1 of Thalassobacillus sp. B23F22_16. NCBI lineage: Bacteria > Bacillati > Bacillota > Bacilli > Caryophanales > Bacillaceae > Thalassobacillus > Thalassobacillus sp. B23F22_16. Next base: position 47,642 of record NZ_JBIEKD010000006.1, on the reverse strand, counting down.
GATCACGAATAGCCGTGATCCGGTTTTTTGTATGCCTAAATTTAATGATTTGGTAACGGATAAACGCCCGGCTGAATAGATATGAGTGAAACTTGTTTAAAAAAGTTTAGGCTTTTTCATCAACTTTTCCCATCCTGTGCATAAGTTGTTATGAAGATTTCTTGTTCAAATCGTTTGATTTGTATAAAGAAAGGAGCTACTAAAGTGAGAATTCATATCGTTCAGAAAGGTGATACGTTGTGGAAAATCGCTCAAAAGTATGGAGTTGATTTTGAACAACTGAAACAAATGAATACCCAGTTATCCAACCCCGATATGATCATGCCAGGGATGAAAATCAAAGTACCGCAGGGAACAAAGCAAGTGAAGAAAGAAGCACCGATACAAAAAGAACAACCAAAAGCAGCACCAAAGGTTCCTTATAAGAAGGAAGCCCCTAAACCAATCCCAAAAGTTAAAGAAGATGAGAAAGAAAAACCGATGATGCCTCCGATGCAGCAAATGATGCCAATCCAAATGCCAATGATGGAACAACAGCTGCAAAACTACTACACGACCTTCCACTTGCCGCAGATGCCTTACCAGCCTCCTGCACCACCGAAAGAAGAAGTCAAAGAGGAATTACCGGAGTCAGTAAAAGAAATGCCGCAGGTTCAGCCGGCAATGCATCATCCAATGCCATTGTGTCCGCCTGGATACTACCCGGTGTTCTGCCCGCCGATGCCATGTCCCCCAATGCCGCAAGGTCACTTGGTTCAAAGTGATTTTCATTGTGAGGATGACATGGAAAGTGCTTATAAAGGAGCTTATCACCATGGCCCAATGCCTCAAGTGCAGGGCATGTGGATGCAGGATGATGAAGAATCTGCAGCCATGCCGCCGCAAATGCCAATGGCTGATGACTGTGGTTGTGGCGGAGGGAAAACGGGAGCTATGCCGATGTGGGGACACCAGATGCCTCCGCATATGATGCCAGGCTATGGTATGCATCAGCCGATGCCGTATCAGCAGCAAGGCCAGATGATGCCTCAGATGCAGGGAATGCCTCCGATGCAGCATGGAATGGCTCCCTATCAGCAAATGATGCCTTGGGGCGGTCAGCAAATGGGACAGATGGGTTATGGTCAACCTGGCCAGCCACTCCCTGGAGGTATGGGAAATCAGATGCCGTATTCTTACGACTTTGACGACGATGATGATGAATAAGTACCAGGGCGATTCTAAATGGAATCGCCTTCTTCCTTTTTTAAGCAGAAAAGAAATGACTGTGGAAGATGTCAAGAAGATAAAACAGGATGTCTATTGGGTGAAATCCCAAGGAAATGAGTATGCGCTGAAATGTTATGAAAGTCTTGAAAAACTAGAAAAACAACATACTTTTTTCGAACAATGGAAAGAAGCAAGCCTTTATGCTGCAGAACCTCTTTCTTACCCTGATGGCAGTAGGGTCATTTCTAATGCAGATGGCGAATGGGGATTGTTTAACTGGTTAAAAGGGGATCATCTGCTTTTTTCCTATAAAAGTGACCGATCAGCCGCAAGTAAAGTAGTGCAAGAATTTCATGCCAGCACAGAGGGAATAGAAACGCCACTGTTACTTCAAAATCCACTCTATATTAAATACCAGCGAAGACTGGAACAGTTCGAAAAAACATTTCCGGCATTCTCCTATGGGGGGAATAGGACTTTATTTCAGGAACTTCACCAATTTGCGAGCAAAACCCTGGATGACTTCGAGCGTTTGGACTGGGCTGCCATTGAAGAAGATGCTTGGGAACGGAAAACTTGGCTGCATGGTGATGTCGCTCATCATAATTTCATCCGAACACGGGATGGCGCAGTGAAGCTGATTGATTTCGACCTTTTACAAATGGGACCGGAACTGTACGACGAAATTCAGTTAGGTCAAAGGTTTTTACCCCATACCCATCATTCATTAAAGGAGCTTACTGTTTATTTTCATGCTACCAAGTGGAAAGAAGCGTGGTTGAAAGGGATTCTCGTCCCAAGTGATTTAATGCGTGAGTGGCTGTATGTCTACCGTAAATATAAGAGGCAAGACCAGAAATTGGCAGGCCATCTTGACTGGCTGCATGCCGCCTGGAAAGACAGGAAGGAATTTGTTGAAAAAGTTCAGCATGTGCTAAGATAAATAATCATAGCTGTAAAGGAGAAAAGAATGATGCAAGCACATGTAGACGCCATTGTTGAATGGCTTCAGAAAAAAGTAAAGGAAGCAAATGTAGATGGTCTTCTGGTAGGTGTCAGTGGCGGTATTGATTCAGCGGTTGTGGCAAACTTGATTAAACTTGCCTGCCCGGAACATTCACTTGGGGTTATTATGCCGTGTAAAAGTAATCCAAGTGATCAGAATTATGCTCAACGTGTAATTGATGCTTGTGAGATCGATCATATTACCGTTGATTTAACGGAAACCCATGAAATGACGTTCTCAACAATAAAAAAACAATTACAGAATAAACAAACATTCAATCATGAACAGGAACAGCTCGCCGATGCTAACCTTCGTGCTCGCCTAAGAATGAGTACGCTATATACCTTAGCGACTAACTATCGTTATTTGGTAGTAGGAACAGATAATGCAGCGGAATGGTATACTGGTTATTTCACCAAATATGGGGACGGAGGAGTAGATCTTGTACCGTTAGTGAATTACACCAAAGGTGAGGTTCGCGAAATGGCGCGTCAACTAAATGTGCCTGCTGAAATTATTGATAAAAAGCCCAGTGCCGGATTATGGGAAGGGCAAACAGACGAGAATGAAATGGGCACCACTTATGATATGATTGACAAACATTTAAAAGGAGAACCAATCCCTGATAAAGACCGTGAAATTATTGAGTCCTTACATCAACGCTCGGCTCATAAGCGCCAGCTTGCGGCAGCACCGCCTGTGTTTGAGGTGTGAAAAGTGGGTTTATTTGACAGATTAAAAAAACCTCCTTAATCCAACATAAAGGAAAAGGAGGTTTTTTTATGTGGAAACAGTTAGCGGCAGGTACCTTTGTTATAGCTTTTGTTCTGGCCGGATGCAACACACAGGAAACTCGTCAGAATGACCAGGACACCAACACCTACGATCCTTTAGAAACGACAGAACAGGGAAATTCAGAAACAAATAAGGAAGAATTGCGACGTGGCGCTCCTAATAAAATTAAACGGGAGGCGGAAGAGGATATGAGGGATACCACTTATAATATTAGTAATCGTGCCCATGATAATGACTTCTATAACGAAAAATCAATGGAAGTCACTCGTGCGGTAAGTGAATTATCAGAAGTATCGGTGGCAAGGGCGATAGCTACCGATGGTCGTATACTTGTTGGTGTTGTGCCTACTCCTCATGCCAAAGATGACCATGACTTGAAGAATAAGGTCAGAAATAAAGTGGCAGAGGTATCAGATGAAAAAGATGTAGTTATTCATGTGAATCATAGTGATTGGGATGAAATGAAAGATCTTGATGCCAGAGTGAGAGCAGAAAAAGCACCGGAAAAAGTGAGGGAGGAAATAAATAAATTTATTGATCGCTTCCAGCTGAATAATGACAGATGATGACATTTCTCATTCTTCAATGATTCTTGCCAATATGATATAGTAATTAAAGAAATTAGATACTATCGTGTTGGAGAGGAGAATGTCCAATGGCTGGTCATTCTAAATGGAAAAATATACAGAGACGTAAAAATGCGCAAGATGCTAAACGCGGAAAAGTATTCATGAAAATGGCTCGGGAAATATTCGTGGCAGCTAAAGAGGGTGGTGGGGATCCGGAAATGAATCCCTCGCTCCGACTGGCTGTAGATAAAGCCAAAGCGAGCAATATGCCGAATGAAAACATTGACCGGGCAATTAAAAAAGCTACCGGCGACCTTGACGGTGTCAGCTATGAAGAGATGACTTATGAAGGCTATGGTCCTGGGGGGGCAGCTGTCATGGTTAAAGTATTGACAGATAATAAAAACAGGACAGCCGCCGAAGTACGTCATGCATTTAACAAGAATGATGGCAATCTTGGTGAGAATGGCTGTGTTTCTTATATGTTCGATCGTAAAGGCTATCTCGTCATTGAACGTTCTGACTATGATGTCGAAGAAGACGATTTAATGCTGGAGGTTATCGAAGCTGGTGCAGAAGAGCTGGAAACGAATGAAGAAACCTTCGAGATTTATACGGAACCGGAAAGCTTTTCAGAAGTTAAGAAAAAGCTTGAACAAAGTGGTTATACCTTTGAAACTGCCGAGATTTCCATGTTCCCACAAACCTATACACCCCTTGGTGAAAAAGAGACCGAAAAAATGTTGAATCTTATTGATACGCTGGAAGACAATGATGATGTGCAGGACATTTATCATAACCTTGAAGCGGATGAAGAGGTATTAGAAAAACTAACTTGAAGTAATCCTTGATTATAATAGCTTCTATTTCTGGGCAAACTGGAAATAGGAGCTATTTTTTATATCCTTTTAACAAGGTTTCGTATGTAAGAGGATAAAAAACATAGGCTTTCCTTATCCTATTCATACGGCCAAGTTTTACTAAGGGGGGATTCGATGAAAACGACAATATGGAAATCGCTCACAATTAGTTTATTGATACTCTTATTTTTTATTACAGTATTGGATGATCGGCCTTCAAGCGGGGAGGCAGATGGAGCAAAAGAAAATACCTTGGAGGAGCCTGTATCCTTGGTGGCAAGTCAGCCGTTAGAATTAAAAGTGACCATGGAAAAGCAATATCTTGATGGAGTTACAGAGGTAGAAAAAAAAATAGAAACCATTTGGGCGATGGAAGATTTTTGGGCTAATTATGATGGTTGGACATTAATGAACCAGGGAGAAGGTTTTGTGGAGTTTTATAAGCAAATAGACGACCTTTCCCCGGAAGTAAAAGCAAATGGTTATTTTGGTATTGATTTAAATGATCAGTTAACGATTTTTCTTGGAAAGCCTACAGAAGGAAAAGTGATAGAATCATTTTTTCCTATTCCAGTGGATACGTTGGAAAGCAGTCGAAGGAAAGAATTGGAGCAGGGAATAAAGATCCAAGATAAAAACCACTTTAACGAAGTAATCGAAACATATGCTGATCGAGATCCTATTGATAAACATTAACATTTACGCTCTCCAATCGTTCAGATGGAGGGCTTTTCTTTTAAGGGTGAGGATAGGCGAACATGTGCTTGTATGTTACAATAAGTGGAGAAATTTGATTGTGAGAAGGGAAAATAAACATGATAGCATATGTTCGGGGACAATTAACGGTCATAGATGATGAGAGTGTCATAGTAGAAGCAAATGGAGTTGGCTATGAATTGATTTGTGCTAACCCGTTTTCATTTCAAGAATATCTAGAAAAAGAGATCAAAATACATACCTATCATTATGTCAGAGAAGATTTGCAGGCTTTATATGGTTTTAAAAAAAGGGAGGATAAAGCACTTTTCTCTAAATTGTTGAATGTATCGGGAATTGGGCCAAAAGGAGCGCTGGCTGTACTTGCTTCTACCAGTGTGCGTGATTTTGTAACAGCAATTGAACAGGAAGATGAAAAGTTCTTGACCCGTTTTCCAGGAGTCGGCAAGAAAACAGCACGGCAAATGATACTTGACCTGAAAGGGAAACTGGTGGCGTGGCTTCCTGATGAAGATAACGAAACGTCGATCTTTTATACGAAAGACCATACTTCACAGGATCGCAGCCAGGCGGTTGAGGAAGCTTTGGAAGCAATGAAAGCGCTGGGATATTCAGAACGTGAGCTGAAAGCACTTCGTCCGAAGCTGGCGAACAGTGATCATGCTAATGTGGATGATTATGTACGCCACGGATTGCAATTAATGATGAAAAACTGAGAACGGAGGTGAATTGGCTTGGAAGAACGGATGATATCCAGTGATTTGCAAGAAGAAGATGCTTCCATTGAGTTGAGTTTGCGGCCTAGTCGATTAAGTCAGTATATTGGCCAGGCGAAAACAAAACGGAATTTGGAAATTTTCATTGAAGCAGCAAAAATGAGAAATGAACCATTGGATCATGCTTTATTATATGGTCCTCCAGGGCTCGGGAAAACTACATTAGCTTCAATTATTGCCAATGAAATGGGGGTTCAGTTCCGGACCACGGCAGGACCTGCTATCGAGCGTGCCGGTGATTTAGCAGCTATTTTATCTTCATTAGAGGCAGGGGATGTACTATTCATCGATGAAATCCATCGACTGCCAAGATCTGTGGAAGAAGTGCTCTATCCTGCTATGGAAGATTTCTGTCTCGATATTGTCATTGGGAATGGTCCCAGTGCAAGGTCCGTCCGTCTTGATCTTCCACCTTTTACACTAGTAGGAGCGACCACGAGGGCAGGGTTGTTATCGGCTCCGCTTCGGGACCGGTTTGGAGTACTAAGCCGGCTGGAGTATTACGATACAAAGGATTTATGTGATATCGTAGAGCGCACCGCTGATATTTTTCAGGTGGGAATTACTCGAGATGCTGCAATAGAAATCGCAAGAAGATCACGGGGAACGCCGAGAATCGCCAATCGGTTGTTGAAGCGTGTACGTGATATTGCACAAGTCAAGGGGAAAGAAGAGATAGACTTGGAAATAACGCAAGAAGCGTTAGAAATGCTCCAGGTAGACCCGGTAGGACTGGATCATATCGATCACAAACTGCTATTAGGCATTATGGATAGCTTTCAAGGCGGTCCAGTAGGCTTGGATACCATCGCCGCTACCATAGGGGAAGAATCACAGACGATTGAAGATGTATATGAACCATATTTGCTTCAAACCGGCTTTATTCAACGCACACCGCGGGGAAGGGTAGTAACACCGAAGGCTTATCTCCACTTTCAACGGGAGGTGCCTGAAGCTTGACCGGATTTGGAAAAATATTTATTGTAATAGGGGTTGTGTTCATCATTATCGGCTTGCTTTGGAGCTTTATTGGCAAGCTGCCAGGTGACATCAGCTTTAAAAAGGGAAATGTAACGTTTTATTTTCCTATTGTTACATCCATTGTGGTAAGCATCATACTTTCATTGATTTTTTACTTCGTTGGTAAAATAAAATGAATAGAGATAGGAGATAATTATGGATATCAAGCAATATGACTTTGACCTGCCTGAAGAGTTGATCGCGCAAACCCCGTTGCTGGATCGATCTTCATCCCGGCTTATGGTGTTGGATAAAAAGGAAAACACCATAAACCACAGAAGATTCTCTGATATTAAAGAATTTTTAAAGCCAGGAGACTGCCTGGTTTTAAATGATACTAGAGTATTGCCTGCAAGGCTGTATGGGGTAAAAGAAGATACAGGTGCGAAAGTAGAAGTTCTTCTGCTTCATCAGACAGAGTCGGATGAATGGGAAGTACTTGTAAAACCAGCAAAGAAAATCAAGGTTGGAACAAGGATAATTTTTGGTGAAGGGAAATTGGCGGCGGAATGTACAGCTACCGAAGATCATGGTGGACGTCAGCTGCGTTTCGAGTATGAGGGAATATTTCTTGAAGTCCTGGAAGCGTTGGGCGAAATGCCATTGCCACCCTATATCAAGGAGCAGCTTTCTGATAGTGAAAGGTATCAGACTGTATATGCGAAAGAAGAAGGTTCTGCCGCAGCACCGACAGCGGGACTGCATTTCACAAAAGAGCTGTTGCAGGAGATTGAACAGGCTGGTGTCGAACTGGCGTATATTACCTTACATGTAGGTCTGGGCACATTCAGACCAGTGAGTGTAGATAACATTGAAGACCACGATATGCATGCCGAGTTTTATCAAGTATCACAAGCTACAGCAGAAAAGTTGAATCGTGTCCGTGAGAACGGTGGGAGGATCATTTCTGTGGGGACTACTTCTACACGAACGTTAGAAACAATCATGCGGGATCATGGGACTTTTACAGAAGCCTCAGGCTGGACTGATATTTTTATCTATCCGCCTTATGAACTGAAAGCGATTGATGGTTTGATTACGAACTTCCATTTACCACAGTCCACATTAATCATGCTTGTCAGTGCCCTGGCAGGACGAGAATTCATTTTACATGCGTACCAGCAGGCTGTAGAAGAGCGATATCGCTTTTTCAGCTTTGGTGATGCAATGTTGATTTTATAAGGAAAGGGTTTAATTACTAATGGCAATCACCTATGAATTTATAAAGACATGTAAACAGACAGGTGCTCGTCTTGGGAAGGTGCATACACCGCACGGTTCTTTCGATACACCTGCCTTTATGCCCGTAGGGACTCTTGCTACCGTTAAAACGATGAGCCCGGAAGAGTTGCAGGAAATGAATGCGAATATCATTCTTTCTAATACCTACCACCTATGGCTGCGCCCAGGGGAAGATATCATCGAAGAAGCAGGTGGACTCCACAAGTTCATGAACTGGGATGGGGCAATTCTGACGGACTCAGGCGGATTCCAGGTGTTCAGTTTGAGCGATTTACGGCAAATTGAAGAAGAGGGCGTACATTTTCGTAACCATATCAGCGGGGAGAAATTATTTCTTTCCCCTGAAAAAGCCATGCACATCCAGAATGCGCTAGGATCAGATATTATGATGGCATTCGACGAATGTCCTCCATATCCAGCGGAATATGACTATATGAAGAAATCGGTAGAACGGACAAGCCGTTGGGCTGAACGCTGTTTAACTGCCCATAAGAAACCAGATAAACAAGGGCTGTTCGGCATTGTCCAAGGTGGAGAATACGAAGAGCTTCGGCGCCAAAGTGCAGAAGATTTAACGTCACTCGATTTTCCAGGCTATGCGATTGGCGGTTTATCTGTCGGAGAACCAAAAGATGTGATGAATCGGGTGCTGGAGTTTACCACACCGATGCTCCCTGAAAACAAACCAAGGTATCTAATGGGTGTCGGTTCACCGGATTCCTTGATTGATGGATCCATTCGAGGAGTAGACATGTTTGATTGCGTACTACCGACCAGGATTGCCCGAAACGGCACCTGCATGACATCAAACGGAAGACTGGTCGTGAGAAATGCTAAGTTTGCCAGGGATTTCCGTCCAATTGATGAAAAGTGTGACTGCTATACCTGCAGGAATTATTCCCGCGCTTATATCAGACATTTGGTGAAAAATAATGAAACATTTGGCTTTCGATTAACTACTTACCATAACTTATATTTTCTGTTAAAATTAATGGAGCATGTCCGCCAGGCTATTAGAGAAGACCGTCTTGGCGACTTCAGAGAAGAATTCTTTGAACAATATGGTTTCAATAAACCAAATGCGAAGAATTTCTAGAAAGGGGGAATGAAAATGGAAGGAATATTAGGATTATTACCTATCATCCTTATGTTCGTTATTTTCTATTTCTTGTTAATCCGCCCACAGCAAAAGAAACAGAAGAAAGTACAGCAAATGCAAGCGGATTTACAAAAAGGAAATAGAATCATTACTATCGGGGGTCTTCATGGGACCATCCATGCCCTTGATGAAGGGACCGTCGTATTGACTGTCAATGATGGAACAAAGATGACTTTTGATCGTTCAGCTGTACGAGAGGTACTTAACCAGGACTAAAAAAATGACTCCGGCGATTTATATCGCGGAGTCATTTTTTATTTCCTGCAGCTCTGTTGGAGCGGATATTAACTCCTAACATTCCTCCGATTAACGCTGAGCCCACCATTCCCGCAAGATAAGGCACCTGACTTAATTGGACCCCCTGTTGAAGGCCGAGATATTGATAAAGGATTATGAATAACAAAAAGGCCCCGCCCGTTATCAGTCCATACATCCAGCCTTTTTCCTGCCCCCGATGTCCTGCTGTTGCTCCGCCGGTAAACAGAATGAGCATGGCCAAAATCATGGTGAATAAGTTTATGAGATTCGTATCAATGGTGGTAAACCGCAATAATAATGCCAATATGAAACTGCTCGTCAACATAAGAATCAGGATAATGGCCAAACCATATCCCAAAGCTGTCCAAACTTCTTTCTTCATTGTCTCCCTCCTTGTCTACTTTGTCCCTACACTATATGACTTTAAAATTATAAATAGAAGTATATATTTTTAGCCGCTTATGAATAGACATCATAGAAAAGGCTGAAAAGGGGACAGGTTATGTTAACATGGATGGCCATATTAATTTTTATCATCAGTTACGGATTAATTATGTCTGAAAAGATAAATAGAGCCCTGGTAGCTATTGCGGGGGGAGTATTACTACTACTTACGAATGTATACGAATGGAAGGATGCTTTTACTCATTATATCGATTGGGAGACGATCGCCCTTTTATTCTCTATGATGGTTCTGGTAGCCATTACAAAAAAGACAGGTGTTTTTGAATATGTCGCCATCAGTTTTGCGCAAATGGTGAAAGGCAGACCAGTCCCGCTTTTGATTGGTACAGCAATATTAACCGCAGTGGGCTCTGCTTTTCTTGATAATGTTACGACCGTTCTATTATTTGTCCCTATCTTGTTGACTTTGACCAGCCAGCTGAATCTCCCTGCGTTTCCTTTTCTTCTTACTACTATTTTTAGTGCAAATATTGGCGGGACGGCAACGTTAATTGGAGATCCGCCGAATATAATGATCGGACAGGCGGTAAAGCATTTTACATTCGTTTCATTTTTAGTCAACCTTGGGCCAGTAGTAGTAATTATTTTTGTGTTTACCCTTGGCGGTATGGTTATGCTGTTTCGCAAACAATTGAAATATGAGAAAGACAAGGCGAAAGCTCTGATGCAACTGAACCCATCCAGTTATTTAAAGAAAACACCAATGTTATATCAATCTCTGTCTGTTATGGGATTGACAATGGTCGGATTTCTAATGCACCCGATCATCCATGTCGAATTAACGACGGTTGCAGTATGTGCTGCTGTTTTATTGTTGTTATTGACGGATGCTGAAGCGTCCAGTGAGAAAATATTTCAGGAAGTGGAATGGGTCACTTTGTTCTTTTTTATCGGGCTATTCATGTTAGTTGGAGGTCTGGAGAAAGTAGGGGTAATTGATGAAATAGCCAGAGGAATGATGTGGTTATCTGGCGGGGACTTGCCGATGACCTCCTTGATTGTATTATGGAGTGCTGGTCTACTATCTGGAATCGTAGATAATATCCCGTTTGTAGCAGCTATGATTCCAGTGGTACAGGAACTTCAAGGTTACGGGATGATGAATATCGACCCGATTTGGTGGTCATTGGCACTTGGCGCTTGTCTTGGAGGAAATGGTACATTGCTTGGAGCTTCTGCCAATGTAGTAGTGGCTGGACTGGCTGCGAGTGCCAACCATCAAATTCCGTTCCTTAAATTTCTAGTCTATGGAATTCCGGTTTTGCTTTTCTCCCTGTTGGTAGCAACCATATACGTTTACTTCCGCTTCCTTGTTCCCTTCTTGTCGTAGAAACTGTCACCCCAAAAAAACATTAAATATCCCCGTCCTAAAAAAGTTTGGAGTGGACATTACAGCATTGCTGACACCTAAGTTAAAGGCTTAGGTGCTTTTTTATTGTTACCTGATATCTGAAATCTGCGTAACAATCCATTAATCCATAAAAGATATTATTACCTTCATGTATTTCCTTTTAATTGGAGTCAGTGGATTATAATTATAAGCTTAATATTTATTAGGATAAAAACTGTTAATTTGGAAAAAGTAACAAGTGACATCTAGACGGACGCCAGGGGTGGAATAAAAGTGGATATACAAATAGGGACGATATTATTTCGCACGCTGCTTACTTATTTGCTGATTTTAGTCATTCTCAGGCTGATGGGGAAGAGGGAAATTGGTGAATTGAGCGTATTGGATCTAGTAGTATTTGTCATGCTGGCAGAAATAGCCGTCTTCTCGATTGAAGAGCCCGATAAATCTTTGTACCACGCTATTCTCCCTATGGCTGTACTATTAGCTATCCAGCGGTTGACCGCTTTCATATCTTTAAAAAGCCAGAGATTTCGTGAATGGTTTGATGGGACTCCTTGTATTATAATTAAGCATGGTAAAGTGGATGAACATGAAATGAAAAAGCAACGCTATAATTTCAATGATTTACTTGTTCAGCTTAGGGAGAAAGAAATTTATAGTATCCAGGATGTAGAGTATGCGATACTCGAACCAAATGGTAAGCTGTCCGTATTACAAAAAGATGAAAATTCTCCAGAGCATACAACTGGATACTCTGCTGTATTGATTGCTGATGGCAAGTTCCAATATGATTCCTTGAAGCGAGTGAAAAAGAATAAGAGCTGGCTCATAAATGAACTGAAGAAGAGAGGATATGAATCAGAAGAATCCATATCTATATGTTCAATCGACGAGCAAGGAGAATTATTCATCGACGAAAAGAATGAGTATGAATAACAAATATGAAGACTGCAAATAAAAAAGCCCCTTCTTGCCGTTAGAGGGGGCTTGTCAGTTATTTGATCAGTTTATTCAGGTAAGGGAGCTGTTTCAGTTCATCCTTTGTTATGAAACGCAGGACGAATAACAGGAAGATATATAAGATGGTTAAGGTACAACAGATAATGATGAACTGAGATAGTTCTCCAACAGTATAGGTTAAAAAAGATTTCAACTGAGAGCCAATCACCCAGGTAACACTTATTAGTATAACCATTTTTGTCAAATCAAGGAAAGGTATTTTGAAATTAATAGCTTGCATGAGTGCACCCAGGTGCAGGAAGGTTACCACTAATACTCCTACGACAATTGCAATTGCTACACCGCGAATTCCAAAAGCGGGCTGAGACGCTAATCCTACTAAAACCCCGAATTTTACTACTGCACCAATTAAACTGTTCCACATAGCGGGTTTTGCTAAATCCAATGCCTGTAAAGCGGCTTGCAGGGGCGCCTGAATATACAACAAAAGAAAGAAGGGAGCCATTAATGCCAGCATATAGGCAGCATTGCTCGTCCCATACATTAACTGTAGAATCGTAGCAGCAAAACTTGTCAGCAGTATTGTGGCAAGGCCGCCGGAGGCAAAAGAAAGCCGGATGGATTGATGAATACGATAATGAATTAATTTCGTTTCATTTTTAGCACCAGCCTCACTGATCGATGGTACTAAAGCTACGGACAAAGAATGAGTGATAAAGGTTGGCAGCATTAAAAGTGGGAGAATATACCCTGCCAGCTCACCATACTGTTTCGTAGCTGCCGCTGTCTGAAGGCCTGCTAGAGCCAGGCTCTGGGCGACTAAGATTGGTTCGAGAAAAAAAGAAAATGAGCCAATCAATCTGCTCCCAGTTGTCGGGATAGCAATCGAAAGTAATTCGTTTACTGTTTTCCGGCCGGATTGTAAATAAGTAAAGAATTGCCGGCGTACTCTGAATCTTTTTTTGACAGAAAACATACGCAACATAAATAGTAACGAGGCGAATTCACCTAAAATTACAGAAGCCATTGCCCCAGCCGCTGCATATTCGATACCGTAAGGGAGGAGGAGCTTGGTTAAGAAAGCTACCGATAAAATTCGAACCACTTGCTCAATCACCATGGAAAATGCTTGCGGCTTCATATTCTGACGGCCTTGAAAATAGCCTCGCAATACAGATGATATTGCTATGATAGGGACAATCGGACTGATGACAAGTAATGGCACCACTGTTCTCGAGTCTGTTAGCAAATGATTGGCGACCCAGGGAGCCAAGAGAAACATTAATGTCGTAAATAGGATGCTGAGAATTCCGGTGATGGAAAGGGAAACTACTAAAATACGTTTAATACGATTCAGATCACCAGCAGCTTCCGCCTCAGCTACACGCTTAGAAATAGCTACCGGCAAACCGAACTGCGTAAGAGTGATCGCAAGGAACAAAGTGGGGAGGGCCATCATATAGAGACCTACCCCCTCCTCACCCATCACCCTGGCGACGACTATACGGTTGATAAAACCTAAAAATCGGGTGATCATCCCGGCTGCTATTAAAATCAGGGTCCCCTGCAGAAATGTTTGCTTGGTCATAATAACGACCTGCCTTCTCAAAGTGATAAAATTCATATACAATGAATGTATATGCGAAAGAGGTGGCCAAGCATGACATTATTTATATGGCTGACAGGCTTTCTCGTGGAGGAGGCGAAAGGATGAAAACCATAAAATCAGCCGACCAGTGGAAACTGGAGGTATATCCTGCTTTGAGGAGTAAGGCTGAAGAATTTCGATTGATGGGCTATCCCGACTCTATCCCGGATGATATATGGAATTGTTTAATATCCAAAGTATGGAAAGGGAATCCGGATAAGCATTTATATGAGATGGTGCAGGATATTTTTCATTTAAATACTGCTCTTTACATAAGTTTCCTGACAGTTGAAGCTCATCGCGGAAAAGATCTGGTAAATTCAATTGCCGAAATTTCCGGAGAAAAAGAATCTGCATCTTCTGTAGAATAAGCTTGAGCTTATATTGACAGTTAGTTAAAAAGGTTTCTATAATAGTTTTATTGGAAAAATTCAGTAAATCATACGGATTGTGTATGGTACGAGGATAGGCTTGACAACCAACTCGACAGCTTATGAACAATAGCAGCCTGTCCTGGTACCCTATTTACGTTTTATATACATAAAGATGCTATGTATCGGCGTATCGTGCGTGCAGTCATTAAAGGAGGAACAACTTAAATGGTTAAAAGGGGCAGAATCATAGCCTTTTTTCTTGTTGTATTGATATTGGCAGGAACAATTGGCACCACTATTACTGGAATTACAAAAGACATTAAGCTTGGGTTGGATTTGCAAGGCGGATTTGAAATACTGTATGAAGTAAAACCCTTGGATGAAAATCAGGAAGTAAATGAAAAAGTGCTTGAAGTTACGGCTCGTTCCTTGGAAGAACGTGTCAATGTACTGGGAATCAGTGAAACGAATATTGATATTGAAGAGCCCAATCGTATCCGGGTACAGCTGGCTGGAGTAGAAGATCAGACGCAGGCACGTGAACTACTGTCCACTACTGCCCACTTATCTTTCCGTGATGCTGAAGACAATGAATATATGAATGGTTCAGATTTAGTGGAAGGCAGTGCTTCCCAATCCTATTCAGAAACGAATTCACCGATTGTTACATTGCAAGTGAAGGACCCGAGTAAATTTTACGAAGTTTCTAAAGAAATAAGCAGCATACCGGAAGATCCAAATACTCCATATCCGGATGATGTTATGGTCATATGGATGGACTTTGACGAAGATACTTCTTTTGGTGAAGAGTATGGAAAAGAAGATCCAAAATATATATCTGCTCCCGGTTTTTCAAACGGACCAATTCGCAGTAAGAATATTCAAATAACCGGAGATTTTACCGTGGAGGAAGCTAAACGTCTGGCAGATATTCTTAATGCGGGTTCCCTTCCTGCTGACCTTGAGGAAATGTATTCCACTTCCGTCGGCGCTCAATTTGGGGAGCAGGCGATGAGCAAAACGATTTATGCTGGCTTCATTGGTATCGGAATCATCTTTTTGTACATGATGTTCTATTATCGTTTTCCAGGTGTCATTGCAACATTGACGCTTAGTGTCTATATTTATCTGATTTTACTTATCTTTGAATGGATGAATGGCGTATTGACCCTCCCAGGTATTGCTGCCTTGATTTTAGGTGTTGGTATGGCAGTTGATGCCAACATTATTACCTATGAACGTATTAAAGAAGAAATAAAATCAGGAAAGTCGGTACTCGCTGCTTTCCGTTCTGGAAACCAACATTCTTTATCAACCATATTTGATGCGAATATAACAACAATGATTGCAGCAATCGTCTTGTTTACATTTGGGACAAGCTCGGTTAAAGGTTTTGCAACCATGCTGATCGTCAGTATTCTTGTTAGCTTCATTACAGCTGTCTACGGCAGCCGTCTATTCTTAGGACTTTGGGTGAAGAGCCGGTTCCTGAATAAACGGCCGGGCTGGTTTGGAGTTAAAAGAGAAGAGATTGTAAATATTGAAGATGGGGAAGAAGTAGAAGCCACATTTTTTAACCGTAAAATTGATTTTGTGGGCTTGAGGAAGCGTTTCTTCACCCTTTCGCTAATTTTGGTGGTTGCCGGGATTCTAGCGCTGGCGATTATGAGACTGAATCTCGGAATCGACTTTACAAGTGGGTCCCGTGTATCCATCTTATCTGATGGTAATATTACAACAGAGCAACTGGAAGAAACTTTTGAACAGGAATTCAATGTCTCGCCGAAAAAGGTGGTCCTATCCGGAGATGATAGTGAGATAGCCGATGTTCGCTTTGACAGTGTTCTAGGACAGGAAAAAATTGCCGAAATCAAGGCTTATTATGATGACCAATATGGAAATGAACCGAACGTAAGCACGGTTTCCCCAATTATCGGGCAAGAGCTTGCGAAAAACGCTGCCCTTGCCGTGCTGTATGCTTCCATAGGGATAATCATCTATGTCACGATCCGGTTTGAAATCTACTTTGCCTTGACTGCTATCATTGCGCTGCTTCATGACGCGTTTTTCATCTTGGCACTATTTAGTCTGACAAGATTGGAATTCGATATAACCATCATTGCGGCCATATTAACCATTGTCGGTTATTCGGTCAATGACACGATTGTCACCTTTGACCGGATTCGAGAAAATGCGAAACGGGAAAAACGAGTCAAATCATTCGCACAGTTGGCTAAAATCGTTAATAAGAGTTTGATGCAAACCATGGCCAGAAGTATCAACACAGTTCTGACTGTTGTTTTCGCGGCCTTGATGCTTCTTTTATTCGGTGCATCTTCGATTACCAATTTTTCTTTCGCGCTGGTGATAGGCTTGCTTGCCGGAACTTACTCTTCTCTATTCATCGCTGCCCAATTATGGCTGGTGCTTAGAGGAAGAAATATCAAAGAAAAGCCACTAAGCTTTGTGAAAAAGAAAAATACGGGAGGGCCACAAGTATAATAAGGCCCGCTCATAAGCCTGCTTCTTTCCAGGAAGCAGGTTTTTCTTTTGGGAACGTTTGTTAGATAAGGATAAAGGTAATAAATAGACTATAATAAAAAAGTCAGTAAATGAGGAAGGAGGAATAGAATGAAAGGTCAATATTATTGGATATTAGCACTTATATTTGCATTATTGATTGCTATATTTGCTGTAATCAATGTGGATCCTGTGGAAGTTAATTTTATTTTTGGCACAGGAGAGTGGCCCTTGATACTGGTTATTCTTATTTCTGCACTATTAGGGGGCATTGTTACAGCGGCAGCTGGTTCGGTACGATTTTATCAACTGCAGCGAGAGGTTAAAAAATTGCGGAGCGGCACTAAAGGGAAGACACCTGCCGGGAGGTCTGAACACCAATCCCATAACAGAAAGCATGATAAGCAACGTTCGCCTGCTGCTGACGATACAAAACATAAGTCATAAAAATAGTACTTTCATCTATTTGCTACCCCTGAATCCCTCTAGTATAATGAGTGGGTCAGGGGTGAACGTATGCTTAAAAGTAAACTGAAATGGAACTTTACATATAACGATGAAATGAAGCATGATTTCTTTTTTGATGATATCGATTTATCACCATTAACCAGCAAGTTATTATGGAAAAGAAATATTACGGATAGGGAGAGCGCTGAGCGGTTTTTGTTTCCTTCTCTGGATCACTTGCATGATCCTTTTCTAATGGAGGGTATGAAAGAAAGTGTGGAACGTGTAAGACAGGCGATTAAAAAAGAGGAAAATATTCTAGTATTTGGAGATTATGATGCGGATGGGGTGAGTGCTACTTCTGTTATGGTGGAAGCTTTGCGTGAAGCTGGCGCTTACTGTGACTTCTATATACCAAACCGATTTACGGAGGGGTATGGCCCGAATGAAGAAGCCTTCCGGAAAGCAAAGGAAAATGGTATCGACGTCATTATTACGGTGGATACCGGAATTGCGGCAGTCCATGAAGCAGAGGTGGCAAAAGAGCTTGGGATGGATCTTATTATCACCGATCACCACGAAGTCCAGGAAGAACTGCCAGCTGCTTATGCCATTATTCATCCAAAGGCATCAGCTTCTTATCCCTTTCAGGAATTAGCGGGGGTAGGGGTAGCTTTTAAATTTGCGCAGGCGTTGCTGGGCAGATTACCGAAAGAGCTCCTGGATCTTGTGGTAATTGGCACTATTGCTGATCTGGTACCCTTAAAAGACGAAAATCGCGTGCTAGCTTCCTTCGGCTTGAAGGCTATTTCCCAATCGCCGCGCCCTGGTATCCAGGCATTGAAAAAAATTTGCGGTATAGACGGGGAGTGTAATGAAGAAACCATCGGTTTTCAGGTAGGTCCCAGAATTAATGCTGTCGGACGTCTTCAGGATGCTTCACCTGCGGTAGATTTACTACTGACCAGAGACCCTGAAGAAGCAGAAGGATTGGCTAAACTGATTGATCAATTGAATAAGGAGCGTCAGAAAATAGTTTCAGATATCGCGGATGAAGCTGAAAAGATTCTCGAAGCAGATGAATCAGGGGAAAACGACTCTGTCATTGTAGTAGCTAAACCTGGCTGGAATCCGGGTGTACTTGGGATTGTAGCTTCCCGTTTGGTCGGACGTTTCGACCGTCCGGCTATCGTAATGGGGATTGATGAGGAGACGGGTGAAGCAAAGGGTTCAGCAAGGAGTATCGATGCTTTTGACCTCTTTGTTAATTGTATGAAGATACGGGACATTTTCAAACACTTTGGCGGACATGCCCAGGCTGCCGGGATGACAGTGAAAATTGAAAATATCAATGAACTTCGCCGGGAATTAAATCGATTAGCTTCGGAACAATTGACACCAGATGATTTTACCCAGAGTATCGATGTTGAAAATACGATTGATATTGAAATGCTTTCACTAAAACAGTTGGAAGAAATAGATAAATTGAGTCCTTTCGGGATGGGGAACCCTAAGCCTATTTTCCATATTGAACATGCTCCCAAAGAGATTAGGCAAATTGGCAGCAAGCAAAACCACTTAAAATTTCAGTTTAATAAGTCAGGGACGCAGCTGGATGGAATCGCTTTTGGAATGGGAGAATTGTATAGTGATATCTCTCCTTCTTCCAAGGTGGAAGCCATCGGTGAGTTAGGCATCAATGAGTGGAATGGCAGAAAAAAACTCCAGATTATGATTAAGGATATCCGTATTGCTGAATGGCAGTTATTTGACTACCGGGGATCTAAATACCTGGAGAAGAAGCTGGCAGGCAGCAGCTTGAATAACCATGCAGCTCTTACGTTTGAAGGGAAAAGTTCTGCGCCGTTTGGAATGGATGTGTTGGATAAAGAGGCGATTATGAATGAGAAGGATAACAATTTTTCAGGCCTTGTTCTATTGGATCTGCCTGTTCGACTAGACGATTTAGCTGATATCATAAGAAAGGTTCAGCCTGAGAAGATATATGCCTGTTACCGGGTAGATGACAGTGCCTTTTTTGATAAGCTTCCTACACGGGAGGACTTTAAGTGGTTTTATGGTATGCTTCTGAAACATAAGTCTTTCGAGTTGTCCAGGGATGCGTCCAAGCTTGCTTCCTATAAAGGTTGGAGCAAAGATACATTGGAATTTATCTCCCAGGTGTTTTTTGAGTTGGATTTTGTTAGAATAGAGAATGGACTGATTTCACTACATCCTTCCCCGTCTAAGAAGGATTTAAATGATTCGGATACTTATCAGTTAAAACAACGGAAATTACAAGTCGAAAAGAAACTTTATTATTCCAATTATCAAGAACTGAAATCCTGGTTCGATCAATATATGGAGCAAATGGACTTGGCCGTTAAGGAGGAAGTAACATATGGATTATAAACAACATATTGCTATTGTAGAAGATTGGCCAAAAGAGGGTGTCCGTTTTAAGGATATCACCCCATTGATGGATAATGGAAAGGCCTTTAAGTCTGCCATCGATGATATCGTGGAATATGCTAAATCATTGGATATCGATTTGATTGTAGGACCAGAAGCTCGTGGGTTTATCGTTGGTTGTCCGGTTTCTTACGCACTCGAAGTAGGCTTTGCCCCTGTGCGAAAAGAAGGGAAACTCCCGCGGGAAACAATTAAAGTCGATTATGGTTTAGAATATGGAGAAAATGTCCTTACTATCCATAAGGATGCAATAAAGCCAGGTCAGAGAGTGCTTATCACCGACGATTTATTAGCTACTGGTGGAACGATCGAAGCAACAATCAAACTCGTTGAAGAACTTGGCGGTGTTGTAGCCGGCTGCGCTTTTCTAATTGAATTAACCTATTTACATGGAAGAGAAAAGCTTGAAGGACATGATGTGTTAACATTGATGCAATACTAAAGATAATGGAGTGCCCTCCTAAGGGTGCTCTTTGTTTATAATTAAACTTTTTTCTTTACATTTATCCCTCTTTTTTTGATAATGAGATAAAACTAAGTTTAAATTTTTAACAAGTATGTATAGAAACTAAGGTGATTAGATGTCGAAAGACAAAATTTTGAGCGCAGAAGAAGTGATTGAGGAAGCAAGCCGGTATTTGACGGAAGAAGATGCCGGTTTTATTCGACGCGCTTATGAATTTGCAGAGCAGGCACACAAGGATCAATTTCGTAAGTCGGGAGAACCATATATTATTCACCCTATCCAGGTTGCCGGCATTCTTGTCAACTTGGAGATGGACCCGGAGACCATTGCTGGAGGTTTTCTTCATGATGTCGTAGAAGACACAGAAGTGTCTATTGAAGAAATAGAAGAAACCTTCAACACAGAAGTAGCCATGCTTGTTGATGGTGTGACAAAGCTTGGAAAAATCAAATATAAGTCAAAAGAAGCACAACAAGCTGAAAATCATCGGAAAATGTTTGTCGCGATGGCAAAGGATATCCGGGTAATTCTGATTAAACTGGCGGATCGGCTTCATAATATGAGGACCTTAAAGCACTTACCGCCGGAGAAGCAGCGGCGGATATCCAATGAAACGCTTGAGATTTTTGCACCATTAGCTCACCGTCTTGGTATATCCACCATAAAATGGGAGCTTGAAGATACGGCTTTGCGTTACCTAAACCCTCAGCAGTATTATCGTATTGTACATTTAATGAAACAAAAGCGTAATGAACGCGAATTCTATATAGAAGATGTCATGAAAGAAATAGAAGATAGAATGCAAGAGGTTAATATCAAAGCGGACATTTCCGGACGGCCGAAACACCTGTACAGTATATATAGGAAAATGGTATTGCAAAATAAACAATTTAATGAAATATATGATCTTCTGGCTGTCCGGGTAATTGTCGATAGTATTAAAGACTGTTATGCGGTGCTTGGTATCATCCATACATGCTGGAAACCAATGCCTGGCCGGTTCAAGGACTATATTGCCATGCCGAAACCAAACTTGTATCAATCCCTTCATACCACGGTCATCGGCCCGAAAGGAGATCCGCTCGAGGTACAAATTCGGACGCAGGAAATGCATGAAATCGCTGAATATGGAATCGCAGCTCACTGGGCCTATAAAGAAGGCGGCCAATTCAATCAAACAAAACAATCATTTGAAGAGAAATTAACGTGGTTCCGCGAAATTCTGGAATGGCAGAATGAAACGCATGATGCCGAGGAATTTATGGAATCCTTAAAGGTAGATTTATTCTCTGATATGGTCTATGTGTTTACTCCAAAAGGGGATGTTATAGAACTTCCATCCGGATCTGTACCTGTTGATTTTGCTTATCGCATTCATACGGAAGTTGGAAACCATACCATCGGTGCGAAAATCAATGGGAAGATGGAGCCTCTGGATTATGAATTGAAAACGGGAGACATCGTAGAAATGATGACTTCAAAACATTCTTATGGACCATCTAAAGATTGGATAAAACTAGCCCAAACATCACAAGCCAAAAGTAAGATAAAGCAATTCTTCAAGAAACAACGACGTGAAGAGAATATTCTGAAGGGAAAAGAACTTGTAGAAAAAGAAATAAAAAATATGGATTTAGTACCAAAAGAAGTACTGACCCAGGAGAATCTCGACCGTGTGTCGGAAAAGTTCAATTTCAGTAATGAAGATGATATGTTTGCGGCGGTAGGCTATCAAGGGATAACTGCTGCCCAGATTGCTACCAGGCTGACAGAAAAATTAAGAAAACAAAAAGAACAGGAACAGAACCTTGAAGAAACTTTAGAAGAAGTGAAAAATGAAGTTAAAGCCAAACCTTCCAATAAACGGGATTCCGGGGTAAGGGTAAAGGGTGTAGACAATCTGCTGGTGCGTTTGTCTAAATGCTGTAATCCTGTTCCAGGAGACGATATCGTTGGCTATATTACGAAAGGTCGTGGCGTATCGGTGCACCGTTCGGACTGCCCCAACGTCCATACTGAAGATGCGCAAAGTCGTCTGCTGCCAGTCGAGTGGGAAGGAAGCGGCTCCGACTCCAAGCAATACCATGTAGACTTAGAAATATCAGGTTATGACCGTCGTGGTTTAGTGAACGAAGTATTACAAGCTGTCAACGAAACGAAAACAAATATAACAGCCGTTTCTGGTAAATCTGACAGGAATAAAATGGCTACTATTAACATCACGATATTAATTCAAAATATCAATCATTTAAGGAAAATTGTCGATCGAATTAAACAAATTCCTGAAGTATATACAGTAAGAAGAATGATGCAATAAGGGGATTCGTTATTATGAGAGCAGTAATCCAACGTGCAAAAAGCGCTTCCGTTACAGTCGAAGGAAAAATTACTGGAGAGATTGATTCCGGCCTGGTCGTATTACTAGGTGTGACCCATGAAGATACGGAAGAGGACGCAAAATATTTAGCAAACAAAATTACCAACCTTCGCATATTTGAAGACGAGCAGGAAAAGATGAATTTGAGTCTGAAGGATGTTGAGGGAAAAGTACTATCTATTTCTCAATTCACGCTCTATGGCGATACTCGTAAAGGCCGCAGACCTAATTTTATGGCAGCGGCGAAACCTGACAAAGCTAATGAGCTGTATGAGGCGTTCAACACTCTTGTAGTAAAAGAGGGTGTTGATGTAGAAACCGGAGCTTTCGGTGAAATGATGGATGTTCAGTTGAACAATGTCGGCCCTGTCACTTTGATTTTGGATAGCAAAGAAAGATAAAAAATTACAGGATCAAAAGCTCAGAGTGTAAGCTCTGAGCTTTATTTCATCCCTGATTGATCCTCATACAGGGCTCAAAAATTCGTCCTATCTGAAAAAAAGCAGGAACCTCCGCTTAATTGGGAGGTTCCTACTTTTAACTCATGTATTATTTAAAATAATTGATAAGTCCGTTGACTATTCCTGTACTAATTTTACTTTGGTAGCTGGATGTTCTTACCAGTGACCCTTCTGAGGTGTTGGATAAATACCCAAGCTCCAAAAGTAAAGAAGGGTTTGTATTATTACGGATGACATGGAAGCCGCTCACTTTTGCCCCCCGGTCTCTTGCGCCTGTCGCTTGGATTAATCCTTCCTGAACCTGTTTTGCTAAACCGCTGTCCTGGCTGCGATTGTAAAAAGTCTCAATCCCTTTTGCGCCAGGATAGGATGGAAAGCTGTTATAATGAAGGCTGATAAATGCATCGGCAGCAGATGAATTTGATATGGACACCCTATGAGCGAGTGAGACATAACTATCATTACTACGTGTCATTATTACCCTAGCTCCTGCAGCCTGCAGTTTTTCTTTTAGACGAAGCGCCGTCGAAAGGGTTAATGTTTTCTCATAGCTACCGCTGAGGCCAATGGCGCCTGGATCACGTCCTCCGTGACCGGCATCCACAACGATCACTTTCCCTTTTAATCCCTTGCTGGAACTATTACTGACTGTACTGGCTCCTGAATTCGCAGTCACAATCCACCCGGCTACAAAGGCTGTAGTGGATCCATATTTAATCTTATACCACTTTCCCTCTTTGCTAACTACCTGGAAGTCGTCGCCTTTGTGTGCTCTTCCTACTATTTTGTGGTTGGTAGAAGGGCCGCTTCGGATATTAGTGCCATTATAGAGTAGTGTTACTTTTTGGGAGTTGCCAGAACTGGTACTCGTTTGAGATGGTTGGCTGGATTTTTGTTTAGAATTACTTGGACTCGAATAATCACTATGGATCCAGCCTTTCCCTTTCTTGCTGTTCACTTGATACCAGGACCCTTTAGATCCAACCTGGGTTACCTTCTCTCCCTTCATAAGATGGGTGAGAATTTTAGAGTTCGTGTTAGGCTCTGCACGTACTCGTAAGTAATTGACATCGGAGCGAAGTGATGTATTGTTCTGTACTTTGACAAGATATTTAGCTACCCACGCCTTCTTACCATTATACTGAATTTGTACCCATCCCGACTTCTCATCCAGTATCGGGTAGGTTTCGCCTCTATGTATCTGCCCTAATTGCTTAGTAAAAGACCCAGGACCTTCTCTTACATTGAGCGTATCAATATTGACCACTGCATTGTCGGCATGGGCCGGGACAGCCGTATAGGCAGCGATACTTAGTAAGAGTAATAGAAACAAACCAAATACCTTATATGGTCTTATTATCAAATAAAATACCTCCTTTAAAATAGTTTATTATTCGAGTTTAATAGTACCATTTCGACATTTTCTTTAAAATACCTTTTTTTCCATTATTTTTTCTAGCTAAATATAGAAAAATATAAAGAAAAGCTTGACATTACCTTTTTGGAATCATATGATTATAATCAATTCTAAAATAGAGTCGTTAAAACCGATGAGAGAAAAAGTAATCAGGAGACATGCAGACAGAGAGGAAATGCCTTGTGGCTGGAAGCATTTCTGTGTAATGCCCTGATGAAAGACATTCTTTAGGTGCTGTGTCGAACAAGGAGTAGACTCAGCCGTACACAGGCGTTAACTGTATGGAGAGGAAACATACTACTGCAGTATGTTTCAACCAGGGTGGCAACGCGGGAAACTCCCGTCCCTTTTTATAAGGGACGGGAGTTTTTTATATTTTTTTAATAACACATAAGAAAACCGCCTTTTGCTATCCGTAATGGAAAACGAAAGGATCCTGACAATGAAATAAAGGAGGATGTTGTGATGAAGGCACCAAGAGGGACACAGGATATTCTTCCTGGTACGTCCGAAAAATGGCAGTATGTAGAAAATGCTTTAATTGAACTATGTAAAAAATACAATTATCGGGAGATCCGCACCCCAATATTTGAACATACAGAGTTATTCCAACGAGGAGTAGGGGACACCACTGATATTGTTCAAAAAGAAATGTATACCTTCGAGGATCGTGGTGGAAGAAGCTTGACCCTCCGTCCAGAAGGGACTGCTTCTGTCGTACGCTCTTTTGTGGAACATAAAGTATTCGGACACCCAATGCAGCCGACGAAATTATTCTATATCGGACCGATGTTCCGTTATGAACGACCACAGCAAGGAAGAATGCGACAGTTCTACCAATTTGGTATTGAAGCATTGGGAAGTGCTGATCCAGCTATCGATGCGGAAGTGATGGCGCTGGCAATGGCAGCCTATCAGGAGCTTGGGCTGAAGTCGTTAAAATTAGTTATCAACAGTTTAGGTGACTCGGAAAGCCGTAAGCAGCACCGTGAAGCGTTAATCAAACACTTTGATCCTCATCGGGAAGAATTATGCGAGGACTGCCAGGTACGTCTTGATAAAAATCCGCTTCGGGTTCTTGATTGTAAAAAAGATAGAGAACACCCGGCAATGGAAACAGCACCGTCTGTATTGGACTATTTGAATGAGGAATCCAGCGAGTATTTTGAACAGGTGAAATCCTATTTAGATGTCATGGAAATTCCATATGTCGTCGATAAAAACCTTGTCCGCGGGTTGGATTATTATAACCATACCGCTTTTGAAATAATGAGTGACGCTGAAGGTTTTGGAGCTATTACAACATTGAGTGGCGGTGGCCGATATAACGGGCTGGTGGAAGATATGGGCGGACCGGAAACACCGGGAATCGGTTT
The DNA here is from genome assembly GCF_043496955.1 of Thalassobacillus sp. B23F22_16. NCBI lineage: Bacteria > Bacillati > Bacillota > Bacilli > Caryophanales > Bacillaceae > Thalassobacillus > Thalassobacillus sp. B23F22_16. Next base: position 21,694 of record NZ_JBIEKD010000006.1, on the reverse strand, counting down.
TGCGTTAAGTATTGAGCGGCTATTGATGGCATTAGAGGCTGAAGGAATCGAATTACCAGTTAATGAGGGAATTGATTGCTACTTTGTTGCATTGGGCGACCAGGCAGAAAAAGAAGCTGTCCGACTCACATATCAGCTTCGAAAAGCAGGTGTACAGGTAGATAAAGACTACCTTGGCCGAAAAATCAAAAGCCAATTCAAGTCTGCAGACCGACTTAAGGCAAAATATGTAATTGTCCTAGGCGAAAACGAACTGGAAGCTGGCCAGGCGAACGTAAAATTTATGGAAACTGGTGAGCAAAAAGAAGTATCGCTGACTGAATTGGTCACTTATTTAAAGAACGAACTAGCAGGAGGGAATTGAGAATGGAACGACATCATTGCGGCAGACTGCGAGAATCAGATATCGGCAGCAAAGTCATATTGAAAGGCTGGGTACAGAAACGCCGGGATTTAGGCGGGTTAATTTTTATTGATTTAAGAGACCGTTCCGGGATTGTCCAGGTTGTATTCAACCCAGAGGTTTCCGAAGCGGCTTTGGAGACCGCGGAAAGCGTCAGAAATGAATATGTATTAGAGATACATGGTGAAGTGCTTGGAAGAAATGAGAGTACCATTAATGAAAACCTGGAAACAGGTACTATCGAAATTCAGGCAGAAAAAGTCGAAATTCTTAACAAAGCAAAGAACCCGCCATTTATGATTGAAGAGGATTCGGATGTTGCAGAAGATCTTCGTCTAAAATATCGTTACTTGGATTTAAGAAGGAAACCAATGCAAGAGACGTTCCATTTACGTCATAAAACAACTCAAGTGGTACGGAATTTCCTGAATGAGGATGACTACCTGGAAATGGAAACACCAATGTTAACAAAAAGTACCCCGGAGGGAGCACGGGATTACCTGGTACCAAGCCGAGTTCATCCAGGCGAGTTCTATGCCTTGCCACAGTCACCGCAATTGTTCAAGCAATTACTTATGATGTCTGGTTTTGAAAAATACTATCAGATTGCCCGTTGTTTCCGTGACGAAGATTTGCGGGCAGATCGCCAGCCGGAATTTACCCAAATTGACATCGAGACTTCCTTCATGTCCAAAGAAGAAATTATGGATATGACGGAACGGATGATGGCGAGAATCATGATTGAGGTAAAAGGCATTGAGCTGGAAACTCCACTACCCAGGATGCGTTATGAGGAAGCGATGGAACGCTTCGGCTCCGATAAACCCGATACTCGCTTCGGGATGGAGCTGGTGAATGTCTCCGAAGTGGTAAAAGACTCTGGTTTTAAGGTATTCAGTGGTGCCGTGACTTCAGGCGGCCAGGTAAGCGCCATAAATGTCAAAGGACAGGCCGATGGATTTTCGAGAAAAGACATTGATAAGCTGACTGAATTTGTCAAAGGGTATGGAGCAAAAGGGTTAGCATGGATGAAGGTTGACGAAGCTCAATGGAATGGTCCGATTGCTAAGTTCTTCAGCGAAGAGGAGTTGATCGGGCTGGGCAATGCAGTCCACGCTGAACCGGGAGACTTGATTCTGTTTTTAGCTGATAAGACAACAGTCGTACAGGAAGGCCTGGGTGCTTTACGTTTAATGCTCGGCAAACAGCTGGAATTAATTGATGAAAGTAAATTCAACTTCTTATGGGTAACCGATTGGCCATTGTTAGAGTATGATGAGGACGCTGGACGTTATTTCGCAGCCCATCATCCATTCACGATGCCGGAACCTGAGGAAGTGGAGCTATTAGAGACAGATCCGGCAAAAGTACATGCCCAAGCCTATGACTTAGTGTTGAATGGCTATGAATTGGGTGGAGGATCTCTTCGTATTTATAATAAAGAGCTGCAGGATCAAATGTTTGAAGTTCTAGGGTTTTCTAAGGAAGAAGCGGAAGAGCAATTCGGATTCCTGCTGGAAGCACTAGAATATGGCACTCCTCCACATGGTGGCATAGCTTTAGGTCTTGATCGCATTGTGATGCTTCTTGCCGGCCGAAACAATCTAAGAGATACCATTCTATTCCCTAAAACTGCATCTGCCTCCTGCTTATTGACAGAAGCTCCTGGGGAAGTCAGTGAAGCACAACTAGAAGAATTACATCTGAAAACGACCGCAAAAAAAGTAAAAGAAGAACAGTGAGCTTGTTAAAATTATGTAATTATTAATACAAAAACGTCCTGGCAAACTTATTGATATTTGATCTGACGTATGCTATTATTTGATTACAAAGTAAAGGAACCAATCCTGATGTGTACGTTGTTCGAATGTACGTTTTGACCGAACATTTATGTACAGGGAGCCTGGTGTTTCCATGTGGAGTGCAAGCCTCATTCCGATGAGGACGCATGAAGCATGGAACAGGGCACCCACCTGCTAGGAGCGGGTTCAAAACTCATGAAACAACGGCACAATTGGGATTGGACTTACATACGTAAAGACCTTAAGGGGAACCTTAAGGTTTTTTTACTTTAAAGAAGGTTAATTGGTTAAAGATAATCTATATAAGAAGGCTTCCGCCATAAAGACTAGGTGCGAAGCCGGTTTTTCAATGAAAGGGGCGGCTTATCGTTATGTTGCATCAATTTTCACGGAATGAGTTGGCGATCGGGAAAGAAGGCTTAGAGTTACTGAAGGGTTCTACAGTAGCTGTATTAGGGATTGGGGGAGTCGGCTCCTTTAGTGTCGAAGCCTTAGCCAGGACAGGTATAGGCAAGTTAATATTGATCGATAAAGACGTGGTGGATATCACAAATATTAACCGACAATTACCTGCACTCCTTTCTACGATCGGACAGCCTAAAGCTGAATTAATGAAGGAACGAATTCGTGATATTAATCCAGAATGTGAAGTAATTACTCTAAATATGTTTTATACGGAAGAGACTTACGAAACATTATTTAGTTATCAGCCTGATTTTATCGTAGATGCCAGTGATACGATCATCTATAAAGTACACCTTATTAAAGAATGTATTTCACGCGATATACCTATCATCTCTAGTATGGGTGCTGCGAATAAAACGGATCCCACCAAGTTCCAAATAGCGGATATTTTCAAGACCAGCTATGATCCTATTGCTAAGGTGATTCGAAAAAAATTACGGGAAGCAGGGATTAAAAAAGGCGTTCCTGTTGTATACTCGCAGGAAAAGCCAATAAAAATCAAAGAAGATGTAAGAAAAGAGATAGCGCCGGAGAATGCAGAAACCAGGAAAGCGGAGATGCCTCCCTCTTCCAATGCCTTTGTGCCTTCCGTTGCGGGGCTGATTATGGCAAGCTATGTAGTTAATGAGATAGTAAAGACAATCGATATAGAACGGAACTAAAAAAGCAGGAGGCGTTTATGCGCTTCCTGCTTTCATATTATTCGGACTGAAGGTTTGCGGGTTATTTTGCAACCTGTTCCAGGTTTCCATTTCGTTCCATGCGGAATTGTGGTTTGGCAAAGTCCCCATCTTCATCAAATACAATCATTTTTCTAGCCCGATCCATGATTTGAATCAAAGCCTGATAATCATCCTGCATCGTAACTAACTGACGTTGCAGCTGTGCATATTGATGTTCCAGTTTTTCTTTGTCCTCTTTAAGTTGTCTGTTTTCAGCAGTGACTTTTTCTAGTTTGTTTCTATGATTTGTAGAGTATTCCATATCAGATTGAAGGTTACGTAAATAATCAATGACTGAACTTAGATTCAACTGGGCAGCAGGGGCATCAGAAGTATGACTCACAGTAGCTGGTTCCTCTACTAACGATGGATTAGCCTCCACTTCCGCGAATTTATGCTGGGCTTTAGCTGGTCGTTTTGGCTGTTCCATAGCTTCTGCCCGTTTCTTCTCTTTCCGTTGTTTTTTTGCAATTTCAATTGCCTGTTCATATTTTTGCCTGACTTCTGCATTCCATCGGAACCCGCATGCCGCGGAGGTGCGATTTAAAGCATCTCCAACTTCGTCAAATGCTTTCAGCTGGGTGCTTCCTTCTCGGATATGTCTTAAAACAGTTTCCGCTAACAATAAATCATCTTCATGAGACCATGCATCCTGTCTGACTTTTGTCATTTTCATTCACTCCTAATCTTAATGATCTATCTAGTATTTTTAAAAACTAGTTTGTTATTTTTATGCCTATTGTGACCACTAAGAAAAGGATTTATACCACTATAGCAATGATTATTTATTTTTTTGCTGGTTTATTTTCTCATAGACTTGTTTCATAGCCTGCTCAAACTTACCTGTACGTTTGGGGTGGTAATATTTCTTATGTTTGATTGCATCAGGCAGGTATTGCTGATTGACCCACGCATTCTCATAGTTGTGTGGATATTTATATTCGACACCTCTTCCGAGTTTTTCAGCCCCCTTATAGTGAGAATCTTTCAAGTGTAAAGGGACTTCCCCGCTGTTTCCGCTTCTTATATCATTTAAAGCTTCGTCTAATGCTTTATAAGCACTGTTTGATTTAGGGGACAACGCTAATTCCGATACTGCAACAGAAAGTGGAATCCTGGCTTCTGGGAAGCCAAGGCGTTCCGCCGCTTCTACCGCTGCAATAGCTCGTGGTCCTGCCTGAGGATTAGCAAGTCCTATGTCTTCATACGCGATGACTACTAATCTTCTGGCAATACTGTCAAGATCTCCAGCTTCAATTAAACGGCCTAAATAGTGTAGAGCAGCATTGATATCACTTCCCCGAATCGATTTCTGGAATGCCGATAAAACATCATAATGCGCGTCTCCGTCTTTATCATGGGAAAAGCTCTTTTTTTGCATGCACTCTTCAGCAGTTGCAAGGGTTATAGGAATCGTTCCATCCTGTTCTGCAGGTGTGGAATAGGCGGCAAGTTCCAGACCGTTTAAAGCTGCACGTAAATCTCCATTCGCCGCTTGGGCAAAGTGTTCCATGGCATCATTGGATACTTCCAGGGCCAGTTCTCCTAGTCCTTCTCTTTCATCGGTGATAGCCCGGTTCAAAGCTTCTTTTATATCCTCTTTGCCGAGACGGTAAAGTTCAAACAGGTGGCAACGGCTCCGGATTGCTGGATTAATGGAATGATAAGGGTTGCTGGTTGTACAACCGATCAGTGTCAGCAAATTTGTTTCCAGGTGTGGAAGAAGAAAATCTTGTTTTCCTTTATCTAATCGGTGGACTTCATCAAGAATCAGCACCATTTGCCCATGCATTTTTGCTTCTTCGACAGCAATTTCCATGTCTTTCTTTTTATCTGTCACCGCATTAAGAATTTTAAAAGGAAGGCCGAGGCTTTTAGCCAATGCCATTGCCATCGATGTCTTTCCGGTGCCTGGAGGGCCGAATAATATCATCGATGCCAGCCGGTTTGCTTGCACCATCCTCCTAATTGTTTTTCCTTCTGAAACGAGATGTTTCTGCCCGATGATTTCATCTATATTCGTCGGCCGCATTCGAAAAGCTAATGGTTTTTGCTTCATACTTTTTGTCCCCTTTATCGTCATCCTTCTTTTGATAAGCGTAGTGATATTTCAGATAGAATGCAAGAGCTGTACATTCATGCTATAATAGCGTTTGTTATAAGTACAAGATTGGCAGTATCCGTCCAGCTTATGTGTTGCCGTAAAGGTTGACGATTCAAGGCAAACTTCATTTATTTTAACAAGCGATTGAGCATTTTAGTCAGGGGGGAGTATATGTCTCGCCATCCGAATGATTTCTATCATTACATGGTACGCTGGTCATTTTTTGTGATTGGCTTAATTATATTGGCTTTGGGCATTTCACTAACCATACAAGCAAAAGTTCTTGGAATTGGCCCATGGGATGTCTTTCATTATGGATTATTTGTACAATTAGGATTAACCATAGGAACATGGGCAATCATTGCCGGTCTGGTCATCGTTGCTGTTACTTCGATTGCCAAGAAACAATGGCCGCAAATAGGCACAGTATTGAATATGGTCCTAATTGGTGTTTTTATTGATTTTTTTAACTGGGTATTACCGGAACCTGAACAATTATGGGTTGCGATAGTTGTTTTTGTCGTAGGGACACTTGTAATGGCCTATGGCATCGGTATTTATGTAGCTCCTGGTATGGGAGCTGGCCCGCGTGACAGTTTGATGCTAGTATTGACTGAAACTACGGGCTGGAAGGTATCCACCGTTAGAAACTGGAATGAAATTATCATTGCATTACTTGGATGGATGCTCGGCGGTCCAGTAGGCGTCGGGACAGTAATTATTGCACTATTCCTTGGAACAATGGTCGGGTTTTCCCTGCCACAAGCGAAGCAGTTACTTAACTTTTTCCTGAAGAAAGGTGAAAAGCATGAAAATATCTACAAAGGGCCGGTACGGCCTGACAATCATGATCGAACTGGCGAAGAGGTACGGTGAAGGACCGATATCGCTAAAACAAATTGCCCGAGAAAAAGATTTGTCTGAACACTATCTGGAGCAGTTGGTCGCTCCTCTTAGGAATGCAAGGCTTGTTAAAAGTGTACGGGGAGCCTACGGAGGCTACATGTTGACCAAAGCTCCCCATGAAATTACAGCTGGAGATGTCATACGCGTTCTGGAGGGTCCGATTACTCCGGTCGAGGGGATTGAGGACGAAGAGCCAGCTAAACAGGCGCTTTGGAAAAGAGTCAGAGACGCAGTAAAAGAAGTTCTGGACACCACTACGTTGGAAGATTTGAAAGACCATGTCGAGGATCAAACCCAGGACGCTTATATGTTTTACATTTAATTAAACGGAAGTGATTTTATGAAAGAAATATATCTGGATCACGCAGCGACAACACCTGTGCATCCGCAAGTGATTGAAAATATGGTGCCTGTCTTTCAGGATGTATTCGGAAACCCTTCCAGCGTCCATCAATTTGGAAGGAAGGCAAGAAGGATATTAGATGATGCACGCCGTACAATTGCCAGAAGTATTGGCGCTAATGAGAAAGAAATTATATTCACAAGCAGTGGTACAGAAGCAGACAACCTGGCTTTAATTGGAACAGCACGTGCCAATAAACAAAAAGGAAACCATGTAATTACAACATCTATCGAACATCATGCTACGCTTCATGCTGCAGAACAGCTGGAACAAGAAGGTTTTCAAGTGACTTACCTCAACCCAGATGAAAGCGGGCTTATTAGCATTAAAGAACTTGAAGATAAACTGACGGATGATACGATCGTTGTGTCAGTCATGGCCGTAAATAATGAAACAGGTATGATCCAGCCTATTGAGGAGATCGGTGGGCTGTTGGAAAATCATCAAGCCTATTTCCACACAGACGCCGTACAGGCATATGGCACATTAGAAGTCGAGGTGGAAAGGCTGAAAGTGGACATGCTGACCGTCTCTGGGCATAAAATCAATGGTCCTAAAGGAATCGGTTTTTTGTATGCCAAGGAAGGTACATTAATGCATACATTGCACTATGGCGGTGAACAAGAGCGGAAGCGCCGTCCTGGCACTGAAAACCTTCCTGCCGTAAAAGGTCTGCAAACCGCAGTAGAACTTATGGTGGAAGAACGAAAGTCTCGCGTGGAAACTTATAAACAATATAAATCCCTTTTTTTGGACACCTTATTAGAAGAGCGGGTAGCCTTCTCTATCAACGGTGATTCGGAAAAAATGGTAGCTACTATCGTCAATGTAAGCTTTCCGGGAATGAATGTGGAAACGCTGCTGACGAATTTCGACCTGGCGGGAATTGCTGCTTCAAGCGGAAGTGCATGTACTGCTGGATCGGTAGAGCCTTCCCATGTTCTATCAGCAATGTACGGAGCTTCGGATGAGCGGACAGTCAATTCCATTCGTTTCAGTTTTGGAATGGCCAACTCAAAAGAAAACGTCATAGAAGCAGCTAGAAAAATCAGTCAAGTAATCAGACGTCTCCAAGAGATTTAAGGTTTAACAAAAAGAGGTGAATAATGTGGTGAAAGACCCAAAAGATACCCGTGTCGTCATTGGTATGAGTGGTGGAGTCGATTCATCAGTAGCAGCTTTGCTTCTGAAAGAGCAGGGATATGATGTGGTCGGCATTTTTATGAAAAACTGGGATGATACCGATGAAAACGGGGTTTGTACAGCTACTGAAGATTTTGAAGATGTTATAAGGGTGTGTAACCAGTTGGATATCCCTTATTACGCTGTCAATTTTGAAAAACAATATTGGGACAAAGTGTTCCGTTACTTTTTAGATGAATACAAAGCAGGCCGGACACCTAATCCGGACGTAATGTGCAATAAGGAGATCAAGTTCAAAGCATTTCTGGATCACGCCATTTCTCTTGGCGCTGATTACCTTGCGACTGGACACTACGCTCAGGTGAGGGAAAAAGATGGCGTTTATGAAATGCTACGTGGAAAAGATAACAATAAAGATCAAACGTATTTCCTTAATCAGCTTTCCCAGGATGTATTGGCTAAAGTAATGTTCCCGCTCGGACATCTCGATAAGAAAAAAGTACGTGAAATCGCCAGAGAGCATGATCTGGCTACAGCAGCCAAGAAAGACAGTACCGGGATTTGTTTTATAGGTGAACGTAATTTCAAGGAGTTCTTAAGCGAATATCTCCCTGCCCAGCCTGGAGAAATGCAGACCCTGGATGGGGAAGTAAAAGGACGTCATGACGGATTAATGTATTATACACTGGGACAACGTCAGGGATTAGGCATTGGCGGTGCTGGGGAACCTTGGTTTGTCGTTGGTAAGAACTTAGAGGATAATATTCTTTATGTCGGACAAGGGTTCCATCATGATGCGTTATATTCAGACGCGCTGATTGCCACTCAAATCAACTGGATCAGCCGAAAAGCACCAAAAAGTGAAATGGAATGTACGGCAAAGTTCCGTTATCGTCAGGATGACAGTCCGGTCACAGTCCAGGTATTGGATGATGACAAAGTAAAAGTGATTTTCCATGAACCACAACGAGCCATTACTCCGGGCCAGGCTGTCGTCTTTTATGAAGGAGAAGTATGTCTAGGCGGAGCGACCATCGATGAGGTCCTAAAAGAAGACAAGGCGTTGACATATGTAGGATGAAACGCTGTAAAAGCGGTCAAGAGACCATGCATGGCCGAAATATTAGGCGCATGGTCTTTTCTTATGGAAAGAAAGGGGATAAACATGGATAAACTAGCTAAAGGTATCGAAGAGATGAAAGAGCATAATTACGAGCAAGCAGCCAAATGGTTTACGGAGGCGATCGATGAAAATCCTGAGGAACCATTGGGTTATATCAATTTTGGCAATCTATTACTGCATATGAAAGATTACGAGCGTGCCCAGCGTTTTTTTGAACGAGCAATTGAAAAAGACAGTCATGCCGCTACTGCGTATTATGGGTTAGGGAATACTTTCTATGACCAGGAGAACTTTGCGCGTGCACAAGAACAATTTCTGCGGGCGATTGAAGAAGGCTTAAATGAAGCTGATGTGCATTTCATGATGGGGATGACTTTCGTGCATCAGGACCATCAGCGCCTGGCGTTACCTTACCTGATGACAGCGGCTGAAATGGATGAACATGATATTGATATCCAATTCCAATATGGGCTATGTCTCGCTCAAAATGAAGATATTGAACATGCCGAAAATCAGATGAATCATGTGCTACAATTAGAATCGAATCATAGTGATGCTCATTACAACCTTGGAGTTATAGCCTTATATAAAGAAGATGCTGATACAGCCCTTAAGCATTTCAACCAAGCATTAAAGATACAGCCGGAGCACATGCTTGCGGCTAATGGAAAAAAACAGTTAGAAAATCTGTTAGATAACTAAAGCTGGGCAGGAAAGGAGAAGACGGATAGCAATGGAAACAAGTGAAGAGAAACAGCAGATTGAGGCGGGTTATATTAAAGGTAAGTTGAATCGGATGATCTTTCATAATGATTCCGAGCATTTTTCCATTGCTTCCGTCCGTATTAAAGACACGAATGAGCCACTCGAAGAAAAGGATGTTGTCATCAAAGGTCATTTTTCTCCCTTAGAAGAAGGAGAAAGCTACATCTTCCAAGGGAAAATACAACAGCATCCTAAGTTTGGGAAGCAATACCAGATAGACTTTTATCGTCGGGTGCTTCCAGAATCAAAAGATGGATTGATTGCGTATTTATCCAGTGACTTGTTCCAGGGTATTGGCAAAAAAACTGCAGAAAAGATTTATCAACAGCTTGGTAATCAGGCTGTTACGGCAATTTTGAATGATAAATCCGTATTAGATGACATCCCTGGCATGAAAAAGGAACAGGCAGACCGCCTTTATCATGCATTAAAGGAACATCAGGGGTTTGAACATGTGGTAATTCACGTATCAAAATACGGGTTCGGATTGAAAATGGCTCAGAAAATCTACGAGGTCTTCAAAGATGAAAGCTTGTCTATTCTACAGGAAGATCCCTATCAGCTTGTATTCCATGTAGAGGGATTTGGTTTTCATCGGGCAGATGAAGTGGCACGAGTGAATGAAGTGCCTTTCGACCACCCTACACGAATACGGGCGGCGTGTCTTTATATTTTGCAGCAAAGTTACCAGACGGGACACGTTTATTTGCCAACTCGTGAAGTATTAGAAAGTGTCGATCGTCTTTTGAACGGCAGTCAGCAGGAGATCTCTTTTGAAAACCTGTCCCATCAGTTAATACAAATGGGAGAAGAGGGCATTGTCCGTATCGAAATGGACCGTGTTTACCTCCCTTCCTTATTCCATGCAGAAAATGGATTTTGCCACCAATTAGAAAGAATTATAGCAAAAGATGTGGATGCTGATTACACACAAGCGGAATTATTAAAGATCATAGGCAAGGTAGAAGAAGAAGAAGCACTCAGCTATGGCCAGGACCAATTTCAGGCGATAGAAAAAGCGTTGCAATCAAAAGTGATGATTTTGACCGGGGGGCCTGGTACTGGAAAGACGACGGTCATTAAGGGGATTATTCGTGCCTACGCGGAATTAAATGAACTATCGCTTAATCCGGAAGATTATGATCAGGATCAGCCTTTCCCGTTTGTATTGACTGCACCCACCGGAAGAGCTGCTAAACGAATGACCGAATCCACTGGATTGCCTGCCAGGACGGTTCATAGGCTGCTGGGGTGGGATGGCAAGAATTCCTTTGAAAAAAATCAAAATAATCAGCTGGAAGGGAAACTTCTGATTGTAGACGAATTTTCTATGGTAGATATTTGGCTTGCCAACCAATTATTTCGTGCTATCCCTTCAGACATGCAAGTTTTAGTGGTAGGGGATGAGGATCAGCTTCCATCCGTTGGGCCCGGCCAGGTATTGACTGATTTACTAGCTTCGCAGCAGCTCCCATTTGTCCAACTGCAGGAAGTTTACCGGCAAAAGGAAGGCTCACGTATCATTCAGCTGGCTCATGAAATAAAAAATGACAGTTGTACTCTCCAGTCATTGCGAAAAGAACAGGATTTCACTTTTATCGATGCTGGGGAGAATCAATTAGTAGATGTTGTAACACAAATAGTCAAACGGGCAATGGATAAGGGGATTGAACGTCGTGAAATCCAGGTACTTGCACCAATGTATCGGACGCATGTAGGGATCAATAAACTAAATGAAGAAATCCAATGGTTAGTCAATCCGCCTAGTAAACAAAAAAGGGATATTAAATTCAAAGAGCTCGTCTACCGGACTGGTGATAAAGTGATTCAGCTTGTCAATCAACCGGAAGACGGTGTTTATAATGGAGACATTGGCGAAATTGTCGCGATTTTCAGGGAAGATGAAAATGTTGATCAGGTTGAACAGGTAGTCATTGATTTTGATGGAAAAGAAGTAGTCTATCCTAAGAAAGATTTATCTAATATCACACTTGCTTACTGTACTTCTATTCATAAATCGCAAGGGTCAGAATTTTCTATTGTCATAATGCCAGTAGTAAGAAGCTACCGACGTATGCTTCGAAAAAACCTTTTATATACGGCGATTACAAGAAGTAAGCGATCGCTGGTTATTTGCGGCGATAAGCAAGCATTCCTGGAAGGCGTCAAAACGGAAGACACCAACCTTCGAAATACGCATTTAAAAGAGAAATTGACAGAGAACAGCGCTACTCCAATTTCCGATGAGGAAGAAGAAGAAATCTCACCCTATGACTTTATGTAAAAATACAGCATCTAGTATTTTTAACTAAGAATTTTACACATAAACTCCCTTTAACTAAGACCTGGTTTCGAGATAGTGTGGTCCGTTACCATGAAAGGAAAAGGATGGGCAGGGACACGAGCCCTTCCCCACCGCCCCTTTTCCTCAAATAATGTCTCGAAATCAAGTCTTCGACTTTTCGGCCCTTTTGTTGAAGATTTAACAGAGCTCATTTATAAAGGGAAAGTGTGTATTTTCCATAATGGGATGCAGCAGTGAAAACAGTTTTAAATAGAGTATTACCATGTATAAACGAAGCTTTATCGGGACATGATAGGGGCTAAAAAGGAGTTTTTCTCTTGATTTGCCCTAACTGTCAACGGAAAGATATCGGAAAAGTCGGCACTAATCAGTACTATTGTTGGAATTGCTATATTGAACTATCCTATGAAAATGGCAGAATGAATGTCCATCAGATCGAAGAAGACGGCAGCTTAAGTTCTTTGAATGACTTGTTCTTCCAGGAAGCAGAATAAAGATGGAAGAGAAAATCAGACGCGCATTATACCGATTTGTGCTGCTGATCTTTATTCTATTAAGTTTATTTTTGCTGGCAAAGTTGTTTCCTTATTATAAGGGGATGTTGGTTGGCGTATGGAAGGTTCTTACACCTTTTCTAATTGCAGGTTTTATAGCATTTCTGCTCCATCCGGTCGTAGAGAAATTGCACGAACGCCATCTTCCGCGCTGGGCAGCGATTCTTGTAATCTTCTTTCTGTTTTTTGCAGGGGTGGGTTACGGGTTATATAAAGGTATACCGAGATTAATCAACCAATTAAGAGACCTGAATGCTCAAATTCCGGAATTTGCCGAAGGTTACCGAAACTTGATTTCACAAATCTATCAGCAAACATCTGATTTGCCGGAAAGCTTTCATGATCAGTTGACCGAGATTTTATACCAGCTGGAAACCTGGACGAACGAACGGGTGACAATGCTAATTGCGAGCTTCACTGGGATCATGGATGTACTAGTAGTGGCTGCTGTCATTCCTGTTTTGACATTTTATTTTCTTAAGGATATCGAACGGATTAAAGAGGCATGTAAGAAATTGACACCAAAACGGTTTCATTTCGAAGGGAAGACGCTGGTGCATGATATAAGCATTTCGTTAGGCGGCTATATACGAGGGCAATTTATTGTCTGTTTGTTCGTTGGATGCCTTTCTTTTATTGGGTTTTGGCTGATTGGAATTAATTATCCACTGCTTTTGGGCGTGGTAGTAGGGGCTACCAATATTATTCCTTACTTTGGGCCCCTGATTGGCGCTTTTCCCGCTGTTATTATAGCACTTACTACATCTGTGAAAATGGTAGTCTATGTGCTTATTACAATTATCGTTGTCCAGGTTATTGAAGGAAACCTGTTATCTCCATATATAGTAGGTAAAAGCATCCATATTCACCCGATACTTATCATCCTTGCTTTGCTTGTTGGAGAAGAGGCGGCCGGCATTCTGGGCATGATTCTGGCTGTCCCGATCCTAACCTGTATCAAGGTGATAGCAGAACACATATGGAGAGCAAAGGCCCCGCATTGACAACTACTGGATAGTTATCTATAATAACGCATATCAAAATCAATTTGTTATGGAATATGTTGACGGAACTGAGTATGCAGCAGACCATTCTTTAAGAGAGGGATTTCCTTGGCTGAGAGAGATCCTGGATGAAGGGCTGCAGAAGCTATTCCCGAGTGCGGTTAAAACCCGCCGGCCACGCACCGTTACCAGCGTCCAAGGTGATGGAGATATACTCCATAATCAGGGTGGTACCGCGGAAATGATACCCCGTCCCTGCTCAATAAGAGCAGGGACGGTTTTTTTATTTTTTTGTATCATCAGGAAAAGGTATCACCCGAAATTTTAAAAAACCATCCCATATTCTCTATAAATAACTTATGCGGAACAAGCTGTATTCCAGTTATTCCCACGAATTTGCAGATGGTTAATCAATGTTTACGCTTTAGTTGCTACAAGAATAATTCAGGAGGAATGAAAAGATGAAAAAACTGACTTCAGCAGAAGTACGCCAAATGTATCTGGATTTTTTCAATGAAAAAGGACACCGTACCGAACCAAGTGCCTCACTTGTCCCGCATGAAGATCCGACTTTATTATGGATAAATAGCGGTGTGGCAACATTGAAGAAGTATTTTGATGGAAGAGTGGTCCCTGAGAAGCCTAGAATCGTCAATGCGCAAAAATCTATCCGCACCAACGATATTGAAAATGTCGGGAAGACAGCACGCCACCACACTTTCTTTGAAATGCTCGGTAATTTCTCAATTGGAGATTACTTTAAAGAAGAAGCTATTCAATGGGGATGGGAGTTCCTTACTAGTCCGGAATGGATCGGGTTCGATAAAGATCTCCTATCGGTCACTGTCCACCCGGAAGATGATGAAGCTTATAACATCTGGAGGGATATAGTTGGTCTTCCGGAAGAGCGGATCATCCGATTGGAAGAGAATTTCTGGGATATTGGAGAAGGGCCGAGTGGGCCAAATACAGAGATTTTCTTTGATCGCGGCGAAAATTATGGGAACGATCCAAGTGATCCAGAATTATATCCCGGTGGGGAAAATGAACGGTATCTGGAAATATGGAACCTTGTATTTTCTCAGTTCAATCATAACCCTGATGACACGTATACCCCATTGCCAAAGAAAAATATTGATACCGGAATGGGATTAGAGCGGATGGTCTGTGTCATTCAGGATACACCTACTAACTTTGAAACGGATTTATTCATGCCGATCATCCAAGAAACAGAAAGGCTCGCTAACGTGAAATACGGGCAGGACACAGAATATGATGTGGCATTCAAAGTGATAGCCGATCATATACGTACTGTAGCGTTTGCGGTAGGTGATGGAGCTCTGCCTTCCAATGAAGGACGCGGATATGTGCTGCGACGTTTATTGCGACGTGCAGTAAGGTATGCAAAGCAAATTGGAATCCATGAGCCATTCATGTACAAGCTCGTTCCACAAGTTGCAGATATTATGATAGATTTCTATCCGGAAGTAAATGAAAAGCGGCCATTTATTCAAAATGTAATTAAAACTGAAGAAGAACGTTTCCATGAAACACTGAACGACGGACTTTCAATATTATCAGATATTATCAAGGAAGAAACGAACAAAGGTAATAATGTCTTCCCAGGTACAGAAGTCTTTCGTCTCTATGACACATATGGTTTCCCGAAAGAATTAACAGAAGAATATGTGGAAGAAGCAGGGTTTACCATGGATGAAGAAGGCTTCCAGAAAGAAATGGAAAAGCAGCGGGAGCGCGCTCGTAGTGCACGCCAAAAGTCGGACTCCATGCAAATCCAGGAAGGTGTACTTGGAGATGTTCAAGTTGAAAGTGAATTTATCGGCTATAATAACCTGGAAGTAGAAGCGAAGGTCGTGGAAATGATCAAAGAAAAGTCATTTGCAGACACAGCAGACTCAGGTGAGACAGCCTATATCTTTTTAGATCATACTCCTTTTTATGCGGAAAGCGGAGGTCAAATCGCTGATAAAGGATGGATAAAAAGCGATCAAGTAAGCCTGGAAGTGAAAAATGTGCAAAAAGCACCGAATGGTCAGCACATGCATGAAGTGGTAGTAACGGAAGGGAGATTAGAAAAGGGAGCAACAGTGACAGCTGTAGTGGATGCCTCGGCCCGTTCTTTTGTCGTGAAGAATCATACAGCTACACACCTGCTTCATCAGGCATTAAAAGATGTACTGGGCAATCATGTCAACCAGGCTGGTTCTTTGGTGGCTCCGGATCGTCTCCGTTTTGACTTTTCTCATTTCGGTTCTGTATCAGAAGAGGAGTTGCATCAAATCGAAGAAATGGTCAATGAGAAAGTCTGGGAGTCAATACCTGTACAGATCGAGTACAATTCTTTGCAGGAAGCGAAGGAAAAGGGCGCGATGGCTTTATTTGGTGAGAAGTATGGGGATGAGGTCCGTGTGGTTCAAGTAGGAGACTATAGCATGGAACTGTGCGGAGGTTGTCATGTGCTTAATACTGCTGAAATCGGCCTCTTCAAGATTGTCTCTGAGACAGGGATTGGAGCTGGTACAAGAAGGATTGAAGCAGTCACTGCAAAAGATGCTTATCAATATATGAACGGAAAAGAAACGCTTCTTAAGGAAGCGGCTGCACGTTTGAAGACAAAACCGGAGCAGGTACCTGAGCGAATTGACGTACTACATCAGGAATTGAAAGCAGAACAAAGAGAAAAAGAATCGTTAGCCAGTAAGTTTTCTAACCTTGAGGCGAGTTCCATTTTGAATGAAGTAGAAGAAGTCAATGGTATTCCTGTCCTTTCAAAACAAGTGAATGTCAAAGATGCAAATGCCCTTAGAAGCATGATGGATGAACTGAAGCAAAAGCTTGAATCAGGAATCATACTATTGGCAGCTTCGAATGGGGAAAAAGTCCAGTTAATTGCAGGAGTTTCCAAGGATCTTATCGAAGATGGTTACCATGCAGGGAAATTGATTAAAGAAGCGGCTGCTCGTTGCGGCGGTGGAGGCGGCGGTCGTCCGGACATGGCACAAGCTGGTGGAAAAGATCCATCGAAGATAGAAGAAGCGCTCCAATATGCAAAAGAATATGTTCAATAAACCCCGATGTTTTTCAAACTCCTGAATTAAGTATATAATGGAGTAAATCATAAAAAAGTGCGAGGTGTTAAGATGAGTTCAATGGACAAGACAATGAAATTTAATTTTTCAGAGGAGCCGTTTGAGCAGGATGTGCGTTCTGTACTACTTTCGGTACACGAATCGCTTAAAGAGAAAGGTTATAATCCGATCAACCAGATAGTAGGCTACCTGCTTTCCGGGGATCCAGCGTATATTCCTCGCCATAAAGATGCCAGGAACTTAATCAGGAAAATGGAACGGGATGAATTAATTGAAGAGCTGGTGAAATACTACTTGGAGGGAAACAAAGGTAAATAAATGAAAACAATGGGATTAGATGTCGGAGAAAAAACGATCGGAGTTGCAATCTCCGACGGTTTAGGCTGGACTGCCCAGGGTATTACAACAATTAAGTGGACAGAGCCGGACTTTGAAACGGCTATTGCCCCTTTAAAGGAACTCATCGATGAACATGAAGTATCCAAGGTAGTAATCGGCCTGCCAAAAAATATGAATGGAACGGTTGGGCCACGTGGTGAAGCCAGTAAGGAATTCGGGCAACAGTTAGAAAAAGCCTTCCAATTACCGATAGTTTACTGGGATGAACGTTTGACAACCATGGCTGCTGAACGTATTTTATTAAATGCAGATGTCAGCAGAAAAAAGAGAAAGAAAGTAATTGATAAGATGGCAGCCAGCATAATCTTACAGAGCTATCTGGATGCCAATCAATAAAGGAGTGGATTTGCATGGCCCTAGAAGAACAAGAGCGTATTATCATCCCTGATGAGAATGGGGAAGAACATCTTTTTGAGGTGTTATTCACCTTTGATGTGGACGAGACGAACCATTCTTATATTGCAGTAGTCCCAGCGGAACAAAAAGATGAGGAAGAAGTAGAAGTGTTCGCTTTCCGTTACGAAGAAAAAGAAGGCGATGACGATGATTTAGCTTTATATCAAATCGAGACAGATGAAGAGTGGAATATGGTAGAAGAAACATTGAACACGCTGACAGAAGAACAAGAATAAAAGAAAGCATAAAGCCTGCCCATAAGTCTCATTGGCTTACCGGGGCAGGCTTTTTTTATTTTAAATGGCTTTGAGACTGTACCTTATGTACTAATGGCGAGCTATCCGCGGAATAGGGACATTTCCCTTTTATTCTGCTTAAGGTGTCGTATCTTCAAAGAGGTAACTTTTTTGTTTATTCCGGGTAGAAAAGACAAAACCATTTGCGCATGAGACAACACAGGTACTCATCCTCTTTTGTCATTTACCCATAGAAAATATGGCGCTTTTTGTAGTATAATGTACCGGATGGATGAAGGAGGATGGCCAATGTCTGATTCGAACTTTAAAGATTTACATCAGAAACAAGTGAAAAAAAGAGGAGAAGAAGCAAGTACAGTACGTAAAGTCGTTGCTATCGTTTTAACCACATTGTTAGTTGTTTTCATTGGCGCTGGAATAGCCGGTTACTTATATATTAAATCAGCTTTAGAGCCCGTGGACCCGGAAGCAGAAGAAACAACCACTGTCGAAATTCCCCTTGGTTCTTCGACTTCTCATATAGCTAGTATACTTAAAGAGAACGACTTGATTAAGAATGAGATAATTTTTCGTTTTTATACAAAATTTAAAAATGAATCCGATTTTCAGGCAGGTGAATATCAATTTGCCCAATCCATGTCAATCGACCAGTTGACTGAATCATTGAAAACCGGAAAGGTAATAAGGGAACCGCTATTCCGGGTGACCGTACCCGAAGGAAGACAAATCACTCAAATAGCAGAGAGGTTTGCCGATTCAGAACATACCGATTTTACAGCTGAAGAATTTATGGATAAAGCAGATGACCCAGAGTATTTGGAAGATTTGATTGAACAATATCCGGAACTGTTGACAGAAGACATTACCAATAAAGATATCCGGAAACCATTAGAAGGATACTTGTTTGCTTCTACCTATGACTTTTATGAAGAAAACCCGAGCATTGAAGAAATTATAGAGAATATGCTGGCCCGAACCCAGGAAAATGTATTACCATACTTGCCTGAGTTGGAAGAGTTGGGTATTTCTACGGTTCATGATGCAATAACTATGGCATCGCTTATCGAGAATGAGGCTCCTACAGAAGAGGACCGAAAAAAAATCGCCGGCGTATTTTATAACCGTCTGGATGCTGATATGCCACTCCAGACAGACCCTACTGTTTTGTATGCACTAGGCAAGCACAAAGACAGAGTGCTTAACAAAGATTTGGAAGTGGATTCCCCCTACAACACCTATCAAGTAAAAGGGCTGCCAGTAGGACCAATTTCGAATTTTAATAAGAACTCACTGGAAGCTGCATTACAACCTGAAGAGTCGGATTATATGTATTTTGTGGCTAATAGTGAAGGAAAAGTCTATTATGCAGAAACATATGATGAGCATCTGGAATTAAAAAAAGAACATATCGATAGCCAACGTTAATCAGAAGGCTGTCTCATGAAAGGTGGAATGTCTGGGGGAAGGCACAAACATTGTTGCAGACAACGCCGCATGAGACAGTCTTTTTTATACGTTAAGAAGATATAACAGTAGTAAAGTAGCGCAGTCTTTTGTGTTGGCAGTCATCCTATTTTTTCAAATGTGAATGATGATAGTGAAGAAATTATCGGTTTATGATAAAATATTAGGGTTGTAAATCGAGATAAATGTTATAGGTTGGTAAAGGAGTGTTTGCAGAATGGATCGTACGGAAAAGTATTTAGAATCGCTGCTCCCGCCTTCCCCTTCGTGGGCGAAAGAAATGGAGGAATTCGCAAATGATAATCAGGTCCCTATTATGGAGCCTCTTGGGATTCAATATTTAATGCAATTAGTCAGAGTAACCCGTCCGAAACGAATATTAGAAATAGGGGCTGCCATCGGTTATTCTGCGTTACGCATGCTTGAAGCCCACCCAATGACCGAGATTGTCACCATAGAAAGGGATCCGGACCGCTTTAGTCAGGCCGAAGCCAACCTTGAAAAATTAGATAAAGACAACCATATTGATTTAATTTACGGCGATGCTCTGGAACTACAGGAACAGATTGCTCAAAAAGGCCCATATGATGTGCTATTTATTGACGCTGCTAAAGGGCAGTATAAAAACTTCTTTGAAAGTTACGCCCCTATGATAACCGAAAAAGGTATCATTGTGTCAGACAATGTATTATTCAAAGGTTATGTGGCAGGTAGAGATGACAATCCACGTATGCAGAGAATTGGTAATAAAATAAAAAAATACAATGAATGGCTCATAGAACATCCGAACTATCACACATCTATTATTCCGATTGGTGATGGTATAGCACTTACTGTAAAGAGGTGAAAGCAAAAGGCGAATTATCCTTCAAATAGTAAAAAAGTAGACCAAGCAGTATATTTATATAACATGATGCGAAGGGAGATCCACTAAGAATGTCAGAAAGGCCAGTAGTAATAGGCGTAGCCGGGGGCACAGGTTCTGGTAAAACCAGTGTCACCCGGTCTGTTATCCAACGCTTTGCAGATAAACCATTATTAATGATTGAACAGGATTATTATTATAAAGACCAATACCACCTGCCAATGGAAGAGCGGTTAAAAACGAACTATGATCATCCGCTAGCTTTTGACAATGATTTGCTCATTGAACATTTGAAGCAGTTAATCCAGGAGAAACCAATTGAAAAGCCGGTATATGATTATAAAATGCATACCAGATCGGATGAAACCATTCATGTAGAACCGAGGGAAGTTATTATTGTAGAGGGGATACTTGTATTAGAAGATAAGCGCCTTCGCGACTTGATGGATATTAAAGTATTTGTAGATACCGATGCCGATGTCCGCATTATCCGCCGATTAATGAGAGACATCAAAGAAAGAGGAAGGTCCATTGATTCAGTAATCGAACAGTACATCAATGTGGTACGTCCGATGCACTTGCAATTTGTAGAGCCTACAAAAAGGTATGCGGACATCATTATACCTGAAGGCGGGCAAAATCACGTAGCAATTGACTTAATGGCTACTAAAATCAAAACTATCCTGGAAGAACGCAGCGAGAAATAATTGGTAAAAAGAGTTGAAAAGTCTTATGAAATCTGGCATAGTTTTGTTTAGTAGTTCTAGACAGATAAACTCCTCGATAAAATGAAGTATAATCAAGCCTGCGTGCACATTTTAGATGTGCCGCTCATTTTTATAGTGATATTGGGGACAGACAATTAAGTTGGGATAAAGGAGTGTTTGTTACATGGCTGAAGAAAAAAGCTACTATATGACACAAGAAGGTAAAGAAAAACTAGAGAATGAATTACATTATTTAAAGACAGAGCGACGTCAAGAGGTAGTAGAACGAATAAAAGTTGCTCGTGATTTCGGTGACTTGTCGGAAAACTCCGAGTATGATTCAGCTAAAGACGAGCAGGCTTTTGTGGAAGCTCGAATCGCTCAAGTTGAAAATATGATTCGTAATGCGGTAATCATCGAAAATGATAACCAAAATCCTAACATGGTTTCTTTAGGTAAATCAGTTACATTCCAGGAGCTTCCTGAAGGTGATGAAGAAACTTATACGATTGTAGGAAGTGCGGAAGCTGATCCTTTTGAGGGTAAGATTTCTAATGATTCTCCAATGGCAAAGAGTCTGATAGGCCATGAAATAGGCGAACAGGTGACTGTCATGACACCTGGTGGAGAAATTGAAGTTAAAATTGTTAGTGTAGAATAGAATAACATTAAGAGGCTGGGACAAAACCCAGTAATTTAAACAGAAAGTGGTCCGCATCATTTTGATGCGGACCACTCTTTTTATGGTTTTCTTTTATTTTAATAAGAATATAAGGACAACCTCTGATAAAATTAAA